>NZ_AKWX02000001.1 GCF_000306115.2 Leptospira wolffii serovar Khorat str. Khorat-H2
CGGGTTTCGAATAGTAATAGCCTTTGTTAGTCTTAATAAATAGGTGAAGTATTCCCTCATGCCAAATATTATAGTTCTTCAGCTGCAAAGTTATTCTTACTGCTGAGTTTCCGTTAATGTACATAGGTTTTTGTAAACTCGTTGAAAATTTAATATTAAGATTAGAAGCAATCCGCTGGATCGAACCTCGATATTCATCGGGCAGATTCTCGTGGTCTAAGATTTTGATCAATCTACCTTGATACTTTTCGGGATGATTTTTTTGATCTTCCAATAGAGTATATATTTTGTCATCAACCGAACCGATATCTACAGAATAACTTGCCTTTATATCGAGCTCATAAGCTTCACTTTCACCAAATCCTGCAATATGAGATATTGTACAATCAATTATGACACCGATTGAAGATATAGTAATTCCATTATCTATGTTGTTAATTAAAGATATATCGAATATAGGATCAATATCGGCAAATTCATAACGTCGAAAAACTTGATGAAATTCGGGATAAATCTTCGGATAGTTATCAATAAGCTCATCTGTCTCTTTCCATCCTTTTAACGATGAATCAAGTCTTATAAGACTAAATTCAATTATGTCTTTCTTTAACGCGTTAACATTGCTTAATCGACCATTCACATATTCTGACGCCTCATCTTCGGCACCCTGCTTCCAACTTTGTATTAGTTCAACTGTGTGTTTGTCTAAGTCGCTATCAATAATCTTTGCGCAATTCTGGCATAGCCAGATGCCATTTTTATAACTGGATCTTTCTAGTTCAGTGAGAGTTTTGTCGAATCTCGGCCCACCTGGTGATGCTGCGGTTATATGGCTAGCGACGCCGATATTGATTATTTTATCGTTTTCACTTGCCGGACCGACAGTTGCTCTTCGGCATTCCGGATTTGAGCATTTGTTCCCAGCGCGATCGGATAGCTTCTTTTTAATAGTTTGAGAAAAATCGTTCCTCATTTATATCCCTGTATATTTCGCCTAACGGCCAAGGCTTGACGACGTTGGCGAGCTGAGCGAAGCGAAGACAGGCATGAGAATTGCTTTGCAATTCGAGTGACTGAGCCAATGTGCCGAAGGCCGAGCGAGAGTTGCGTAAGCAATCTCGAAGCGTAGCGTCAGAGCCGTAAGTTAGGCGAAGTGCTGGGGACTTATACAATCGGTTCGTAAAGATCGTACTTTCCGATAAACTTAAGATTATTGGAATCACAATATTCCTTTATTTTTCTATTAAAAGTATCATCTGACTTTGGGTGAGTTTGAACATTCTCAATAAAACTTTCAATATACGATATATCAACCTTATGCCAATCTGGGCTAAAACTTTTCAATAAGTGTTCGTGTTCAGTGCCCGCCAACGCACTTTTAAATAATTTTATTTCCGCTGGACTTCCTTCATTGATAACTTCGGATTTTTTAAATATTAAACGAACTTCTTGTTCATAAGAAAATGGCATACGTTTTAGCGTATATATTTTCTCAAAATCAGTCCTATTTTTACTAATCCCTATTTTATTCAATTCTGCATTTAAATTGATTTCACTTTGATAATCCACATATAACAGATTTACACTTTTTATTTCTCTGATTTTATATTCGGAAACAGCAATTCTAATGGCTTGGTTATTAGAGCTATAAGAATTCCACATTGCTTCGCTCTCACCATTCATAGACCAAGATTGAGCAAAAAATATTCCTTCAAAGTGTAATGCTAAATCTATAAATATTCCTTTAGCTAAAGTATTCGGATATGTCTCTAGTATTTTTCTTATTTCATTTTGCCCACTTGTGGTTTTTAATTTTTGGAAAATTATAGCCCTCATGCTTATCTTCCCAAACTTCAGGACGAACGAAATGCAGAGATTTTGTTTGAACTAAGTCATCAAATTTTTCAAAGCTGATGTATCTATATAAATATCTATTCTTCAAAATGAACTTCCAGCATTTCGCCTAACGACCAAGGTGTTCCGACGTTTCGCGAGTCCGAAGGACTTGGCACGAGACTTGCCCAGCAAGGCGAGTGACAAAGCGAAATGTGGCGCAGCCCAAGCAAGGGGCGCGAAGCGATCCCGCAGCGATGCGGAAGCACCGATAGTTATGCGACGTTGTTTAAATTTAACCTAAGTAAATCTTTTGCAGCTCAGTCTTAACTTATAATAGATTGGATTGAACAATACATTCTGCAAATTCAATATCTTTTCTACGAATATATATACTATAATCACCAGTTTCATCTGATCGGATAGACATATGAGAACAACCGGCTTTTTTCAATTCGTCGTAGACTTTTCCACAAATCTTTCTCGATTTACTTTCTTTGTAAAAAGTTATTTGCTCGTATCTATTTCCAATTATATTTTTTATTTTACGTTTATATAAGTCTTCAAATTCATCTTCGCTATCAATTGTACCGACAAAAATATGATACTGGTCTATGCGGGACTCTTCGAATTCAGGAACGGAATTTACTTCCTCTGATAAATATACATCAAAGCCTCCATCTATTCTTTCATAAACAACTACTTCAATCATATCGTAAATAGCTGGGTGGAAATGATACTCTGTATATTTTTTATAAAAATTTTCTGTCATCTGATTTTTTCAAACAATGTCGCATAACGACCAAGGCTTGACGACGTTTCGCGAGTGCGTAAGCACTTGGCGCGAGGCTTGCCCTGCAAGACGAGTGACAAAGCGAAATGTGCCGAAGGCCAAGCAAGGGTGCGAAGCATCCCGCAGCGCTGCGTCAGAGCCGATAGTTAGACGCAGTGCCCACACTTTTAATTCATATAACTTATCATTTCGAATTTTTCGACAACCAATGAATCAGAGATTGAATTTATATTAACTTTAAATGCTTTTTTAAAAGGCATAATCAATAATAGAAAAATTAATAATACTTTATTATTAATTTTATTCTTTGAAGAATGAATACTTTGTCCTTCCAATCTAATTGTTCCTTCTAAAAAAGGAATATTCTTAATAGATTTTTCAGGCTTTAAAAGTAATTCTCCAATATTTCTTCGAAATAAATTCGGCTTGAGAAGCAAAATTAAATTCTTTCTTTCCAATTGGTAAGAAAGTTTTAACGTTTTACGCCTAAACCCACTATTATCATAATATGAACTTAATTTCTCGCAGATGTCTTGTTCGTATTCCGACAAGGATGGTCTGAATCCGTGTATCTTTTTAAACAGATTTTTTCTAAGCGATTGAATAATCTGAAAGGATGCTAAATTCTTTTTTATATACGTTATATTATTAGCAACTTTTTCAGAGAGTTCTTTTCTGGCTTCTTCTATGTTAAAAGGGATCTCATTAGAACTATCTTTTTCTTTTAATGTTAATATTTTCCCCGTATAAAAGGCCAAAAGAAACTCATTAGCCGAAATGCAATCCTCAATGGGAAAAAGATTTTTTTCATCAAATCCAATAGTAAAGCTAAACCTTAGCGCGCTAGCATACCAAATCAATTGTATTTTAACGGGAAAAAGTTGTGCACTATTTTCGATTTTCATATAGTCCTGAATATTATTTATCTCAACTATAGAAAATCGAGGGGAGACATCAAAATATCGCTTCGAATCCACATATAGAGAAAAGTATCTATCTGGAGGTAGATTAGATTTTATTTCTATTCTTTCCGTTTGCATTTTCTCTATTTTATTAGTTTTAGAATCTGTGATGAAAACTTCTCTCTTACCTTCTAAAATTAGAGGGTCTGCAGTTTTAACTTTTGATGAATTGAGCGAATTTAATCTAGCCAATTCTAATTCGGATACGGAAAAATGTATTGATGAATATTCTTGCTGAAGATCCGTCTCAGCATATTCGACATTTATTTCCTTTTCTATATTCGCGTTTGCATCATTCTTTTTTTGAAAGCCTTTTCTTATGATATAGAGCACAGGGCCTCCAATTACTAAAAGAAGTGCCCAAATAAAATTGCTAAGCAGGTTGTTTAAAATTGAATTTAGGTCTATCATAAAAGTTGATGGGCATTGCGTCTAACGACGTTGGCTTGCCGACGTTTTGCAATGGCACGAGACTTGCCCTGCAAGGCGAGTGACAGAAGCAAAATGTGCCGAAGGCCAAGCAAGGGTTGCGAAGCAAGCCCGAAGCGATGCGGCAAGTTGGCAGTTAAGCGAAGTTACGCCTCAAACACACTGCAATTTAATTCAATTTCACTACTTGGACGAAAGTCCAATAGTATTAAATTCCCTTATTCCAAAGTATCGCGCTCCCCTTTCGGGATTGGATAAAATGGAACCATAAGCTTCCGCAGGACGCTTAAATATCAAGATGCAATCCCTGGCGACGGCACCAGCTCGCATTGGGGAGCGCTTACACTCTGAAAAATTATCTATGTTTTAGAACCAAATCCGCACGCCTCCGAGCTTCAAAAAAATAAAAAAACAAAATCCGGCGGAATTTCGCTTAACGACGTTGGCTTGCCGACGTTGGCGACTCTGAGCCTCGAAGAGGCGTTAGAGCCAGGTGCGACCTTTTGCCAAGCAAAAGTCGTGACTGGAGCCAATGTGCCGAAGGCCAAGCAAGGGCTGCGGAGCAAGCCCGAAGCGATGCGGCAAGTTGGCAGTTAAGCGAAGTTACGCCTCAAACACATTGCAATTTAATTCAATTTCACTACTTGGACGAAAGTCCAATAGCATCCAAATTCACTAGTCCAAAGTATCGCGCTCCCCTTTCGGGATTGGATAAAATGGAACCATAAACTTCCGCAGGACGCTCAAATACCAAGATGCACATCATGCCGACGGCACCAGCCTCCATTGGGGAGCGCTTAAACTCTGAAAAATTACCTATGTTTTAGAACCAAATCTACACGCTTCCGAGCTTCGAAAAATAAAAAACAAAATCCGGCGGAATTTCGCTTAACGACCAAGGCTTGACGACGTTTCGCGAGTCCGAAGGACTTGGCGCGAGACTTGCTTTGCAAGGCGAGTGACAAAGCGAAATGTGGCGAAGCCTGGAGCGAGGGTGCGCAAGCATCCCGAAGCGTAACGCCAAGCCGATAGTTAGCCGCAGTGATTCTTGCTTCTCATAAAGATTTAAATGGTCTTTTTTGATTTTGATAAATTGACAACATCTCTTGAAAACTTAGCTCTTCAATTCGAATGTTATTTTTCGCAATCTTTCCTTTTTTAAGCCTTAAACTAATTCTCTTTCCTTCCTTTATAGTAACTCGGGCAGAAAACTGACCCTCTAATGTAACTGGGTTAAAAAGAGGCGGACACAATAGAGTTCCCGCATTTGCTATAAGCAAATGTTCACCTCCTTCTATTAACAAATCCTTCATTTCCTTCCACCATGGATCTTTGATACTATGCTCAATTTTCTGCACATGAAGATAATCGCCCAATCTTTTACCTATTTCTTGTAATCTCCTAGACACAGGGGTATATAGTAGTCTCAAGGGTTCGTATCCGTCATCGAGTTCAATTATAAGAATAGAAACCTTATCTATATTTGAAAAGACTCTCTCAATCTCCTTCCCAAGTATGGCAATTTGCCAGCCCTTTTTGATGTGCTTAGCTACATTAGCCATATTGGATATATGCTCGCGTAAACGAGCTTCAATTCCACAGCGAAGCTCAAAGGCAGCATAGAACATATGATCTCTTTTACCAGTTTTCAGACAATGAAATGCTCTTTTTAAATAGTCCTCTGGTAAAAACGAATACTCTAAATCTTTTTGGCGTTTTTTATTCATTATACTGGCTAAGTATCGAGAATCATTGCGGCTAACGACGTTGGCTTGCCGACGTTTTGCAATGGCACGAGACTTGCCCTGCAAGGCGAGTGACAGAAGCAAAATGTGCCGAAGGCCAAGCAAGGGTTGCGAAGCAAGCCCGAAGCGATGCGGCAAGTTGGCAGTTAAGCGAAGTTACGCCTCAAACACACTGCAATTTAATTCAATTTCACTACTTGGACGAAAGTCCAATAGTATTAAATTCCCTTATTCCAAAGTATCGCGCTCCCCTTTCGGGATTGGATAAAATGGAACCATAAGCTTCCGCAGGACGCTTAAATATCAAGATGCAATCCCTGGCGACGGCACCAGCTCGCATTGGGGAGCGCTTACACTCTGAAAAATTATCTATGTTTTAGAACCAAATCCGCACGCCTCCGAGCTTACAAAAATAAAAAAACAAAATCCGGCGGAATTTCGCTTAACGACGTTGGCTTGCCGACGTTTTGCAATGGCACGAGACTTGCCCTGCAAGGCGAGTGACAGAAGCAAAATGTGCCGAAGGCCAAGCAAGGGTTGCGAAGCAAGCCCGAAGCGATGCGGCAAGTTGGCAGTTAAGCGAAGTTACGCCTCAAACACACTGCAATTTAATTCAATTTCACTACTTGGACGAAAGTCCAATAGTATTAAATTCCCTTATTCCAAAGTATCGCGCTC
>NZ_AKWX02000002.1 GCF_000306115.2 Leptospira wolffii serovar Khorat str. Khorat-H2
GTTTTAATACTTTTCTTATTTATAATGAAATAGCCAATAAATATAGACTATCTATTTGTTTCGCTACTATTGCATATGGGATCATTTTATGGCAGGATCACTGCATGACAACATTGGATAGCCAAGTATTATCTTGGTGACTCGGTTAAAAAGATTAGTAGTTCAATTGCTTATCCTGCTTTTGGAATTATCAATATTTTAACTGCAATTGTTCTTTATTTGTCTAATGCTAAATACAAAGTTTATTCAATTGTTTTCTTGGTCGTACCAAGATTTCTAAATGGTATTACGATTCTGATTATCGATTCCGATACGGATACGACTTTGTCAATTTTAGCAATGTTTGAATTGCTATTTGTAGTCATTGCTTCACGAAGTGCTCTGAATTAATAATTTCAGCACATCGCCTAACTGTCGGCTCTGACGCATCGCTTCGAGATGCTTCGCACTCTCGCTCGGCCTTCGGCACATTTCGCTTTGTCACTTCGTTTGCAGGGCAAACTCGTGCCAAGTGCTAACGCACCCGCGAAACGTCGTCAAGCCTTGGTCGTTAAGCGAAATTCCGCCGGATTTTGTTTTTTTATTTTTAGAAGCTCGGAAGCGTGCGGATTCGGTTCTAAAACATAGGAAATTTTTCAGAGTTTTAGCGCTCCCCAATGCGAGCTGGTGCCGTCGCCAGGGATTGCATCTTGATATTTAAGCGTCCTGCGGAAGCTTATGGTTCCATTTTATCCAATCCCGAAAGGGGAGCGCGATACTTTGGAATAAGGGAATTTCATACTATTGGACTTTCGTCCAAGTAGTGAAATTGAATTAAATTGCAACGTGTTTGAGGCGTAACTTCGCTTAACTGCCAACTTGCCGCATCGCTTCGGGCTTGCTTCGCAACCCTTGCTTGGCCTTCGGCACATTGGCTCCAGTCACGACTTTTGCTTGGCAAAAGGTCGCGCCTGGCTCTAACGCCTCTTCGAGGCTCAGAGTCGCCAACGTCGGCAAGCCAACGTCGTTAGTCGCCATTTTTCGAATTTATATGGAATCAACATTTTTTCAAACATTAATCACTCTTGCGATAGGAGTTATTCTAGGGAGTATGAAGGATCTTTTTTTTGATCGTCAATCAAAGAAGAGAGCTCTCAGAAAAGCTTTACTATATTTAATCGAAGTATGGTTTGATATCATAAGATTTCAGAGAAAAACCTTATTGCTAGAAATTTATATTGACGAGTTGGGAAAAAAATTCCCCGAACTGTTACCTGATACACTTCTCTCTGTAAAAACTGCAGTAGGGTCGTTTATTGACATTGCTGATTCAATGTTTATTAGCGATGAAGAAACAGAAGATAAATTATTCGTGGATAATCTGAGTAAAATCGCTGAAGACGATCCGCTACTCGCTTTTGAGTTGGAAGCGCAAGTCTCTGCTCTTGATTACTTAACATATCTCCATGATAGCTATAAAGAAATAGTAAAAAAATCAGATTGGCGAAAAATTAATGAATTCTTGCATATTATAACCTCTGAAGATTTTAAAGAAAATATTGAAGGCTTAGAAAAGAATATTCTCCTAGTAGCTGGGAAAATTGGATTCATTACTAAAAACAGGACAAGCAAATTGCTATCCTCTAATCGTAGCGATTCAAAAGAACAAATAAAAAAGAATGTAGATAAGCTTGTTGAAACTATTTCCATAGCGGTAAAACAAAAAAACGGCGACTAACTATCGGCTCTGACGCAGCGCTTCGAGATTGCTGCGCAACTCTCGCTTGGCCTTCGGCACATTGGCTCAGTCACTCGAATTGCAGAGCAATTCTCGTGCCTGTTCCTAACGCCTCTTCGAGGCTCAGGAATCGCCAACGTCGTCAAGCCTTGGTCGTTATACGCCATCCAAGCTAAACTCATTTTCTCAATGTAAAATACATGAATATGCTTGAGAAATATACTTCATATAAATTAATTTCAAAGCATTGCCCTTCTCTTGCATCTCTATGCGCCTCATCTGAAAAACGCTGGGCAAGGATGGATTT
>NZ_AKWX02000003.1 GCF_000306115.2 Leptospira wolffii serovar Khorat str. Khorat-H2
AGGGCTTTCTTTGTGAGTGGGGATAGATGGAGTGATTTTGGAAAAGGTGCCGGAAATGCTGTGCAATTTATTGGAGCGGTCGCACTAGGACCTTTAGGATGGGGAGTTGCAGGTGTCACGTATGGTTTGGTCACCAATGGTAAGCAATTATTGTATAATCCTTCCGCTTTCTTTTCGGGATATGCTTCCGGCGGGATAGACTATGGTGCCAGTTCCATTTTGAATCCCATGGAAGGAAAACCTATGCCGACTGTAGAAAGAGTTCCGGGTGGGGCTATCATAAGGAATTCGTTTTATGCAAATCATCTTATGAGTAAACGATATTATGGAGAAACGAGAGGATATGTAACTTCATTTGCGACTGGAAAGGATACTTATGCACACGTATTGCATGAGCGGAAACATATCATTCAAAACCGAACTAGAGAAGGATCCATCAATGGTGAGGGCGGTGGCATTTTCAAATATTTCGGCGGAGGGAAAGAGATTGAAGCTGATTTATCCGCAGGGTATATCGGATATCAACAAACCGCAATGCTTATAAGATGGATGAATTATAATAAATTCATATCGGATGAATTTTATAATCAATTAATTAACTGGTCAAACTTTAATAAAGGATATTGAATGGTGCATTTAATGGATTGGAGAATTTTTTTTACAATTTGCTTTTGGGCTCTATCATTACTAAATTGTGATCAAAGGGGGAGATCTTCTATGTCTTGTGATCAAGAGTTAATTTTAGCTAGTTTTGATTTAGAAAGTGGAGTGATTAATAAGGTCGAATTTGACCAAAGGGTCACGATCATAGCCCTAAAGTGCAATAAATAAGGTGAGGCGCATATACCGTGCCTTGACCCCCCATCCAATCGGCCGGGTTCGCAATGAAAATAACAATCAAGCTTCTTTTGCATTTGCTAATCTGCTTTTTCTTAAGCCATTGCAGTTCTGAATATTCTATTTCAGAAAAAAAAGAGCAATACATAATTGATTATCAACTTCTATATAAAGAAGTTTATCCGGGCGCATTCTTACAAAGTGTATTATATGATGTTTTGAACGGGTATTTATGAAATCACTTAAAATATTGATCATTCTTATTCTTGGGTTTGAGATGATAGATTGTGGAGAACATTCTCCAAGTGGCTGCGAAGGTTGTCTTGTCATGCTTTTATCTGGAACGAACGCAAAGATCCAGATTCGAAATCGATCCGATATTGGAAACGCAGTATTTTATATCCAAGATGGTGTATTTTCGGTAAATTCCTCCGGAACCACCCTGCAGTATGGGATTGATACAAATAAATCAGGTTCGTATCGTCTCGTTGCCGATATTGGCGGGGAGTTATTCAACTTTCCTAATTTTGATTTTAGCAGCACGATTAACGACGGTGCATTCATCACTACCCCTGGAACAATCAACGTTGGAGAATGTAATTTATTCGATGGCCCGACCGGAACGATTATTCCAGATGGGTGTTTATAACAGGAAGTTAAGGTTTAAGTGAAGATTCATTGGAGGGTATTCTATACGTTAGTATTGAGCGTCATTATCACGGCGTCCAGTAGAGGAGATTAGAATGCATAATATAATTTTTTTTTCATTTCGGCCATGGCCATGATAATATCAACGAACTGTGATTTATCTCTTAACTCGGGGACATCTCGGGAAGAAAACTGTGCGAAACAACTCATTTTTAGGAATATAGAGAAGGATCTTGGAATCTGGACTGATTCAAATTTTGATCAGATTTCAACCCTTACATTACTTACTTATGATAAATAATATTTTGATATGAAAGCAAACGTGGGTCCGGGGTTTCGAAGGAGTAAATTCCCCCGGAGAGGGGGTAGCAAAAGACGCAAATGCGGCTTTTGCGAAGGGGAGACTTCCCCCCTTCAGAGGAGCAGGAG
>NZ_AKWX02000004.1:300000-477500 GCF_000306115.2 Leptospira wolffii serovar Khorat str. Khorat-H2
AGAAGATCAAACATATCCTAGTCAGACACGAACAAGGTGCCATTCACATGGCGGAAGGTTACGCTCGTTCGACAGGAAAACTGGGAGTTTGCATTGCGACTTCCGGCCCGGGAGCTACCAACCTCGTTACCGGTCTAACCGATGCCAAATTGGATTCGGTCCCGATCCTTGCCATTACCGGTCAGGTGGCTACGAACACGATCGGCACGGACGCTTTCCAAGAGGCGGATATTTACGGTATCACCATACCTATCACCAAATACAATGCACTTATCAAATCCGCCGACGATTTAGCCCGTCATTTTCAAGAAGCGACTCTGATCGCTTTGGGAGGGAGACCGGGACCTGTGCTTCTGGATTTTCCCAAGGACGTGCAAACGGAACTCACGGACGTTAGAAAAGCGGGTCAGCTGAAAATCAATCCTAGACATTACGAAAAGCCGAAGATCGGTGGAGATCTGGAATCCTTTGCCGCGGCTCTAAACCAAGCGAAGCG
Source organism: Leptospira wolffii serovar Khorat str. Khorat-H2 (assembly GCF_000306115.2). Lineage (NCBI taxonomy): Bacteria > Pseudomonadati > Spirochaetota > Leptospiria > Leptospirales > Leptospiraceae > Leptospira > Leptospira wolffii. The sequence goes on from NZ_AKWX02000004.1 coordinate 300,497, forward strand.
TCCCTTACTATATGTAGGGGGAGGTGCGATAAACGCGAATGCCGCCAAGGAAATCAAAGAGTTAGCCGAGAAGGGAAATATTCCCGTGACGACCACTCTTATGGGGATCGGTAGTTTTCCGGGAACTCATCCTCTTTCCGTGGGAATGTTGGGTATGCACGGAACCGCCTATGCCAACAAAGCAGTATTAGAATGTGATTATATTCTAAATTTAGGTGCTAGATTCGACGATCGGGTCGCTAAACCGGGAGAATTCGCGGAGAATGCCGTTCGCGCTCATATAGATATAGATACCGCGGAGTTCAATAAGAGAGTTTCCGTGGATCATCTATTGCACGGAGATCTGAAGCAAGTATTGCAGGCTCTAATCCCTAAAGTGAAGCCGGCGGATCGCAAGGAATGGGTCTCCCTACTGGACGGCCTAAAGAAATCCCATCCGCTGGACTTCGACGACAATACGGATACTATCAAACCCCAGGCTTTCCTGAAAAGATTATTCGAAAAAAGTAAAGGAAAGGCGATCGTATCCACGGATGTGGGTCAACATCAGATGTGGGCCGCGCAATATTATCTTTTCGACGAACCTAATCGTTGGTTGACTTCCGGGGGACTAGGAACGATGGGATACGGCTTGCCTGCTGCGATCGGAGCTAAATTCGGAAATCCCAAGGATACGGTGATCTGCGTTTCCGGAGACGGTTCCATTCAGATGAATATACAGGAACTCGCTACGATTGCAATGTATAAGAAGGGAGTTAAGGTACTTATCTTCAATAATAACTTTTTAGGTATGGTTCGCCAGTGGCAGGAACTTTTCTACGAGGAAAGATTCTCCGAATCGGAATGGAATTATAATCCTGATTTCGTGAAATTGGCGGAAGCCTATTCCATCAAAGGACAGAGGATTTCCAGCAAGGGAGAAGTGGACGCGGCTATCGACGCCTTTTTGGAAAATGACGAAGCCAGATTATTGGAAGTGATGATCCCTGCGGAAGAGAAAGTTTTCCCGATGATTCCTGCAGGCAAGTCCCAGAAAGACATGATCGAATTTTCCGACGCAATCCGGGCCGGTAAAAAATGAAACATATACTTAAGATTTTAGTAAATAACCATCCCGGGGTCATGAGCCATGTATCGGGACTCTTTACGAGACGTAGCTATAATATAGATTCTATCGCGGTTGGAGTAACCGATAACGCGGAAGTTTCCAGCATGGTTATAGTCGTCAAAGGGGACGACGGAGTGGTAGAGCAGGTAAAACGCCAGCTTCTAAAATTGCCGGACGTAATCGAGGTAGAAGATTTAGCTTATCACGACTGCATCAGCAGAGAATTGATTCTAGTCGTGGTAAAAAGCGACGACGTAAACCGCACCGAAATCATTTCTATTTGCGACGTTTTCGAGGCGAGAATCGCGGATTTGACCAAAACTTCCCTGACTATCGAATTCTCCGGAAATACGAGACAGGTGAATCATTTCATAGAGATGATGCAAAAATACGGAATCTTGGAGATCGCTCGTACCGGTCAGATCGCTCTCCGATATAGATCCGTTTAAACCGTTTTGTAAACGAATTTCTTATGTCTACTCAGGGTCCTTTTCATTTTCAAGGGCCTTTCCATATTTATAAATTAATTATTACATTTAGGTTACAGAACGTTCCCATTTTTGGAAAGTTTGGGGCGGAAAAGAAAGTAAGTTACGCGTTTCTGTGAGTAGATTCTTACATTTCTGTTTCGAAGAACTTTTTTTTGTTCCTAAATTCCCTATTCTCGATTTAAATTCTCGGCCTATGAGTATTCGAACGAGAATTTCACTTTATCTTTCCTTGGTCTTATTCTTAGGTTTTACGGTTCTGACTGCCATCAATTCCGTTCTGTCGTACCGAAGCCTTCATTCGGAGATAGAAGTCGGCTCAGCTCTAAGCGCGGAACGTTACACATTCGAAGTAAAGGATTATTTGGATAATGCGATGGGGATGACCCGCGGATTCCGTATGCTTCTGATTTTCTCGAATCCGAAAAGACAGGAAGTCGTCGATACGATGCAGGAGATTCTACGCAGGAATCCGAAATGGTTCGGCATGTGGACAGTATACGAACCCGATGCTTTCGACGGAGCGGATGCCCAATATAGAAATACTAAGGGTCACGATGCGACAGGGAGATTCGTGACTTATGTACATTCCGTAAAGGAAAACGGAGAGGCGGTAATCGAGCCCTCCATCAATTACGAAAACACGGATAGCTCCGCCGATTTCTATCAGGTACCCAAGAAGACAATGGAGCCTCTAGTGACGGATCCTTACGATTATCCGGCGGGAGGAAAGATCGTTCAAATGATCTCTCTTTGCGTTCCCGTAAGTAACCACGGAAAATTCTGGGGTGTACTCGGTATGGATATCACCACCGCGCAATTGCAGGAAAGTCTAGGCGGGATCAAACCGTTTCGAGGGCAGGGTTATCTGGCTTTGATTTCTCCTAAGGGCCTCTATGCGGCAAACGGAGGTAATCCGAATCTTGTAGGTAAGAAGATTCCGGACGAGAATGAATGGAAGCTTGTCCTGGAAAAAGCGGAGGGAAGCGAAAGATTCACATACGAGTCCGAAGGTTTTACCCATCATTTCTTCCCTTTTAAGATTGGCAAGGGCCAAAAACAATGGGTGATGCAGATAAGCATTCCGGATAAGATTTTCGCGGATGAATTGCTCGGAGTTGTAGGACAAAATGCGATTTCTTCCTTAGTTATTGTGCTTATGATCGTAGTAGTATTGCATTTTATTTTCCAAAGATTGATTTCAGCGGGACTTCTCACCGCTATCGGCTTCTCCGAAGAGATTGCGAAAGGAAATCTTTTGGCCTCCGCAGACTACCGAAGAAAAGACGAGATCGGTGCGTTACTCTCCGCCATGAATACGATGAGAGAACATTTATTTAATGTGGTCCGCGAAATAGGGGTTTCGACATCCCAGCTTACGGGAACCGCCGAAAAGATGGCGGTTTCTTCCCAGAATTTTTCCGACGTGGCCCAAACTCAGGCTTCCGCCGCGGAAGAATGTTCCGCAGCGGTAGAAGAATTAGCCGCCTCTGCCCAGAACGTGGGAAAATCCATGGAAAAGGCGGTTTCTAGTATGAGAGAAATCGACGGTAACGTTGTAAGATTGAAGGAACAAATCGCAAGTATCAACGACGAGATGCAAGGATTGGTAAGTCTTGCAGTCGCCTCGAAGGATGAGGCCGTTACGGGAGAAACCGCAATGAGCACTTCCAACCAAGCGATGGGAGCGATCGGAGATAGCGCTTCCAGAATCAACGAGATACTTTCCTTGATTACCGAGATTTCGGAGAAAACGAACCTCCTGGCATTGAATGCAGCTATCGAGGCGGCGAGAGCGGGCGAGGCGGGTAAAGGGTTTGCGGTTGTGGCCGAAGAGATCGGAAAACTTGCCTCTCAGACTTCCACGAGCGTACAAGAAATCTCCGGTCTTGTAAATTCCACGAACAACGCTGTCCTCGACGGAAATACCAAAATGGGAGAGGCTTCCGAGGTATTGAAAAGGATTAAGGATAGAGTGGACGAATTCGATCGATCCGCCAAGGCAGTACTCGTTTCCGTTCGAACCCAAGAGGATAATACGAGAGAAATAGCGCAAAACGCAAATAGTCTTATGACTTTCAGTTTGCAGATAGAAGAGGCCGTAGGCGAGCAACGTAGGGCGACGGAGGAAATCACGAAAACCATCGTGAGCATTTCCGAAGGAACCCAGGAGATTGCGGGAGGAGCGAACGATCTTACTAGCTTCTCCGGCGATATGCACGGACAATCGGAACAGCTCGCCAATCTGATCGGAAAATTCAAGGTAGGATGACGAGCTTTTCGACCGAAATCTTTCCCGAATTTTTTCGAATTAGGTAACATAATCGGATTCGAAAGATTCGGTTTCCGGAGCTCGTTTTTTCAAAAAGTTTTTACCAAAAACCGACTCTTGCCTAAGTTTGCAAAATGAGTATTCGGTTCAGGATTTCCCTGTATATCTCCTTGATACTATTCGCCGCGTTTTCCGTACTCGCGGCTTTCAATTCCTATTCATCCTATAGCAATCTAAGGGAAGAAGTGGAGCAGAGTTCCGACGTTACGGCCGAACGTTGGTCCTATGAAATCATGGAGCAGCTCAATACTCTAATGGGTTTGATCCGGGGATTCAGATTTCCTTTGATGTACGCTTCTCCTCCTAGAGAACAGGTGATTCAGACCATCGAGGAAATTCTGAAGAGAAACCAGGACTATTTCGCTATGTGGGTCTGCTACGAACCGAACGCGTACGACGGAAAGGATTACGCATATCGGAATACAAGGGGACATGACGCGAGTGGTAGATTCATCCCTTATCTGAATAGGGCCAAGGCAATTGATAAGATAGAATTGGAACCTTTACGGGATTTCGATAATACGGATGGTTCCGGGGATTATTATCAAGTCGCAAAAAGGACCAACCAAATGGCGGTGGTGGGTCCTATCAATTATGTTGCGAGCGGAAAGGATACGCTCATGATTTCTCTCGTCACTCCTATCAGCCTGGATAAGAAATTCTACGGAGCTGCGGGTTTGGATATAGATCTCAAATCCTTGCAGGAAAAATTAGGAAGCAAGAAACCTTTTCGAGGCAAGGGATTTCTAGCCTTTATCTCTCCGGACGGTCTGTATGCGATCAACGGAAACAATCACGAATTATTAGGTAAGAAAATTCCGGACGAAGCGGAGTTGAAAAAATATCTGGAATTCAGCAAAGCTGGCAAGAGATTCGTTCTCGAATCCGACGGTCATACGAATTTTTACTTTCCATTCCATATAGGAAAGGATCCTAAGTTTTGGACCCTTCTCGTATCCATTCCCAATTCCGTATATTATGAAAATATAGGAAGCATCATTCTTCAATCCGCGGTTTCCGCCTTGATTACCTTGGCTTTGGTTTTGATCGCCTTGAATCTTATTTTCGATCGATTGGTAAGCTCTGGTCTTTTGAAAGCGATCGGTTTTTCCGATGAAATCGCGAAGGGAAATCTCCTGGTCAAAAGCGATTACGCGAATCAGGATGAGATCGGAACCTTATTATCCTCGATGGATCAGATGAGATCCAATATTTTAGGCGTCGTTACCGAGATGCGTTCCTCCTCTAAACGATTGAGCTCCAAATCGGAAGAGATGGCGGTTTCTTCCCGGAATTTTTCGGACGTCGCCCAAACCCAAGCATCCGCCGCGGAAGAATCCTCCGCAGCAGTGGAAGAATTGGCCGCTTCAGCTCAGAATGTGGGAAAATCCATGGAACAAGCCGTGGAGAATACGAGAGAAATCGACGGAAACGTGGTCAGATTGCGGGAACAAATCGTGAATATCAATGGAGAAATGCAAGGTCTCGTAAATCTTGCGGTGGAATCCAAGAAGCAAGCGATAACGGGAGAAGGCGCCATGGAAGCTTCCACTTCCGCGATGGGAGAAATCGGAGAAAGCGCATCCAGGATTACCGAGATTCTCTCCATCATTACCGAAATTTCCGAAAAGACCAATTTGCTCGCATTGAATGCGGCTATCGAGGCCGCGAGAGCGGGTGAGGCGGGAAAAGGCTTTGCGGTTGTCGCGGAAGAAATCGGAAAACTTGCTTCTCAAACTTCCACGAGCGTTCAGGAAATCGGCGGACTCGTGGATTCCACTAACGATGCGGTGATGAATGGAAACGCCAAGGTTCAGGAGGCGGCTCAGATACTGAAGCGCCTCAGGCATAGTGTAAACGAATTCGAGACTTCCGCAAACAAGGTCCTAATTTCAGTTAAGGAACAAGAAGAGAATACCGGAAGGATCGGAAAAAGTTCCACTACTCTGATGAACTTCAGTATGCAGATCTCCGAAGCGGTCGCGGAGCAGAAGAATGCCACGAACGAAATCACGAAAACCATCGTGAGTATCTCGGAAGGAACTCAGGATATAGCTGGAGGAGCGGACGATCTTACGTCATTCTCCGAAGAGATGCTGAGTCTTTCCGAGCAACTTTCTCGTCTGATCGAAAAGTTTAGAATAGATTGAATCTCTAAAATACAAAAGGGGGGGACTTTTTACTCTTCCGTAGCCAGATCCAGGATCTCGGAGTCCAGAAAAAGGACTGACTCCTTGTTCCAGCGGAATATGGTCCCGTCCATGGAGCATTTCCCTTCTTCGGATTTTTTTCTCAATTTGCCCATCAGGCCTTCTTTACGATCGCCTAATATATCAAAAAAACCGCTTAGATCCACGGGAAGGAAGATTCTAAACAGGGAAACTAAGAGTTCTTCGAAAGGGTCGGAAGTTTCATATTTTTCCGTCTCCAATCTTTTTAAATATGTCGAAGTGTTTCTGGGGTTGGAATATCTTCCTCCCGGCAAAAAGCCGTGAGCTCCCGGGCCGATTCCCATATAATATTCGTAGGTCCAGTATTTCATATTATGACGCGAGAACATTCCGGGTTTGGAATAATTGGACACCTCGTATTGTTCGAAACCTTTGGATTCCAGAAAAGAAGGTAAATTCTTCAGAACGGACTCCTGCATTTCCTCGGAAGGAGCTTGGGAGATTCCGGAAGATACTTTGCGGCTGTATTCGGTTCCCTTTTCCACGGTTAAGGCATAGATGCTGATATGCGAGACACCCGCTTTCAATACGGATTCTGCGTCTTCGTAAAATTCAGATTCATTCTGCCCGGGAAGCCCGAAGATCAGATCGGCACCGAAATTGCGTATGGGTGAGTGGGAAAGAGTTTCGAGGATTCTGGGATAAGTATCCGGATCGTAATACCGATCCAGGAATTTCAGATTTCTAGGAAGAAAGGATTGGATTCCCACATGGACCCGATTCACTCCCGCCTGGTATAAGGAAGTCAGATAGTCTTCGGTAATGTCCTCCGGGTTGCATTCTAGACTGATTTCCGAATTTTCCGAAAATAGAATATTCGATTTTAAGAATCGAATCAAATCCGCATATCTTTCGGGCGAGGCCTTGGAAGGAGTGCCTCCTCCGAAAAAGATCGTATCGAATTCCTTCCTTTTTAATTCGGGAAAGGCTCCCAATCTCGCGGAAAATTCTTCCTTATATCTGGAGAATAATTTCCCTTCCAGAGGAGAAGGCTCTAGACCGATTCCCTCCGAATAGAAATCGCAATAGCTGCATTTATGTACGCAAAAAGGATAATGTACGTAAATACCACCCGTATTAGTCTTTCGAACAATATGAGGGTTTTGGCTCAATCGACCTTTCCGCTTTGTGCGGTTTTGTCCGATTCGATTGTCGCGGCCTTATGTTGCAGCGGTTTCAGAATCAGGTCTACGAACGGAATCTCTTCCTTTCTCTCCAGAACCGAATACACCAAGGCTCTTTTGGATTCTAAGGTGGGGGAAAAAGAGAATAGGATTTTCAGATTTTCCAAGTGGGAGAGTTGCAGAAAAGGGGTTCCGTAATGCAAAAGAACGAACTCGATATTCGGATATTTTCTGGCAAGGGAAGCACCTAAGTCCAGCTCCAATTGAGTAAGAGAGCTTAGGACCACGCGCTTTCCTTCTTTCTTATCCAATTTTTTTCGAAGCTCCGTCAATTCCAGATTCGTAATGGATCGTTTGCGCAATTCTTCCGTAAACTCGGGTCCTTTTAAAGCAAATAGAGTATCTTTAGCTCCAATAGCATCCGTCCGGAAACTCTGGGGAAAAGCGACAACGGCCTTGCGACTTACCTGTTCGTTTAAGGTATCGATATTCCATTCCGCAAATCGGACGTCTCTCTGCTTGTCTTGATTATTATAATATTCTTTTAAAGACTCAGGGATTTCCTTAGGGAATGCGGTTGCAGCTCTTCCTTTCTTATCGGTCGAGACGAATTCCCATACGATTCCGTACTTGAGTTTATGAAGGATTTGGCGCTTGACGGCTTCTTTAAGGACGTCCTTGCCGTCTCTTTGTAATGTTCCTTTTTTGTAAGCGGCCAAAATTTGATCTTTCATGGACTCGGTCGTCTTGCCCCAGCTAGTCATAAGGATAATATCCGCTCCCGCTAATAATGCGAGAACTCCTGGATCGTCCTTTTGATAATGTTCGTCGATGGCGTCCATTTCCATCGCGTCGGTGACGATAAGCCCCTTATATTGCAAATCCTTACGTAGGATATCCTGGAGAATACGAGGAGAAAGAGTAGCCGGAAAGTTAGGATCGATTTTAGGATACACGATATGCGCGCTCATAACCGCATCGGCTCCGTTTTCTATGGCTTTACGAAACGGAATGAGTTCGAATTCTTTCAATTCTTCCAGGGTTTTCTCTATTTTAGGAAGTCCTAAATGACTATCCACGTTCGTATCCCCGTGACCTGGGAAATGTTTGATAACGGGGATAGAACCTCCGGCTCTCGCTCCTTCTTCGTAAGCGATCCCCGCATTCAAGACGGTTTCCAAATTGCTTCCTAGAGAACGGGTATTGATGACAGGATTATCCGGATTATTATTGATGTCCAGATCGGGAGCGAACAGAAAATTCAATCCTAGCTTACGAAGTTGGTAGGAAGTAACGAAACCCACCTTTCTCGCCAAATCGGCATCCTTGGTTTGCCCTAAGGCCATGGCTCCCGGAAATTGAGTGACTCCGTCTTTTACCCGAATGACTCTTCCTCCTTCTTGGTCCACAGAGATGAGAAGGGGAAGCCCGGCGACTTCCAAACTGCGATTTTGCATTGAATCGTTCAGACTCTTGATTTCGGAGGCGGATCCCAGATTTCTACCGAATAGAATCACTCCGCCCGGTTTGATCGTATCGATTTCTTTTGCCGCGATCGGATCTAAGACGGTTCCCGGAATCGCCACATGGATGACCTGTCCGACCAATTCTTCCGGACTCAATTTCGCGGTAATCTCCTCGGCTTGACGAAGCATTCCGTCCTGGATTTCCTGGGCCTGGAGTTCGCTTCTGTAATGCGTAAGCCAATGGAAAGAGAATAGACCGAAAACGATTAGAAAGGCGATAAGAAGAAGCCGTTTAAACATACGTACTACTTCCTAGTCGTATGCGGATCCGTAAAGCAGAACTTAGAGCCCGGAATTTCTAGGACCCTTAGGGTTTGCGGGAGTTCTAAGAGGAGATTATGAACCTTTATATTCGCCGAATCCCCGAACTTGCCTTTATTCTTCTTTGTATTTTTCTCCTACAATGCGGGGAGGAGGAAAAGAAACCCAAGGAGGGAAACTTGAATCAGTCCGAAACGGAGAAGGGCGGAAAAAGGATCCTGTATTTGGGAGATAGTCTGACCGCGGGTTACGGACTGGACGGTCCGGAAGAGGGATTCGTTTCCTTGGTATCTGAAGAACTAAAGAAGAAGGTGCCCGATCTGGAATACGTAAACGCGGGAGTGAGCGGGGACACCACATCCGGAGGGCTCGCCAGGTTAGATTGGGTATTGAACGGCAGATTCGATGCGTTCGTTTTGGAATTGGGCGCAAACGATTCCATGAGAGGAGTATCCACTCAAGTTACGGAAGAGAATTTAAGGGAAATCATACGTAGAGTGAGGGCTAAATATCCTTCCATTAAGATTCTTTTAATCGGGATGCAGACCTTTCCGAATATGGGGCCCAAATATGTGAAGGAGTTTCGGGCGATATTTCCTCGAGTGGCTAAATCGGAAAAGGTGGATCTCATGCCTTTCCTTTTGGTAGGTGTAGCGGGGGACCGAAGCCTAAACCAAAGCGACGGAATCCACCCGACCGCTAAAGGTCATAAGATAGTGGCTAAGAATGTTCTGCCTTATGTGGAGAAATTGATTCGATAGACGCCGATTTGGAAGGAGTTGCTTGCGGGTCTGAGCCGACTGTTAATCCTTCAATAGATTCGTTAAATATTTTCCTTTTATCGTTCTATAAATGGAAAAATCCGAATCGATGCTGACGATTTTGGAGATTTCCTCACGTTCCGCCAAGCACATGAGGGAAGCATACGTCAAATCCATCGGTAGGTCCGAATATTTCTGCATTCTATTTTTAATATATTTTAAATCTCTGACAGCAATTTCGGATATTTGAACGCCTCCTCTTTCTATCCATTCTAAAAAATCGGACTGAGCGGAGACGGAAAAAGAGAGTAGATAAACTACTTCTGTAATCACGGGCCAGGTAGTTTTTAAACTTCCTTTATACGATTTCAAAAACTTGAAAACGGACTTGTGATATTCGTCCGACGCATTGAATAGAGCGATCATAGGACCGGAATCAATGAGAGCGACGCTTGTCATCTTTCCCCTTCAAAAGATCCGCAAGGATTTTCTTTCTGTTTTTAGATAAACCGATGTTTTCGGAAGAATGTTTACCGAAAAGATCCTCTCCCAATTGGAAGCAAGATTTTTCCGAACTATGATTCTCCATATATTCCAGAATGGATTCCTTTACGATTTCCGAACGACTTTTGCCTTTCGACTTAGCTAGGGAATCCAATTTTCTTTCCAGATCGGGGGACAAACGGAGGCTAATCATACCCATATTGTATCACAATTTTGTATTACAGCAAGGCCTTTTTGAGACATTGAAAATCGAAAGCGCTTCCTTTTGACCTTATTCGAGATTTGAAACGGAGGGAATCTTTTCTTCTATTCATAAAGAATCATAAGGGAGGCCGGCCTCCGGGGCTTTCCTTTAGTTTTCAGGCAAAAACCGATTTACAGACGGTCTTCGAAAGAAATCATGGTTCTACCAACCGTGCGGGAATAGCTCAGTGGTAGAGCACCTCCTTGCCAAGGAGGGGGTCGCGGGTTCGAATCCCGTTTCCCGCTTTTGCTTAGCACGGTTTCCGTATCTCGGCTCGGAGGCGAAACCGAACGGCTTTTGCCGGATTCCGCAACCGATAACCGGATCATAATCTTTTGAAGCCAGTTCTTCGCCCCCTGCAGCCATGGAATTCAAGACAAAAAAAAATCAAAACGCATCCGTAGAATTAAAACTTACCTTCGATAAGAATGATCTAGAAAAAGCCTTTGATAAGGCTTATCTCGAAAAACAGAAAAATCTAAAGGTCCCGGGCTTCCGTCCCGGCAAGGCTCCTTTAGAGATGGTAAAAAGACACCTGGGAGACTCGGTCGCCAACGATGCGATCAACCTTCTACTGGTGGATTCCATCAGCGAATTATCCAGTAAACTCGAGTACAAGATGGTTCGCTTTCCTAAGTTCACCGTAGAAGATTATGTGCCGGGCAAAAGCCTTGTGGCTACCGCGGTCTACGATTCCGAACCCGAAGTCACTTTAGGAAAATATAAGAAGATCAAAATCAAGCTCCCAGAAGTCCAAATCACGGAAGAGGATCTCCAAGACGAGCTTCTTACCATCCGTAAACAATTAGCCAGAAAACTTCTGAGAGAACCAGGCGAAGGCGCGGAAGCCGGCGATATCGTGGACATGGAATTCGAAGTAAAAGAAGAAGGGCAAGAAGCGAAAAACGCTAAGAACGGTTCCAGCGATTATAAATTGGGAGAACCGAATAATCTTCCCGGATTCGACGACCATCTCTACGGAATCAAAACCGGAGAGACCAAGCCATTCTCTTATACCTATCCTAACGATTACGGAAGAGAGGATCTGGCCGGTAAGACGGTGCAGTTCGACATGACTCTCAAAGCAATCTATAAGGAAGTGCTTCCGGATGCGGACGACGATCTGGCCAGCGAATACGACGGATCCGCTTCTTTACAGGAATTAAAGGACAAGATCAAGGACGCCTTGACTAAGAATTATACCGAAGGCGTGAAATCCAAAAAATTGGAAGAAGTCTATAAGGAACTCGTAGAGGACTCCAAATTCGTATTCCCGGATTCCTTCATCAACGAGGAGTCCGAGCATGTTTATCAAAACATGATGCAGGATATTTTAGGAAGAGGACAGGGGGGAAGAATCTCTCCCGAACATATTCCAAGTATAGAGAAATATGCCGAAATGGTAGGCAAACCTCTGGAAGAGATCCGGAATTCCTTCAAAACCATCGCCGAAAACAGACTCAAGGGCTATTTCGCCCGCCAGAAATTGGCGGCGAGCGAAAATATCACTCTCTCCGAGGAGGATTTCCAAAAGGAAATCGCATCTCTTGCCTCAAGATACGGGATGCAGGAAGCCGATTTTAAAAAAGAATTGGAAAAAGGTAAACTTCTGGAAACTTACCGGGACAATTTTTTAGCAAAAAAGATAGACGATACGCTCTTCCAGCTTGTAGAAAAGAAATACAACGAGAAGATGAGTATCCGTCAGCTAAAGGAATTCCTTTCGAATAAGGAAACTGGAGAAGTATGGCAATAATCCCTACAGTTATCGAACAGACCGGAAGAGGCGAGATGCGGTATGACGTATTTTCCCGCCTACTCAAGGACCGGATCATTTTTCTAGGCGACGCTATTTCGGACGATTATGCGAACGTAATCATCGCTCAGCTCCTATTCTTGGACGCGGAGAATCCGGACCGGGATATTTACCTTTATATCAATTCTCCGGGGGGATACGTATCTTCCGGGCTTGCCATTTACGACACTATGCAGTATATTAAGGCGGACGTAAGAACTCTTTGCATCGGCCAGGCATCCTCTATGGCTGCTTTGCTTTTGGCCGGAGGAGCAAAAGGGAAAAGATCCGCCCTTCCTCATTCCAGAATCATGATGCACCAGCCTACCGGCGGAGCTACCGGACAAGCATCCGATATCGCCATCCAGGCCAAAGAAGTTCTGAAGTTAAAGCAGGTGCTGAACGGCTTATATGCCAAGCACACCGGCAAAACAGTGGAAGAAGTGCAAAAGGATACCGAAAGGGACCTTTACATGACTCCGGAAGAAGCGCAAAGTTACGGTATCATCGATTCCGTGATTTCTATCGAACGCCAAAAGAACTAGGGGGATCCCGTGGCCAAAAAACCGACCGGAACCAATAATAAGCAAAAATTATTTTGTTCGTTTTGCGGAAAAGAACAGGATTCCGTAAAAAGATTGGTCGCCGGTCCCGGCGTTTATATCTGCGACGAGTGTATTTCTCTTTGCAACGAAATCATCGCGGAAGAACCGGAGCAGGAAAAGGAAAGAACCGAGCTTTTGGGCGAGGTTCCGAATCCCGCGGCCATTAAATCCATTTTGGACCAATATGTGATCGGTCAGGATCACGCCAAAAAAGCTCTCTCCGTAGCCGTATACAACCACTATAAACGAATCTATCTAAAAGATAAAAAGTCTGATATCGAATTAGAAAAATCGAATATTCTTCTTATCGGTCCCACAGGTTCCGGAAAAACCCTTCTGGCACAAACCCTGGCGAGAATCATCAAGGTTCCTTTCGCAATCGTGGATGCTACCGCTCTCACCGAAGCAGGGTATGTGGGAGAGGATGTGGAAAATATCATCCTCAAACTCATCCAAAACGCGGACAACGATATCAAGAAGGCCGAAATCGGTATCATTTATATCGACGAAGTGGATAAGATCGCCCGTAAATCGGATAGTGCTTCCATCACTAGAGACGTGAGCGGAGAAGGCGTACAACAGGCTTTATTAAAGATCATAGAAGGCACGGTTGCAAACGTTCCTCCTCAAGGAGGAAGGAAGCATCCTCACCAGGAATATCTGCAAGTGGATACCAAGAATATCCTCTTCATTCTGGGCGGAGCCTTTGTGGATTTGGACAATATCATCAAGACCAGAACCGGAGTGAAAACCATCGGGTTCGGTAGCGGAGAAAAAGAAGGTAAGATTCTTCGAGACGAGTCCAAGGGAGAAATTCTGGCTCGTGTGATTCCGGAGGACTTGATGAAATTCGGACTGATTCCCGAGTTTATCGGTCGTATGCCTGTGATCGCTACTCTCCAGGATTTGAGCGTGGACATGCTTAAACGCATTTTCCGTGAACCTAAAAATTCCATTCTTCGCCAGTACACCAAGATTCTTGAGATGGAAAACGTGAAACTCTCCTTCGAAGAGTCTGCGATCGACAAAATCGCCCAGCTCGCTATCGAAAGAGAATCCGGAGCCCGAGGACTTCGTGCGATCGTGGAAAATCTCATGTTGGATCTGATGTATGAGATCCCTTCCCGCAAAGATGTGGAAGAGGTGATTATCACGGAAGAATCCGTACTAGGAATTAAGCCTCCCAATCTGGTTCTGAAAAAAGAGCCTAAGATAGCTTAAGTTTTTCGCAACTTCGTGAAGCTTCGCAAGCGATATAAATCTCGCTTCGCTCGAATCACTCGGGACTTGTACTTAGTCGTGTCGAAGGGTGGTCCCTGAGCGATTCGAAGCGTTGTATCGAAGGGGCGTTAAGCTGCGTTTAAACTTTCTATATCGATCACAAAACGATAGCGCACGTCGCTTTTGATCACTCGCTCGTAAGCCTCGTTTACTTTTTGGATCGGAATCAGCTCTATGTCGCTCGTGATGCCGTGCTTTCCGCAGAAATCCAACATTTCCTGGGTCTCTTGGATTCCGCCGATTAAGGAACCTGCGAGGCTTCGTCTACCTCCGATGAGAGAGAATGCTCCGATGGGAACTTGGTTCTCCGGAATCCCTACGACTACCATGGTTCCGTCCACGTTCAAGAGGCCTAAGTATTGGTTCCAATCCATTGGCATAGAGACGGTATTCACGATCAGGTCGAAACGATTTCTCAACTTCACGAACGTCTTGGGATCGGAAGTCGCATAGAAATGGTCCGCACCCAAACGTTTTGCATCCGCTTCCTTCTTATTGGATTGGCTAAGAACGGTTACTTCCGCACCAAGTGCGTGTGCGATTTTCACTCCCATATGTCCTAAACCTCCGAGACCTATGATGGCCACCTTTTTTCCTGGTCCCGCTTTCCAATGCACCAGAGGAGAATAGAGAGTGATGCCAGCACAGAGAAGGGGAGCCGTAGCATCCAAAGGAAGATTATCCGGAATTCTAAGTACGTAATTCTCATCCACTACGATCCGGCTGGAATATCCTCCGTAAGTCGGAGTCTTTTTGTCCTGCTCCCTTCCGTTATAGGTGGCGCTCATTCCTTTCTCGCAGAATTGCTCCAGACCTTTTTTGCATTGCTCGCAATCTCTACAGGAATCCACGAAACAACCTACGCCTACCTTGTCTCCCACCTTGAACTTGGTGACTCCTTGGCCGACTTTGGAAACGACTCCGGTGATTTCATGACCTGGAACCATGGGAAAAATGGAGCCTCCCCATTCGTCTCTGGCTTGGTGGATATCCGAATGGCAGATGCCGCAGTAACGGATATCGATGAGAACGTCTTTGTCCTTAGGTTCCCTTCTCTCTAAGGCGAAAGGAGCTAAGGGCGATTTAGCGGTAGCGGCCGCAAAAGATTTAACTGGAATCATGGTGGGATCCTCTTTGGATGTTATTGTTTCAGATTTTGGAAAAAACCGAAGGAGAGAAATTCGAGATCCGAACTCTTTCAGAAGAATTTCACTGAACTTAGACGGCAAAACGAAAAATAGTAGGTCGATTTTTTACTCGGATGCTAATTTTCGATAGAACCAAGGTCGGTCGAAAAAATCAAACCGATCCCATTCAGAAAGAGCCTCGATATTAAGATTCTCGGACTCTACCCACCGCGAGTAAGGAAGCCTTGGATAAAGCCTTTTTGCCGAAGATGGATTCTAGGAATCTTCCGAAATCCAGGACCAAGTCTCTAGAATTCTTATAATCCTTTCCGGCGCTCCAGGCTTGCAGTTCGGAGAGAATCTGAGAGGCATTATGGGATCCGGATAATTCCGTGAGCCTGTCGCTAAGCAGAATCAGGAATTCTCCCGGTTTGAGAGATAGCTTTTTTACATCTCTGGGATTGGATTTGAAATCGAAGAATACGTGCTGGGAATTTTGTAAAGGAGTCGTCTTCCCGTTCCTATGCACTAAAGCGGGGAGCTTTTGGTATTGTAAAATGCCAAGGTCACCGTTTCGTGTCTCGAGAGAAAATAAAGCCAGATTCAAATAGGAAATAGGAGTGGAGCGAAGGGCACGATCTATCTTATAGAGAAGATCCTCTCCCCTAAGTCCGGTCGTTTCCTGAGCTAGAGAAATCATTCCTTCGATTCTCGCTTTCATGGCGGATTCCAGAACTCCCTCGTTCGGAAAACCGGCAAGGATTCCCAAGCAACCGTCCGCCGTAGGTATTATGTTTCCGTAATCCGTTTCGCCTTGGACGGAATTTCTTGGATAGACCGTAATATCCAGATTCTTGATCTTATTCAATCGGATCTTATGGAAGAATCCCTGGATCTTATCCGAGAGTTCTCTTTCTTTTCTCACGAAGGATTCTTCGGACGAGTGTTCCTCTCTCGCCTTTTTTTGGTAAAGAGCGATTCGGAAATGTCTCGCGAGTTCTCCGATCTCATCGTCTCTTTGCTCTTCTCCCGAGTCCTCGTAAACATCCTGTGTCCAGCTTTGGAGTAAAGTGGAGAGGCTCTTTAAGGAACGGAATGTGGTCTGCAAAAGATGGTAGGTGAGAAGACTGATCAAGGCGGAAAACAGAAATCCCACCGAAAGACGGATCCAGACCAGGGTTCTGAGTACTTTTCTGATATCTTCTCCGAAAAGAAAATCGTCTAGAAGAATGAATAAAAGGAAGAATACGAAGGCGACGGTGAAGGCGATTATGGACAGTTTCTGTTTGGACTGAACATTATCCGACATGACTATTTCCTCTCTATGAAGAATATGAGAAGGAGAGAAATCGCGAAAAGTACCGTAAGAGGAATGAATAGCATGAGCATGGACATCGCATCCGGACCGGGAGAAAGGACTGCCGCGGCGATCGCAAGACCTAAAATCGACTCCCTCCAATAACGCAATAAGAAGGATAATTTTAGAATTCCGATCGCTGCAAAAAGCACCATGAGTACCGGCAATTGGAACGCGAGTCCGAAGATCAGATGGATATTAAAGAATACGTCGTAGTACTCGTCGATCGGAAGTTTCGTTTCGATATCCAAAGGGCGAAACGTAACTAGAAAGATTCTTAAAAAATTCTCGAAAGCCTCCGTCCAGCAAAGCCAGATACCCAACCAAAAAAGTACGGTGGAAAATAGGATTAATCCTTTTCCGAGTCTCGCCGTCTTGGGCTCTAAAGCGGGTGCTACAAATCCCCAGAGAAACATGAGGGTGAACGGAAAACTAAATAATACCGAGACCATAAACCCGGTTCTGAGATAGACCATGAACGGGGCCATGAGTTTGATCTGGTAAAAGGTGGCGCCTTCTCCCAAGACGTTCTTGTAGGGTCTAGTAAAAATCTTATGAATCTCTTCGCCGAAAAATAGGGACGCGATAAAGAAAACCGAAAAGACTAGTAATGTACGGATTAGGACTTTTCGGAGATCCTCCAAATGTTCCCCCAGGGTCATGAATTTTTCCCTGTCGTGAGTGAGAGAATTCGGATCGGAATCGATTTTAGGCAGTTCTTCCGATTTTACCTGGGTTTTTGTTTTTGAGGGCATAGATTAAGAATACAAATTCATCCGCTTCAGGTCGGGTTTTAAGGACCGACCGGAAAGCAATCTTTAAGCGGATTTTTTTGATTTCTTATTAGTTGGGGCCGATTTGGTCTCGGGCTCTTCGATTTTAGCCGATTCCGAGTCGGACTCGCCGGAAAGAGATTTTCGGAAAGAACGGATTCCGTCTCCTAAATCTTTGGCCAAAGTGGGAAGTCGCTTGCCTCCGAATATAAGTAAGGCTACAAACAGAATTATGAGGATTTCCGGCCAACCTAGGTTTCCAATGAATGCAAGGGGTGAATACATGGATCTTCCTCCTTTGTTAAGATTTCGCGTCCACAATATATGTCAAATAGTTAGTAGGAAAAGAGCCGATAATTCTACTAAGACTCGGGATTCGGTATGAGAATAGAAGCATCATCCTTTGAACCTTTATCGGTGCAGGTTCCGATCCAAGAACCGGGCCGGGAAGAAGGGCAGGCCGAGAGGAAGAAGGAGGAAAATACTCCTAATTCCGATTATATGTATGCCCTTTCCGTCGGTAGTCTGATTAACGTGCAGGTATAGAAGAATGGCTCTGACCAAGGAACAAAAGCAGGAATTCCAAGAGAAGCTCGTAGATTTTCGAGCTTTCCTGGAGGATTTAAAAAAAGAGGGAAACCTACTCAAGGCCCAGTCCCGTAAGGATCCGAAAATGGAGCCTTATTTCAATATCGCCCTTTCTTTGAATTCTATCAAAAACATCAATACCTGTCTCTTGATTAACGAGATCTCCGTCGCGATTTTGGACTTAAAATCGGATACCTACCTCAATCAGGGTAGAAAGGAAGTCTATAGCGCGATTTCCTTTATGGAAAAAGTCGTGGGCACCGATTTCGAGGCGGGCCTCGGGGAGAATAAGGACCTACTCGCGAAAATACCCGAATTCAATCCCCTCCAAAGACTCAATTATGTAAAGGGACTTAGGCTATGCACCGTCAATACGATAGAGGCGTTCGGGTCCAATTCCAAATGGAAATGGAGCTTTCCCGAAATCCATTTCAAAATCGCCATACTTAGTAAGAATCTTTTTGACTTCCGGGCTTTCGAGAAGGAAAGAGACTTGGAGAATCCTTACTATTATCCTAGACAGGAGCACTACAATCTAATCCTGGAACTCTGTAACTTTGCCGCCCAGGAATACCGGGCCAAATTCGACTTATCCACCCAGGACGCGGGGGATCTCAAGAAATCCATCTCGCTTTTGGAAGTGAACCGGAAAATTCTACAGACCACGGGGGAAACCGAGGACTTGGGCAAAACCAAAACCTTGATAGAATCCCTAAAAGAAAAGGTGGAATCTATAGAAGCCGAGAAGGAAAAGAAGAAAAAGAAGAAATAGACCCGTCCTATTTGTTATAGAGAGTGGGAAAAAAGGAGAAAATCTAGCCCATGGCATTGACCGAAATAAACGACGCTACATTCAGCACGGAAATCTCAGGAGGAATGGTCCTAGTAGACTGCTGGGCAGAATGGTGCGGACCCTGTAGAATGGTTTCCCCGGTATTGGAAGAACTTTCTTCCGAATTGAACGAAGTCCTAAAAATCAAAAAATTAAACGTGGACGATAACCAAGACACCGCTCAAAAATTGAATATCCAATCCTTGCCGACTCTTCTTCTGTTCAAGGACGGACAATTGGTGGATAAGATCATCGGCGCACTACCGAAGGCGCAAATCAAAAGCTTCATCGAAAGACATAAATAAGATACGCTTCTAAAAAGAAACTGCTGCGGAATTTTCCATGCTAAAAGAGCAAACCAGGGGATTTATAGAGCTTCCGAGGGGAGGCTATCTCGTAGAGACGAGCGAGGGATACTTTCAAATCGGGTCTCCTCCCGAAACCATCAAGGATACGATGGCGGAAAAGAAGACTCCCCTGGTATTCATTCTTCCTAATAAATTCTTCCATGTCGAAAAGGGAATCAGCACCGCAGAGCTGGAATTCCCCATCTACTTCAACTTCTTCTTAAGACAGAAGAAGACCACTATCATTTGTACGAACGAACAGAAAGACCAGCTTATCACCGTTCTTAAGGAATCCTTAATGGGTCCGGAAGAAATTAACCTGGAATCCGAGTATTTGAACGGAGCCGAATCTTTCGGGTTTCCGGATATGAAAGCGGAGATGGGATATTTCCGAGGATACAAAGGACTAAACGACGTAGTGGAGTTCTTGGTATTCGATTCGGAGAATATGGTGAATCTCGGAAAGGTTCTGGTTCGTAAACTTCCTTCCGGGGATTTTAGAATCACCGACGGATCGAAGGAAACCGAAATACCGGGAGAAGTCGGCTTCAATATTAAATATGAAATCGGTCACCGTTTGGAGGAACCTTTTCAAGCGCCTATCTTAGGAATCACTTGTCTCGGACCTTCTCACGGATTCGACCCCGAAGACAATACTTCCGGATTCATTATTTGGTTGAACCACCAGGGAATCATGGTGGATCCTCCCGTAAATTCTACCGAGTGGCTACGCAGTTCCAATGTGAATCCTAAGCTGATCAATCACGTTATTCTCACTCATTGTCACGCGGACCACGATGCGGGAACCTTCCAAAAAATCATGGAGGAGAATAAGATCACCATCCACGCCACAGCGACAGTGATGGAGAGTTTTATCCGCAAGTATTCCGCATTAACCAAGATTCCCCGCAAGGAACTATTGGAGCTCTTTCATTTTCAGCCTATTATCATCGGTAGGCCGTTAATGATCAACGGAGGAGAATTCAATTTTCATTATGCATTGCATTCCATTCCTTCCGTAGGATTCGAATTCTTCTTCCAGGACCAGTCCTTCGTTTATACTTCCGATCATTTGAACGAGCCGGAAGTGCACGAGAAGATGTTCCAAAAAGGCGTCCTTCCCGAGTCTCGCTGGAAATTCCTGAAGGAATTCCCTTGGGACAGACGTATCATTTATCATGAGGCGGGGATTCCTCCTCTTCACACCAGAGTCAGTTATCTGGCGAGCCTCCCTCCCGAAATCCAGGAAAAGATCACTGTATACCATATCGCGAGAAGCGATATGCCTTCCGATACCAGACTTAAATTAGCCAGGTTCGGAATCGAGAATACCGTTTATCCGGAAATCACTCCTCCTAAGCATATCGAGGCTTATAACTTACTCGATATCTTGAGCCAGATCGATATCTTCAGCGGTTTTCCGATCGAAAAAGCGAAGGAGTTCCTTCTGATCGTTCGGGAGGAAAAATACAGGAGAGGGGACCAGATCATCAAGAAAGGGACCCCGGGCGACAAATTCTATATCATCGCTTCCGGAAACGTGAAGTTCGAGGGATTACTCGCCGGTCATTCCGATATAGGTCCTATCAAAAGATACGGCCAATACGAATATTTCGGAGAGGCTTCCTTGGTTTTGGATCTTCCCCGTGCGGCGGACGTCTTCGCGGAAACGGACGTGGTCGCATTGACCATCGATAAGAATAAGTTCCTACAATTTATCCGAAATACGGATCTTCGCCAGAACTTGATTCGACTGAACAGCATTCGGGATAGCAATTCCTGGAAGACATTGATCGATTCGCGTCACTTCAAAGGTTTAACCAGTCACCAAGTCACCCAACTTGAGATGATTATGCGACTTTCCAAGGTGAACGGCGGTTCAATACTCATCGAGGAAAAAGCGTTTTACCATGAGGCCTATATCATTCGTCATGGAAAAGTAAGCGTCCACCAGGGAGGCAAGAAATTAGCCGAACTTACGGACGGGGATTTCGTAGGCGAGATCTACGCGATTTCGAAGAAGCTGGCCTCCAGTTATACGTTCAAAGCGGAATCGGAAACGGAATTGTTTTCCATTACCCAGAACGATCTGATCCAGTACATTAAACGAAACCCAGGCGTTTACATGAGAATGAATACCGTCTACTGAAAGCGGGGGAGATACATGGATAGAGTCCTACAATTTACCGAAGAGCATGAAGCTTTCCGGGATATGGCGCGCAAATTTTTCGAAACGGAAGTCATTCCGAATCACCACGAGTGGGAAAAAGTCGGAAAGGTTCCGAAAGAGCTTTGGAAAAAGGCGGGAGCGAGCGGGCTACTCTGTCCCGATGTCCCCGAGGAATTCGGCGGATCCGGAGCGGACTTCTTATATAACGTTGTCGTAATAGAGGAATCTTCCCGTTCCGGAAATAGCGGCTTTTTCGTTTCTCTCCATAACGACGTGATCGCTCCTTACATTTCCGCATACGCAAACGAAGAGCAAAAAAAGAGATGGTTGCCCGGTTGCTGTAGTGGGGATAGCATTTTAGCGGTCGCTATGACCGAGCCCGGGGCCGGTTCCGACCTGAAAAACATCAGAACCAGCGCCGTAGACAAGGGAGACCATTATTTAGTCAACGGTCAAAAAACATTTATTTCCAACGGACAACTTGCAAATCTCGTAATTACCGCGGTGAAGCATGAAAACGGGACGATTTCACTTGTTATGATAGAAGAGGGAATGAAAGGCTTCGAAAGAGGTCGCAATCTCGAAAAGATCGGGTTAAAGGCTCAGGATACTTCGGAATTGTACTTCAACGACGTCAAAGTTCCTAAAGAGAACGTCATCGGAAAGGACGGCCAAGGTTTCCGCTATTTGATGATGAAACTCGCTCAAGAGCGTCTTGTACTCGCGATTGCGGCCGTCGAAGCGACCGCATTGGTTCACAGGATGACTTTAAAATACATTAAAGAGAGGATGGCTTTCGGGAAAAAAATCGGAAGTTTCCAGCATATCAAGTTTCAGATGGCGGAGATGGCGACCGAATTGGAAATGTGCCGCACCTTCGTTGACAAAGTGGTTTCGGAACATATGGTAGGAAAAAAATTGACCGTGGAGGCTTCCATGGCTAAATATTATTCCACCGAAATGCAAAAGCGTCATACGGACCTTTGCCTCCAGTTTTTCGGGGGTTACGGTTATATGATGGAGTATCCGATCGCAAGGGCTTATTTGGATGCAAGAATCCAAACGATCTACGCGGGGACCACCGAGATCATGAAAGAAATTATTGGTAGCAGTCTGGGTCTCTGAAAGAATCTCGACTTAGCCCTCGTCCAAGGATAAAATGGATCGAATGGCTCCTACTATGAGTTTTTTCGGGCGGTGCATAAAGGGCGCCGCCTTTATTATTTTGCCCTTTGCCCTATATTTTCTACCCTCGCAGTCGACCGAAGCGCAAATCACCTGTACACCGCCTGTTTCCGGAAACAACGTCTGTAGCTTTATTCCTGCTTCCACCTACGCCGAGTTTAACGGCTTAGAACAAACGATCCGGACCCAGTATTTGAACGAATTAACCAAGTCCATGGCGGACGCTTCCGTTCTTGCTAATATCAACTCTTCGATGATGGGGCCGGGAACGGTAAATCGGTTCCAGATAGGAGGCGGTATCAGTTTGGGAGGAGTGAAAAAGGACGACGTAAATATCCAGTACAGCGATATATCTCTTCCTAAATTTCCGAATGTGGGAGCCTCTATCAACCCCGGAGCGATGGTGGGTGTGAATTTGGGCTGGCTACTAGGTAGGGGACCTTCCGATCAACCCGATCAATCTTCGGACCCTTCTTCTCAAAGATCCTTCTTACATAGGATCAATATATATGCGCACGGGTTCCAGGGAAATATCGGTCCAGGGGATTTGCGTAAGGTAAGTAATACCGCTTCCAATGACTTGGATGTGGGAGGAAACATCAATTCTTTCGGCGCGACCATTCGATTCCAAATCGCTAGGGAACGTTATACTCGCCTGGATTTTTTCGGATTTACCGGTATTAGTTTAGGGATCGGTTTCCATAGAAAATGGGAAGAAGTGACTTTGAGTTATCATCCCAGCACGGCGAATGCGATCAAAGTGGCATTCGGGCCCGCCACGGGTAAATGGGAGCAGGAAGTGGACTTCTCTTATCAATCCAAAGTACAATCCGTACCTATCGATATACGTACCGGGGTAAGATTATTTTATATACTTACCGTTTTTGCCGGAGCGGGGATCACTAGTAATTCGGGTTACACCAAACTGAATTTGCACGCTTCCGGGCCTTTGTACCTGGCTTTGGATCCGAACGCTTCCAGTCTTCCTCCAGAATTGATTTCTCAGATGAACGGAAACGCCGGGGGAACGCTTTCTTTGCGAACCGGAGGCTCCGCGAACGTAAGAACTCAGATGAATTATCTCATCGGAGGCTTCGAAATCAACGTACTAATGTTTAAGATTTTGGCGGAAGCGGTGGCCACCGACGATAAGGTATATTCTGCCAACGTGGGCGTGAAATTCGCTTTGTAAGGAATGTTCGGATAACCGAAATTTTTATTACAAAGATAGAAAAAGGTACGCCTTTTGCAATCTTATGCGTAGAATGCAAAATTGAGTCTGAATTCTCGAATTATTGTATAGGAATTCAGCAAATAGCATCCAAGGTGGATCATGATCAGCACGCCGGGCAAACCCTTACATCTTTCCTGCATTCCCAGGGGCGAGGCCTATGCCCTGAAGGTGAATATTTCCAAGAATGAAATAGGTATCATCTATCGGGTCACGGCTGTTCTATACGTTCACGGTTGGAATATCGAAGAGGCGATTGCGGAGACTTCCACCGACGGGTATATCCAGGATATATTCATCGTGAAGAGGGTGGACGGCGCTCCGATGACGGACGAACATCTAAATGCGATCCACGCCGATCTTAAGGAGCTTTTTTACGGGGGAATGTCCGTGATGAACTATCTTTCCGGCCATCCCGAGAAAATGAACACCTTAAGAGATAAGGCAGAATCCACGCCGGAGATCTTTCTCTTCAATTCCGAGATCAGTGATTCGACGGTAATGGATTTAAGAATGGAGGACCGTCCGGGTATTCTTTTCGAGATTTCCCAAATTCTATTTTTGTTCGGAGTGGATATACTTTCCTTTAAGGCCGTAACGGATTCCGGTCAGGTCCGAGATACGTTTCTTTTGCGCCTGGAAAGCGGTTCTAAATTGGATGAGAATCTGCATTTTTTCCGATTGAAAGAAGCGTTAGGCGCGGTTCTTTAAGTATCCTTCTTTCGCGGATTTCTTAAGAGAGAGTCTTTTTCGGGATTAGATCCCTTTTTTTTCGCCTCGATTCCTAAGATATCGCACCGACTAATACGATGCTTTTTCCTTAAGTGGAAACCTTAGGTTGCTTCACGTAGAGAAATAGCCCTAAAAAGATTACGCTCATGACCCCCGAAATCAAAAAGGAAAAATGGGGTCCTTTCTGGGAATAGACGATACTGAAAAGAATCGGAGAAATTCCTCTACCGAAAGAACCCAGACTTCTTAGTATTCCTAAATTCTTTCCTTGTTCGTTTGCGGGAGAAGAAAGACTAACGATTGCGGAGATCGACGGATTGATGAAAGCACTTCCGAGTGCAAGAAAGGTCAAAGCTAAAAATAGCTGGAACTTGGAATCGGAGTTCGGATCGGAAAGAGTAAGAAAAAGAAAACCTAATACGAGGAAAACGCAGGCCAAAAGGGCCACCTTCTTTTCCTCCACTTTTCCGCTCAGCCTACGGATGATTCCCCCCTGTACAAATACGATGATCAATCCTATATATACGAAGGTGTATCCTATATGCATGGGAGAGAATCCCAAGAATTGATCCAGATAGAAATTCAGGGAGAATTCGAAACCGGAAAAGAATAAGAGCAAAAATAAGTTTAGAAAACTCACATATAGAATTTCACGGGACCCCAATTCGAAGACTCCCAGAATAGGGTGAACTTTTCCTTCGGAAGATTTGTTTCTCAACTGGTGAGGAAGAGTCTCGTGGAATCTAAGAAGAACAAATACTAGATTTAAAAGGGAAGCGGAAGCTGCAACCAAGGCTACGGAAGGAAAAATAGTCATCTTTTCCCAGGGCAAAAAAGGAAGTAGGTGGGAAGGATCCGTGTGTGCGAGGATTCCTCCCAAAGAAGGGCCTGCGATAAATCCTAGTCCGATTCCTGCTCCTATCATTCCCATTCCTTTGGATCTGTCCTGCTCGGAAGTCGAATCGGCCATAGCGGCGGTCGCTACGGAAATATTTCCACCCATGAGTCCGGTGATGATTCTGGAAAGAACGAACAGGGAAAAACTTCCGGAGAATAACCAAACCAGATATCCTGCGAAACTACCAGTGCAGGTAAAGACTAGAACCGGACGGCGCCCGGTCTTATCCGATAATTTTCCCCAGATCGGGGAGAATAGAAATTGGAGGATGGAATATAGGCTGGCTACGATCCCGCCGAAAAGAGCCACGAAGAGTTTCCAATCTCCTGAATTGCCTTCCAAGAGTCTGGAAGTCCAACCGGCGATTAGATCCAGGACGGGATCTCCGGCTTGGGCGAGAAAATGATTCAGTGTTTCCGGAAAAACGGGAAAGATAAGAGAAAATCCCATCATGTCTATGAAGACGGTTAGGACGAGTATGAATGTATGTTTCCTCATGGGCGGATAGAATACCTAAGATACGGAACCGGGTTCCTTTGTCCCGAATTTTTCTCCGCCCTTACGGATGAGAAATCCTTAGCTTCGAGTCAGTTTCTTAAGTTCATCCAGGGCGGCTTTTGCCTTGGCTTTCAGGTCAGGCGGTAGCATCTCGTCCACCTGGCTAGAGATCTTTTCGAAATTATCCTTTAGCTGCTGGACCACGACCCTGGAATTTTCATTGGCGTTTTTCAGTTTTTCCTGAGCGTCCCAAACCGTTTTCTGTAGTAGGTCCCGAAGACGATTGGCCTGCTCGGATTGGTCCTGAGATCCTTTTACCTTCAATTCTTCGTATACTTTTTCCAAGTCGGAGAGGGTCTGTTTCAGTTTCCCTTCTCCCGATTGGAAGACGGCTATGCCGGCGTTTAAGATATCCATCAGCGTTTTTTCCATTCTTGAGCTCCCGATAGGGGACCAAGATTAGCCTAGACGATCGGAAAGGTCCAGTCCGTTAAGCCTAAGTGGGATGAGAAAGTGGAAGTTTTTTTGAGAGGAAAATCCGGTCGGAATTTAGGAAGGATTTTCCAAAAGTTTACGGATTTGATCCCTGATTTTCGCGGCAGTTTCATAATCTTCCGCCTTGAGGGCATTATCCAGAGAATCTTGTAGGATCTCCAGCTGGGATTTGGGAAGCTGAGAGATCTTTTCCTTTCCGATGGTCTCGCCCGGAATTTCATCGTCTTTCATGACGATGCCCGCCTCCTCGATCACCTTTTTAGCGAGATAGATGGGAGCGTTGGCGCGAAGAGCGAGTGCGATCGAGTCGCTAGGACGAGCATCTAACACGATCAATTCCTCGTCCTTGCGGAGAGTGATTTTGGCGTAGAACGTGTTATCTATGATTTCTTCGATAGCGATTTTCACGATCTGCACTCCCAGAGTGGTGAGCAGAATAGTCATGAGATCGTGAGTCATCGGTCGAGGAGGTTTGGTTCCTTCCAAGACGGAGGTAATGGAATGAGTTTCTAGAGGCCCGATAAAAATCGGTACGACTCTTTGGTCCGATTCGTCTTTCGCCTTCAGGAATACCGCAAAACCGACGTTGGTCAGTGAAATATTGTAAATAGTCGCTTCTACGAGATCCATTTCCTAGTTTTAGAACCTATCTTTCGTTTCCAGAAATGTCAAGCCTTCTAAACCTGGGACTCAAGTCGAGTCTAATCCTCGAATCCATCCGTCGATTTCCGAACACATTTCCCGGACGACAGGCATATGGAAAACGATTCCTAAATGTCCCTGTTCGTAAGAAATAATCTTATTTTTTTTATGAGGGAGTGCCGCGAGATCTTCCTGAATGGTTTCACTAGGAACCACTTTATCCAAAGAACCCAGAACGGATAGAAGAGGGATCTTCAGATTTTTTTGTAACGCGGTGTAATCCAATGTCCCGTCGTAGGAGAGGAAGGAAAGATCCTGACCCAGTTGGGAGCGTAGAAATTGCAGAACCACTTTGGTGGATTCTTCGCAGAAAATATCCTCGATTAGAAAATACCATTCCGGAGGGGAGATTTGTTTGTATCCGACGAAATCTCTCAGGTTTACGACTTTTGCATGAAGATCGAAGGAGACCGCTCTAAGAGAGGAATGTAATCCTAAAAGGAATTTGAAGAATTTATTCAGATCCACGGTAGGAAGAGTAGTTTGGAGAGAGAAAGAAGTCAGATCGAATAGAAAATCCGAGATCGTCTTAGAGGGAAGAAGTTTCAATCCCATCTTTAGAACGTCCAATCCGGGAATCTGCGCCTGGAGCCGGATGAAATTGGGAGAAGTAATAGAGACGATTCCGGAGATATAATCGTCCGGACGAGGCAAAGGAACCGGAGAATTGGGTTTCTGCTTTAGAATTTCCTCATATGCGGAGGAATAGAATCTAGGAATCATTCCCCCCATACTATGACCTACGACTACTAATTTTTCGTTGGGAAAATTATCCCTTAACCAGGCGAGAACCGCAGGAAAATCCTCTTGGATAAAATCGTCTACCGTCCATCCTTCCCGGATTCCGAAAGTGGGCAGGGTCCTTCTGGACCTGCCTCTCATGTCCATAGAGAATACTCGATAGCCGTGTTTCAGGCAGAGTTCCCGAGCTACCTTATCCATGACCGAACGTCTACAGAAGAATCCTGGAATCAGTAGTAGATTTTTGCCGGTATTGTTTCTTTCTTTGGGTTCGAATCTCTTGATACTTACCGAAAAACCGTCTCCGGAAGGAATGAGATAACTCGCATCCAATCTGTAGGATCTTTGGTAGGTATGGGAATCGAATACGATTGTGGTCACGGGTTCGCTTTGACCGAAACCTCGGGTATAAAAGAGATGTTTGGCTCTAGAATGAAGATCCGATTTTTCTATGTTCTTACGGGCGTAGTAAGGATCCCCTTTGACTCCCATTTCCTTGGAGATGACGAAGTCCACCACGTCGTATAAGCTGTACAGTTGTTGCCTAACTTCTTCTTCCTGCTCCGGGGTCATATTGTCCCTGCGGATTCCCCAAAGCATTCCGATCGGAAAGCCCTTCACGAAGAGCGGGATACCCGCGGCGTAATTCATGGTTTTGGTCAGAAGTTGCTTGAGATTGGGATGTACTCTTTCGTCGTCGAGACTATGAAAGTACACTTCCGGTCTGGATTTCTTTTCCACGGAAAGAATGGCTTCTCTTAGATATTTTGCGGAGAGATTGTCCGGATCCTGGATGGAAATGGGGATAGTATTGCGGATGAATTCTTCTATGCTTTGCAGACCGATCCGATTCGCGACTTCCTTCATCCGAAAATGGGTGGAGGAGGCGACGATTTTCAGATTCTTTCCCTGGATGGCTTCGAAAACAGAATATTGAAAGACCGGCTTTCCGTTCGGAAGCGCCATGGCCACCATCTTGTTTACGAAAGCGTTCCATACTTTTTGTAGGAAGAGATTGGTGGCGTCCGAGAGCGGAAAAATATATATATCTTCCGATCCGACGGAATAGGCTCCGCCTTTTCTACGAGCCTTGGGGTTGACCTTTCGAGGTAGGGTCTGGTCCATAAAATAACTTTCCAATCGACCCTTCTGAATGGCAATCGGGAATTATAAGTCAGGGATGCTCAAAAAATAGGCAGGAGGGCGGAACCGAATCCTTATTTTTCGGTCCCGGATCAGTCGATTTCATGGTTCTTTGCGGGAAATCTAATGCTCAGTTTTTTTCCTTCTTTCCGATTCCACTGTATCGTGCCCTTTAATTGCTGAACCAAAAGTTGAACGAGTTGCAAGCCGGATCCTTCGGAGGAATCCGGATGGAAACCCTCCGGAAAAGGAAGTCCGTCGTCCCAGATAGAGAGGTAGATAATTCCATTTTCCTTATATAGATCCGCATAAACGCTCCCGGTTTGGTCGGAGGGGAATCCGTATTTCAATATATTCGTAATCAATTCGTTGACGATTAGGCCGATGGGGACCGCGCTTTTCGCTTCGATTTTTAGGAACTCCAATCTTTGCCGTAATAAAATCCTTTCCGGATCCACTAAGAAGGCCTTGAAAAGGGTAGAGATGATTTTCTCGATATATTCGTCTAGGCGGATACGATTCGAACTTCCGGAGGTATAGAGCTGGTCGTAAAGACTCCCTATGGAATGGATTCGATTCACTATGCTATCCAGGGTGGTTTCTACCACTTCGTTTTTGGATTTATTCCCGGAGATTTCCACGATGCTTGCGATCATATTGATGCTGTTTTTCACTCTATGCTGGAGCTCTTTAAACAGAGATTCCCGTTCTTCCAGATCTTGGGACAATGTTTCTACCGCCAGTTTCACCTCGGTGATATCCACACAGGAGCCTATGAAACCGGTAAAAACCCCGCTTTCGTCCTGGATAGGAAGCCCGTTGTCCTGGATCCATCTCCATTCTCCTTTTCGATTCCGAAGGCGATAACTCATCTGGAAGGGGAGTCTCGCTTCGAAATGCTCGTGGTAGATCTGGATGCATTCTTCTAAATCTTCCGGGTGGACTCCTTGCGCCCAGCCGTCTCCCATTTCTTCTTGCATGCTTCTCCCTGTGAACTCCAGCCAGGTCTGGTTGAACCAGTCGCATTTTTTATCCAGACCGGCCATCCAAATCATGACCGGAGCCGCATTGGCGACTCTTCTGAATCTAGTTTCGCTTTCTCTAATATTCCTTAAAAGCCTTTGTTCTTTTGTGATGTCCCGAAAAACGAGTACGGAACCGACGACGAAGCCTCTTTCCGAACGAATCGGAGCGGAGGTGTCGGAAATGAAATATTCCTGTCCGTTTTTGGAATAGAGAAGCGTTTCCCGATCCAATCCGATCAGTCGCTTGGAAGGGCGGGCGGCGTCGATCGGGTTGCGAAGCCGTCTACCTGTTCGGGTATTGAAGACTTTAAAGACTTTTTCGATCGGTTCGCCGATCGCATCATGGAGATTCCAGCCAGTTAAGGACTCCGCCACGTAATTCATATTCGTAATATTTCCTAGCTCGTCCGTGGAAATGACTCCGTCGCCGATGGATCTTAGAGTTGCCTCCAGTAGTTCCTGATTTTCTTTCAGTGATTCTTCGCTTCTTTTCAATCTTAGGTGGGATTCATAGAGTTGGAACGCCATCTTGATGGATGCGAGTAGTACATTCTCCCCGGAATCCTTGACTACGTAACCGTAGGATGTGATTTTTTCCGTCTTAGCCACGACTTCCGGTTCCGTATGACTGGAAAGAAAAACGATCGGAATATCCCGGACTTGCAAAATTTTTAATGCAGCTTGGGTTCCGTCCTCTTCTCCCCGCAAATCGATATCCATGAGTATTAAGTTTATCGAATAATCATTTAAGGCCAGATCCGTCGCTTCCTTTGCGGAATAGGCGGTAAGAACTCGAAAGCCGCATTTCTCGAGCCTTTGCGATTCGGAAAGAGCGATGATCGCCTCGTCTTCCACGAGGAGGATGGTCTTCCTACCGCTACCTTTTTCCAAAAAATCAGGTAATAGAATATGTGCTTCACTCTGGATCATTCTTTTTCTCGAAAATATTATGTCATTAAATTGTCTAATATGAATTATTTTGACACATTTTGCCATGGAAGAAGGACTAGGCAAGCAAAACTGACCGCTATAATTAAATTAGCGAGGGAGCTGCCAGAAACTAGGAGGCAAGCGCCTTGTTTTAGTGCTTTATAAACTTTTTATGTCGCAAAAAAAGAAGGAGGTACTACATCCCCATCGAGATAGAGGGCGGACGGCTTCGTTTCAGATCACGGTTTAGGGCGGATTCTCGTAAAAGCGAGAACCGAGCTCTTCGCTCCAATCTGGGCCGCAAGGCGCCCCAGGATTTCCGCTTCGATCTCTTCCGCGGGCTGCAATATTGAGAGTTAGTGATAGAATCGAAAATGGAAATCGATTCCTAGTGAACCGAATCTCATCACGAAATTCTAAATTCTATCCGGGGATGAAAGAATGGAGCTTATATTTAAGATCTTGAGGTAATACGTAAATATCTTCAAAAAAAGTCGGCTTTCTTTGAAACGACTCGAAAAGTAGATCATTCGGTGATACGTAACTTTTTCAAAAATTTTCCCGCAAGCCCGCCCCCCACCCGGGCGGGGGGATTTTATATGTAGGAACTTTTATGGTGGAGCGAAGGGAACCGCAATAGGGAAATTTTAACCTACCGCAATGAACTGGCTATAAGAGGGCCTCGAAAGTTTTCACCGGCAGAGATTATGTGTCCGAGAGTTATCATACGACGAGTTGCCGTTACGCAGTTTGCCATCCTGGCAAACTTGGCTCCACGGCGTCTTTGGCGACGCTCTCTTCCGCAGCGACCCTAGAAGCGAGGAAACGACCACCGTAGGTGAGTCGGTGACATCCGAAGGATGGCAAACTCCATGCACTCTGTTAGACACCAACAGAGTCGTCACGGATCGCTGCAAATGCTTTCGCACAAAAGCTTCAAGTCCTTCTGGACTTTGTTTTTGATTTTTGGGAATTCTTTCTTGGGTTTCGCAGCGACTTTAGGAGCGAGAAAGCGACCGTTAGAGTCGCTGACCATAGGTCAATGTGTGAAGGACTTGAACCTTCGACCTGGAAGACAATGGGTTTATAGCGATGAATGGACTTGCCGTTACGCAGTTTGCCATCCTGGCAAACTTGGCTCCACGGCGTCTTTTGTGCGCGCTTCACCATCCCTGGCTCGCGGCGCATTTGCGACGCTCTCTACGGATCGCTGCAAATGCTTTCGCACAAAAGCTTCAAGTCCTTCTGGACTTTGTTTTTGATTTTTGGGAATTCTTTCTTGGGCCCAGAAGGACTTGAACCTTCGACCCGCAGATTATGAGTCTGCCGCTCTAACCAACTGAGCTATAGGCCCGGAGGCTCCAGTTTTTTACGGGTGGGTCGGGTTTCAAGCGGATTTTATGGATTGGGGTTCAAGTATCGGGTGTAGTCGTAGAACCAGGTACGCAGATCTTGGCGTTCTTTGTAATAGGCGATGTAGACTGTGTAAGCTTGGTCCCTCTTCCGGAGTAGATAAAAGATGATTTGTAAGGGGTTTCCACCGGAGACATCTTCCTTGGTCCACCTCCAGATTTCGATCTCGTCGGAGGAAAATTTTTCCGGCGCTTTTTCCGGAAATACTGCTTCTAAGGACTTGTTGCCGGTTTCCTCGTCCCCGGCCCGGTCTAGTTTTCTCCAGACCACCATCCAGGGTCTGTCTTTGAGAGGAACCGCTCTCCACCTCTTTCTGGATTCGGTTCGAACAAGCGCCTTTTCCGGAAAATCGATTTGTAGGAAGTTCTCTTTGAATTTTTCCCCCACCTGGTAGACTTTCTGGTCCGGATCCAAAGGAACCGAGAATGCTGAGTAGGTTATAAGAATGAGAATCGGGAAGAATGTCCCAGAAAAACGGATCAAAGTAGAATTTCCTCTAAAATCAACTCCTTGTATTGCTTGAGCTGGAAGACCGGAACGGATTGTTTACCTTTCTTCTCTTCCAGAGTTTCTTCTCCCTTTTTCTTAAATTTTTGGATCGTATTATTCTCAAAAATCAGAAGGCCCAAGTATTCCCCGCTTACTTCGTAGGGCGCCCCTCCGGCGAGTCTGGAAACATATTTCCTCAACCGTCTATCGAATTTATTCTCCCTATATTTATAATATACCATATGCCCGTTCCAATCATAGAACACGGCATAATTTCCTTGGATACCTTGGTAGAATAACTTCAGATTTTCCGGAAAATCGGGCTTAGATTGGGTAAGTCCTTCTTTGATGTCCAGGGTGCGAGCTTCCTTGAGAGGAATCGTTCCTCTGTAGGTATTTCCCGCAGGTTCTCCTAGGACGGTTCCGGTCCAGCTTAAGATTAGAATCGCTAATAAAGCCAGGATTTGGAAACGACCGACGAACATGACTTAGTCGTTTTCCAGGTCCTCGGATTCCGGTCCGGAAGGTTTTCCACCGCCACCGCTTCCGCCTCCACCGGAGCTAGGACCTTCTCCTCCTCCAGACGAGGATCCGCTTCCGCTTAAAGGAACCGGATTGTTGGAAGAACCTTCTCCATCGCTACTAGGGCGGGATCTTCTGGAACCTCCCGATTTTCGAATTCCTCCCTTGGAGGAAGAATCGGACGCTTTCGGATCCGCACTCGGCGGAACGAAATTCGGATCCAATTTTTTGCGCAACTGGTCCAGCGCGTTCTGGGCCGCACGCTTCACCTTCTCACTCGGATCCCTTTGGGCCTTGTATTCTAAAATTTCGATCACCGCCGGATCTTCCGTTTCCGCCAAATGCTTGATGGCCCGGAGTCTCACCATCGCGTCGTCGTCTCTCGCGAAGGAATATAATTCCTCTATGATTTCCTTATCTCCCAGAGAGACGAGTGCGGTAATCGTGTGTATCTTTAGCGCCTGGTAATCCTGGATATCGTTTTTGGATTTTAGATTACGGATCTTATCGAGTAGTTCCCGAAGAGGAGAAACGGCCGCTGAGGATTTGATCTTACCTAAAGCGTTCACGGAATAGGCTCGAATCGTAATCGGTTCCTTTTCGTCTTTTACCGTCGCGATGAGCAGGTCCTCCACGGATTTGTTCTTCACTTTACCGAAATATAATGCAATTTGAGCCCTTACTTCGGGGTCATTGAATTTTTCCTGGAACCTCGCTTCTAAAATCGAAGAGGCTTCGCTTGCGTTCGGAAATTCGGACAGTGCGTCTATGAGTGCGACTAGGAAATTGGAATTCTTGGTGAAATCCTGGGATTTGAGTAGATCCGTCATCGGAGCCACTCCGGATTCGAGTTTCAGCTTTCGGATCACATAGACCGCTTCCTTTTGCACATCCTGTTGGTCGTGTTTCAGTAGCGCTACGATTTTATCCTCGAATTTATTGAGTCCTAAAATCCCGGAGATTCTAAGAGCGTAAATCCGCATGGACCAGTCCGGATCCCTGGAAAGAATCACTCCGATCTGATCGTATAATTCTCCCGCTTCTTCCTTGGGGAAATCCTCTAATTCGCGGATGGCCGAGGCTCTTTCCTTGGTGGTTCCGTATTTTAGAATTTTCGCAAGAACTTCCTTTTTCTTTTTAATCTGCTCTTCGGTGTATTTCGGTTTGGGCGGTGCTTCCTTAGCGCCCAAGGAGGTTCCGATTATTATACCGGTAACCAGACAGATTCCGGCAAACAGTCGAACGGATTGGGAAAAGGATAGAGCGGATCGGGATTTTAGACGATTCTTTCCAGAAAGACCGAGGCGATCGTTTAGAGTAATGGACTTACTCTCCGCTTTGTTGCAGCTTCCGGTTTTCTTCTTCGAGGTCCTTGATTCTTCTGTTAAGTTCATTGATTAAGTGTTGATTCTCCAGGTTCTGCCGGAACTTTTCGATCAGGGATCGGATATCGTTCGTTAGATCCTCTATATTCCAAGGTTTTTCCACGTATCGGCTCAATCCGCCGAAATTTATGGCGTGAATCGCCGAATCTAAGCCTGCCTGTCCGGTGAGCAGTATCTTGATCGAATCGGGAGAACGTTTATGTACCGATTCTAGGAACTCGGCACCTTTCATCCCGGGCATTACCTGGTCGGTAATGATGACTTCGATCACGAATCCGGATGCCTGGATCTCATCCAGTAGGGCCAAGGCCTCTTCGGCGCTCCGGGCAGTTTCGATTTCGTGCGTTTTTCCGAACTCGTTATGAAGTTGCTCCTGGAGTGTTTCCAGTACCGACACTTCATCATCGACACAAATAATATAACCTTTATTCATAATCCTAAGACCGATTCGGCCGTCTGGCTCCCGGAACTAGAGACTTTGGAGATTTCTCCAAGAATGTCAAGTAGTAAGAATACGGAACTCTCAGGGCTAGGTCCGTTCCCGATCCTGGACCCGTTCTAGTTGCCTGACTTCCCTGGGAACCAGGTCTCGTATATCTTGTGGAATTTCCGGGATCTCCCGGATCCAATTCCTCCATTCCGGAATCGTTCCCGGAAATTCGGAACCTAACTTTACCAAAGAATTTTCCCAGCCGGAGAGACCTTGCGCATTCTCTCGGATCGAAGAAAGAATTGGGATGGGGCTCCAAGAATGCAAAGAATCCAGTACGACCGTTCTCGTTTTCCAACGGGATTCCGGGGAATATCTCGCTGAATAGAGACTCCTTTTTCGATTCAAAAAAAATCGATCGTATCTTTCGTAACCGCTAGACTTGCAATGAGTCTTTCCCGCTTCTCGGGTAAATCCGACTCCTTTCATACAAACCGCTCCGGCTCCCAAGGCCTGCAATGCGGAGACCGCTAGTCCCGCCACGTTCAGGATAGGATTTTCTAGGATGGGGGCCCCGGGATAATACCTGGAACCTAAGATCTGGTCCAAAGGATGTGTGGATAGATACAGAATTTTCGGATTTTCTAAATCAAAAATTTTTGTGGATCCGCCTAGCCAGGTCAGTATGGGAATCTCTTTCGGGATCTTTTCCGGAAAATGGTAGGAAGTCCCAAGACCGCTGTCTATGGATAGAATGGCATCCGGACGAATCCCATTCTCCAATAGAAATCCCAAAGACGTATCCGAGGAAAGAAGGAATACATTTTTTCTATGCTTCCGAATCCAGGGAATTTCGGATTCTAATTCGGGAGAGGCTCCTAAAAAGCAACCGATCCGATCGGGGCTCGTACTTTGTTTCTTAGCAAGAATTCTATACTTGTCTTTGTTCCGACTCGTGATTTCCAAATGCCGGAAAAAATTTCTCACCCAAAGTCTTCCGTATTCGTTCTTTGCGAGGATATTCTGGCGGTCCAATCTTCGATTCTGAAAAAAATCCAGAATCTCTCGGCTCAACTCGGGATACCTTCTTAGGTAATTGGGATGGATGATAACTCTAAGGCTTCGGATTCCCGGCGGAAGCCAGGCTTCTTGTTTGAGATTTTGAAAATTCTTCCAACCGAAGAAGGGAATATGGCCTTTCCATTCTTCTTTGCAGGATTCGGGGAGAAGGGACTCTATTTCTCCGAACGGCTCGAGTAGTAGCAGGGAAGTCGCCGGATTTTTCGTTTTTAGGTAAGAAGAAACATGGTATCCGCAACCGACTCCTACTAGGATAAATAGTTCGTCTGTAGGGAGATTTTGGGGGAAAGAGGAGGAAATTCTCTCTCCTTCTTTTCGAGGATCATGGGTAGAATGGAGAAAGGAGGAGGAATTCTCCTCCTTGATATTGAAACTGCCGTCGGATTGCCGGACTAAAAGAAAGATAGACTACTCCTCGTCGTCTTCCTCGGTATCTTCGTCCTCGTCCTCATCGTCGTCCGAATCATCCTCGTCTTCATCTTCATCGTCGTCCGAATCGTCTTCGTCATCGTAGGAACTTTCGCCTTCTTCTCCGTCTTCCATATCCATGAGAGGTTTGGGAGTCTCTTCCGGAATGAAGTCTTCTTCCATATCCTCTTCTGCGATCGGGGCTTGGGGAGCTTCGAAGAGCCCGTTGAATTGGGAATAATTTGCTCCGGAATTCTGAGCCTCTTGCTCGATGGCAGCTCTTTCTTCCTTGGTTACGTATTTGTACTGAACTTCTTCGTTGGAAAGTGCAAACATGGCCTGAACGGCGAGTTTTCTTCCTTTGATTTTTTTAGGGAGTTCTAGTCTGTCGATTCTATCCAGAATTTGGAAGCCAGCTACGGCTCTTTCATACTTGTTTTTTTTGGCCAGCTCGATTAATGTTACAATATCGAATTCTGAATTCTGGTTTTGGGTCATTTTGTCTTCCTGCGAGGGGATAGAGGCCTTAGAAACTACCATCATTCTCGATTTACGTACTCTGTCAATCCCTTATATCCTTGTTTATTCCTTGAATTCCAGGGGGAAGCTACGATTTTGGTAATCGCCAATGGATTCTCAGTGTAACTCCGATTCCAGGCCTAGTTTCCCCCGTTTTCTGGGGAGTCTCTTCCGCCTACAACTCATTTCGGTCCTCGTTCTCGTCTCTCTGTTAGGAGTCTGTGCGCCTTCCGAGCAATCCAATCTCGGGGTCCAGTCCTTCGAGGGAATTTCCCTAGAAGGGGAAACGGTTCGCATCTCGGATATAAAAGCCGAGAGAATCGCATTGAACGTCTACGGTCCGAACTGCCTTCCTTGTGTGAAGGAAGTTCCCGTTCTGAATTATCTGTATTCCGAACTCCAAAAGGATCCTCATATCAAACTCTATATGGTCGTGGACCCTACTTTATTCTTCGATAATCCGGAGAATATGAACGAGGACGAACTGATCCGAGAGGCGTCCGTCAAAATGAAGGAAGAGATCCGTAAATACGGGATCAAACTTCCCGTACTTATCATGAAGAATTCCTTTCGGATTTCCAGAACGGACGGACTCGTGACGGGAACTCCGGAAACTCTTTTATTTAAGAATAAGCCCTTGGTTTTATATTATAATTTCATCGGTCCGATCAGCGAAGAGGCGGATCCGACCAAGATTCCTCAGGATAAAAAGGTGCTGTTTTTCAAACGTATGGCTGGTCAATCATGAGATGTTTGATCGTTCGATTCAAGGATTGCGAGGGTCCGGGAACTCTATTAGATTCTTTGCAATCTAGAAAATACAAGATAACCTATCATAACGCGTACGATTCTAAGATCCAGCTCATGCCGGATGCTCACCAGATGTTCGATCTTTTCGTATTTCTGGGAGGTCCTCAAACGGTTCATGATCCTTCCCAGTCCGAATTCTTCAAGCCTTGGCTGCAATTGGCCTCTCATTTGGTAAGAATGAAAAATAAGAAGGTGATCGGAATCTGTCTGGGATCCCAGATTCTTGCTAAAGCCTTGGGGTCGAATGTTTACACCGGTACGAAGGGACCCGAAGTAGGATTCTCAGATGTGAAAATTTCGGATTCTTCTCTTCCTGTGTTTTCCAAACTGAACGAAAAGAAATCCTTTCCCGCATTCCATCTGCACGAGGATGTTTTCGATATTCCCGAAAATGCGAATATTCTTTTAGAAGGATCCTTCTATCCGAATCAGATGTTCGGGTTCGAGAATCGTATCTTCGGGATCCAATGCCATTTGGAAGTCACGGGTCCGATGTTGGAAGTCTGGAAAAAGGTTCACTCGGAGTTTATCTCCAAGGCTGGATGGATTCCTGGACCGGAAACGGAGAATCTGAGGTCTCAAATGGAAGAATCCGGACGAGCCTTGTTCGAAGGAATTCTGGATTTATAATATTTCCGCGAGTTCCCGGGACGTTTTTCGGGACTTTGTCATTATAGAATTGAAACGATTGATGGTGCATACATGATACAGAAAATTTTAAGGGTACTCTTCGGAAGTAAATACGAGAGAGACCTGAAACGACTCACTCCGATTGTCCTAAAAATCAACGACTTAGAGGAATCCATTCACGCTCTAAGCGATTCGGAACTTTCCGCCCAGACTAGAAAATTCAAGGAGAGGCTTGCAGCCGGGGAAACCTTGGACGATATTCTGCCCGAGGCCTTTGCTACGGTTAGGGAAGCCTCTCTTCGTAAACTGGGGATGCGCCATTTCGACGTGCAGATGATGGGAGGTATCGCTCTTCATTGGGGAAATATCTCCGAGATGAAGACCGGCGAAGGTAAGACCCTTACTTCCACATTGGCGGTGTATCTGAACGCTCTCGCAGGAAAAGGCGTTCATTTGGTTACGGTGAACGACTACCTAGCGAGAAGGGACGCCAACTGGATGAGGCCCATCTACGATTTCCTGGATTTAAGCGTAGGAATCATCCAACACGATATGGAGCATGACGATCGTAAGAGAGCTTACGGATCCGATATCACTTACGGAACCAACAACGAATACGGATTCGATTATCTAAGGGACAATATGGTCTCTCATATAGACCATAAGGTTCAGAGAGGCCATTTCTTCGCGATCGTGGACGAGGTGGACTCCATTCTCATCGACGAGGCACGTACTCCTCTCATTATCTCCGGACCTTCCGACGAATCCACGGACAAATACACCCGCATCGATAAAATCATTCCTAGACTGATCGAAGGCGAGGATTACGAAAAGGACGAAAAGGCTAAGAACGTTTTACTCACCGAGAAGGGTGTCGCTCATGTGGAAGAAATTCTGAGTATAGATAACCTATACGCTCCTCAAAACGTGGATTTAGTTCACCACGTTCACCAGGCGCTCAAGGCTCATAAGATTTTCCAAAGAGATGTGGATTACGTGGTCCAAGGCGGAGAAGTCATCATCGTGGACGAATTCACCGGTCGTTTGATGGCGGGTAGAAGGTATTCCGACGGACTCCACCAGGCGTTGGAAGCCAAGGAAAACGTTACGATCGCCAGAGAGTCCCAGACTCTTGCGAGTATTACCTTCCAGAATTATTTCCGTCTGTACGATAAACTATCCGGTATGACGGGAACCGCCGATACTGAAGCGGAGGAATTCCACAAGATCTATCATCTGGACGTGATCGTAATTCCTCCTAACGTTCCCGTACAAAGGAAGGATGCCGCCGACAGAGTCTATAGAACGGAGAAGGAAAAATTCAACGCGATTCTAAACGAAATCAAGGATTGCAGAACTTCCAAACAACCTGTACTCGTGGGAACGATTTCCATCGAGAAATCGGAAACATTATCCAAACTACTGAATCAGGCAGGAATCCCCCATAACGTATTGAACGCCAAATTCCACGAGAAAGAGGCCGAAATCATCGCTAACGCCGGTAAACCTTCCGCTGTCACTATCGCGACGAACATGGCGGGTAGGGGAACGGACATCGTTTTGGGAGGGGCCCAGTTATTTAAGGAATCCCTGGAATCCTGGACCGATTCGGATCCTGTCGTTGTGGAATTCAAGGAAGCTACTCTTCGTTCGAATTTCGAAAAAGCGGAATCCGTCGTGAATCGATTGGATACCCAGGCCAAGAAATCCAAAGCAAACGAAATCTTAGGTAACGCCAAGATCTGGAAAAAGAACCACGACGAGGTTCTGGAAGCAGGAGGCTTGCATATTCTGGGAACGGAGAGACACGAAGCGAGACGGATCGACAACCAGCTTCGAGGACGTTCCGGAAGACAAGGGGATCCGGGTTCTTCCCGATTCTATCTTTCCTTGCAGGACGATTTGATGAGAATCTTCGGTTCGGATCGGATCGCGGGTATTATGGAAAGACTCAAGATGCCGGAGGGTCAGGAGATAGAACATCCAATGGTGTCTAATGCTATCGCTCGCGCCCAGAAGCGGGTGGAAGGTCATAACTTCGATATCAGAAAGCATTTGTTGGAATACGATGACGTCATGAACCGCCAAAGGATCGTCATCTATAAGATGAGAAACGAGGTCCTGGAAGGAAAAGACGTAACCACGCTCGTCAAGGAATTCTTAGACGAGATTATAGAGGCCCAGGTCGTGCTTACCTGCGAAGGTGGAAATCCCAACGCTTGGGAACTGGAAGCCTTAAAGGAGTGGTATACCGGAATCGGTCTTCCTTGGGAAGTCGATATGGAGGAAATTAAAAAATCAAAGAATGCTCAATTAGCGATTTTTGAATTCTTAAACGAAACCGCCCAGAAGTTCTACCAAGAAAAGGCGGATCGTATCGGACCGGATGTCTGGAAGCTTCTAGAAAGAAACATCTTCCTGGATATTTTGGACCATCGCTGGAAGGAACATCTCTATTCCATGGACCATTTAAGAGAAGGGATCTGGACCGTAGGATACGGTGAAAAGAATCCTCTCGTAGAATACAAACTCCAAGGTTTCAGAATATTCGATCAAGCCATCGAGAATATGAAGGTAGAAATCGTAAGCTTCCTCATCCGAGTGGAAGTGACCGAAAAGACCCAACTCCCCGAAGAAAAAAAGGAATACAAAAAGGTAGGAGAGGAGTTGACCGGAGGTTTCCAAGCATTGCAATCCAATCGTCCTAAGAACGCGGCTGGCGAAGCTCTTCCTGTGGCTTCCGGAGGGGGCGGGTCCGAACGTAAGACAAGCCGGAGGAAAAAGAAATGAATTCCAAATGGATTTTAGCGGGTGCGTCCATTCTCACCCTGTCCCAATGCGCTTATTTCTTCGGTAATCCCGGTAGGGAAACAAAGACTCCGAAAGAGTTGTACGCGGAATGTATGTCCACCTTCTCGGATGATTCCAAGTGTAAGGAATTCGTGTTAAAATCCATTCCGGACGCTGATCCGAACTTATTGGGAGAACA
The DNA here is from genome assembly GCF_000306115.2 of Leptospira wolffii serovar Khorat str. Khorat-H2. NCBI lineage: Bacteria > Pseudomonadati > Spirochaetota > Leptospiria > Leptospirales > Leptospiraceae > Leptospira > Leptospira wolffii. The sequence goes on from NZ_AKWX02000004.1 coordinate 342,206, forward strand.
GGCTCCCAGTTCGGAAGAAGGCCAGAAACTCTTAATTAGAGCCAATCTGATCAAATCTCTCCAAACCCAAAATAAACTCTATGTAAGAAATCTTTTAGGAAATCCGGACGAAGAGAAGACCATCAATAATTGGTCTCCCGGGATGGAAGAATGGGTATATTATAGGCCGATTTCTAAATTTGCGGAAGGGTCCAGGCCGGATAAGGAAATTCGAATCCGTTTCCAAAGGGGAGCCGTATTAAAGGTACTTTATACACCCCCGGATCCGATTCGTTAAGGGGTAAATCGGACCGGAGTTCCCGATTTAAGTTCCCAAATCCGGTATAATTTACCCAAAAACTTGACGAAAAATACCTCTGCTAGCATTTGACATTTAGTGCGGCGCATAGCTTACATTCTGCTCATTTTTCTCCAAGTAAGCTTGGTGATGTTCACTTCTTCATTGGAATGGTTGGAGAAGGAAGACGCAACGCATGCCCTGATTCTCGCCCATTCTTCCAAAAAGCAAGTAGCCACGTTCATAGAATCGGATCTTAAGGATACCGAGGGTCTATTCTATACCCAGGCTCGAGAGAGAGATAGTCGTCCGCTGGAATTTATAGCGGAGGAAATCTCGGATTCTCCTTGGACTCCTCTTGTTTTTCTCGTAACAAAGCTCTTCTTAGGTCCGGAAAGCCCTCGGAAATTAATTGTTTCCTTACTCCTGACCGATCTCCCCCCACCAGCAATCGTCTAGTCCGACATAATCCTCGGATTTCCTAGCATTGCTATACCCGCAATCTAAGTCCGTCCTAGGATCCCCATACTTTAAGCGAAGAAGTTAAACTTTCGGGTGATTTTGTACACTTATGAATAAGAAAATACTAGTAATTTTACTACTGGTTTTATTAGCGAGCGAATCGGTTCCCCAAGGAACGGGTTCTTCCCCCAATAATAATTCGGGGGAAGGGACTCTTTTTCCGGAAGGGAAGGCCCCGGTTTCCGTCCGAGGGGAGGAAAGAGTTCAGATCAGTCTGGATTTGGAAAAAGCCGAAGAGCTACTTTGGCGCAATAACCTCCTACTCCTCGCTTCCAAATTCGATATAGACGCCCGTAAGGCGGGAATCGAACAGGCGGGACTCTACGCGAATCCGAACATATTCGTGGATCAGAGTATTTACGCCGAGCCTACGCAACGTTATTTCGACTTTACCCGTTCCGGACAAACCGTCGTTCAGATCCAACAACTTTTCCTACTCGGCGGCAAGATCGATAAGAGAGTTCGAGTGGCGGAATTGAACGCCAAGATGGGAGAACAGGAGTTCTACGATCTGGCTCGAGCACTTCTTACAAAGTTGAGAAGGACATTCTATTTCATTCATTATTACAGGGAAGCGATCGCTTTTTACGACGGAAGCTTGATCGCTCTGGAGAAGACGGTTTCCTCCGCGGACTTGGCTTATAAGAGAAGGGCCGTTTTACAATCCGAAGTGCTTCGTTTGAAAGCGCTTCTCTTCTTCTTAAGAAAAGAAAGAGAGGATTTACGGATCAAGGTTTTGGAGAAAGAAGCGGATCTTCGGGTTCTTCTGAACGAGGAAGCCTATCTCAACCAAGAGGTAGCTATCGTTCCCATCCTGAACGTGGATTTCATCGAGAACATCACCATAGACGGATTGAAATTGGACCAGATGCTCGCTAAGGCCAGGGAATATCGTCCGGACTTGAAAAAAGCGGTCCAGGCTTTGCGTTACGAGGAAGCGAATCTGGAATTGCAACACGCGAACGCGATTCCTGACGTGGCGATCGGTCCCATGTACAATAGGGGAGGAACCGCCTTCCAGAACTATTGGGGGATCACTGCCCAGTTGAATATTCCCATATTCGATAGGAACCAAGGGAATATCAAGGCTGCCGAAAAAGCGATTCTAGTCAAAAAGCAGGAATTGAAAAATCTAATCCTGGAAGTGGAGAACGAAGTGAACGTGGCGCTTGCCACCGCAAGAGCCAAAGACGGTCTCTATCGCAAATTCAGGAACACATATACGAAGGATTATTCCGATCTCGCCCAGGACATGATACTTAGTTACGAAAAACGTTATATATCGATTTTAGAATTCGCCGATTTCTTTGAAACGTATAGATCCAGTATCGTAGAAATGCTGCGTTTGCAAACCGATCGCATGGAAGCGATCGAAGGCGTAAATTACTCTGTGGGAACGGGGCTAATCGTTCCTGCCCCAAAAAATTCAGGAGAGTCCGGTAAAACGGAAGGAGGCTCGAAATGATACCATCCTCTAAAAAATTAAGAATCGTACTGATAGTCGCGGTTGCCGCAATTTCAGCCTCCATTGTTTCGCTTGGATTCAATAAAAGCGCCAAGAAGACCGCTGCCCGTCCTCAAAAGGCGATCGTCCACGACAAGGGAGAAAGGATCGAGTTCAAGGAGAATAGTCCGGGTTTGGAGATCATCAAGTCGGCCGAAATCGGAAAGCAGGGTGAGTTCGTAAACGTAGAGGCGCCTGCTAGACTTATCGCAACTACCGCTCCTTCCGTATCCAACGGGGATCAGATCGTTTTATTCGAATCCGCTGAACTGAACGATCTCTATGTAGGTTACGTGCACGCAAAGAACAGCTTAAATCGTTCCCGCAAGAATTTGGATCGTATCAAGGATATGTTCAAACATCGGGTCGCCACGGAGAAAGATCTGGTCGAGGCGGAAACAGAAGTAAATAACGACGAAGCCGAATTCGCCGAGTTCGAAGGTAAATTGAGAGCGGTCGGTTTGAATCCGGCTCTGCTTGCGAAAGCCGCCAGCCAAACCGCCTGGATCATTTCAGACGTTCCGGAATCCCAGCTTTCCAATCTTCAAAAAGGAAAAAGAGTCAAGGTAGTATTCTCCTCCTTCCCGAATAACGAATGGAACGGAACCGCGGAGGCCCTGGGGGACAACGTGGATCCCTATACGAGAACGGTAAAGGTGCGTATCGCGATTAAGAACGAAGGATACAGACTGAAACCGGGAATGTTCGCCGTGGTTCGCTTTCCGGAAGAGACCGGAGGTAACTCGGTGGTGATTCCATTCACCTCCGTTGTGACTATCGAAGGCAAGAATTATGTTTTTGTTGAGGAGAGCCCGGGAGATTTCTTTAGACGCGAGGTGGTATTAGGCATCTCCACCCGTGAGAGAGTGAACGTTCTGGAAGGCCTCACTAAAGGGGATAGGGTCGTTGTCGAAGGCGCGATTCTCCTAAAAGGACTCAGCTTCGGATTTTAATCCCTATGAAAAGAATATTAAGTTTTATTGTTATAATATTCTTATTTTCTTTCGCAAACTCGGCGTATTCCGAGGATTATTCGAAGGAAAATAAGGAGAAGAAGGATCAGAAATCCTCGAATATCTCTCCGGACTGGAGTCCCGATCCGGATCGCAAAACTAGGTTTCGCGAAGAGAAAGAGGAGAAGGACCAACTCGCTACCAAGCCTTTACCTAAGTCCACGAACTTTTTGGTATACGGAGCAAGTATCGGATCTCCCGGAAGCATCAACTTCAACCTAGGGTATTATTACAAGGACATCGTAATCAGAGGCTCCGGAGGGCATTGGAGTCCTCATTGGTGGGGCTGGCAATTGGACTTGGGGATCAGTTTCTGGAAAACACCTGTGATCGCTCACAGCGTTTCCGTCGTACTCGGACAATTCCAAGTGGATCCTTTCGCTCCTGAATTGGGGCGAGGCGGGCAAACATCATATAGAACCGGTTCCGATATACCAGGATACCAGCATAGGGACCCGACGTATGAGGATTTGATCATACGTTCTTATATCTCGGAGCAGAATCCGACTCTGGCTGCGATTTTCGAATACCAGAGTAGAGAAAAGCAAAGAGTAGTCTTAGGTCAGCGATACATCGGCCTTACCTACGATATTCTCATGGGAAATTTCTATCTGCAGGTAGGCGGAGGAATCGGCAGCGGGGATTATAAGAATCCTCAACTCCTTATCCAACTCGGATACTTCTTCGATACGAGGTCCAGCCAATGATCAATCGCCTTATCGAATCTGTTCTCAGATTCAGAATTCCAACGCTCATGTCCGCCATTTTTATCGTTATTCTCGGGATTTGGGCCTGGACGGACATTCGGAAGGAAGCATACTCGGATATCGCCGATACCCAGGTACGTCTGATTGCCAAATTCCCTGGAAAAGCCGCAGTCGAAGTAGAGGAAAGGGTGACTCTACCGATAGAAAGGGTGTTAAATGCGATTCCTAAAGTAGCGGTTCGCCGTTCCCGTACGATCAACGGACTCGTAGTGTTCCAATTCGTTTTCGAAGACGGAACGGATGATTATTTCGCTCGTATGCGACTTATGGAGAGAGTGGCCGACGCGGATATTCCGGAAGAAGTGCAGCCCGCTCTCGGTCCCATGAGTTCTCCGGTCGGGGAAATTTTCCGTTACGTAGTGGAATCTTCCCAGAACCATACTCAGATGGAACTGCGTACCATCCAGGACTGGGTGGTCATGCCTAAGATGCTATCCATTCCCGGCATAGCGGACGTAGTAACATTCGGCGGTTTACCTAAACAATTCCACGTGGTAACTTCGCCGGACAAATTGATTCGATACAAACTTACTATCAACGACGTTATCTCGGCGATCCAGGCAAATAACCTGAATACCGGAGGAAACCTTCTACTCCAGGGGGAGCAGGGTTTTCCTATCCGCTCGTTAGGCGCGATTCGTAGTCCTGAGCATATCGAGAATATCGTGGTTAAGACCGTAAACGGGGTTCCGGTATTCGTTCGGGACCTGGCGACGGTGGAAGTTTCCCATCCGATTCCCAGCGGTGTCTTAGGATATACCATTCAAAACGATCGAGAAGGGTTGATCGACGTGGATTCCTCCGTCCAAGGACTCGTAGCGATGCGTCGTTGGGGGGACCCAAATGAGATGGGGGACCGGATTCGAGCCAAGGTTAAGGAAATTAACGAGAATTATTTACCGCAGGGTGTTCAACTTCGCACCACTTACGATCGCAGCGATCTTGTCAATTATACGTTACGCACAATAGGCCGCACCCTTTTGGAAGGCGTGATGGTCGTGAGTTTGGTTCTTATTTTCTTCATAGGAAGCGCCAAGGCGTCTCTTGTAGTCGTCGCAACCATTCCATTTGCGTTACTCTTCGCCTTCTTGCTCATGAATATGACCGGGATTCCCGCGAGTCTTCTTTCACTCGGAGCCATCGACTTCGGTATCGTCGTGGACGGGGCCGTGATCATGGTGGAAAATATCATGAGAAGATACCGGGACGCAACCCCGGCCGAGAAGAGCCGGGGGATTGTAAAGCTTACCGCGGAATCCGCGGGAGAGGTAGGGACGGAAATTCTCTTCTCTATTTTGATCATCATTCTCGCATATTTACCGATTTTCTCTTTTGAGAGAATCGAAGGTCGCCTCTTTAAACCGATGGCCTTTACGATTTCTTTCGCCATCTTCGGGGCTTTGATATTCTCCATGACCGTGGTTCCGGTAATGATGACATATCTTTTCCGCGGATACTTCGAATCCGCAACTCCCGGTCCGATCGCTTGGCATAACCCGTTCTACGGATGGGCGGAAGAACGTTATAAAAAACTGATAGAATTCCTTGTGGATAGATCCAAGAGGGTGGTAGTCTATTCCTTTACGGTCGTTATTCTACTTTTAGGAATCGGGGGATATAAGCTCGGAACGGAGTTCTTGCCCGAGATGGACGAAGGCGGATTCAATTTAAGGATCTTCTTTCCAGTGGGGATTTCCCTTCCTGAGGCGCGAAAATTCATGCCTAAGATTCGGGAAACTATCTATAAGAACGAACAAGTAAGTGTGGTTCTTTCTCAGTTGGGAAGAAACGACGACGGAACGGATCCTTTACCGCCTAACCGTTTGGAGGTCCTCGTCAGTCTCAAGGATTACGACGACTGGAAGGAAAGGATTACCAAGCAAGAACTCCTTCTCCGAATGAAAAACGACCTGGAAGCCACGTTACCCGGAGCAAGGATCAGTTTCTCGCAGCCGATCATGGATAACCTTTCGGAAGCCATTATGGGGACGATCGCGGATTTGGCCGTATTCGTTTCCGGGCAGGATTTGAAAATCATGCGGGGCCTTGCCGAAGAGATTTTAGAAATCGTAAAGGACATGCCCGGGGCCAGTGAATTCGGAATCGAGCAGGAAGCGGATAGCCCGCAATTGACCGTTCGGATAGATCGGGAGGCGGCGGCGAGATACGGAATCAACGTAAGCGATGTGCAGCAGATGGTGGAAGCCGCTATCGGAATGCAAAGAATCAGCACGCTTTACGAGGGGCCGTCGGATATTCCTCCTAAGACTCCGGCCAGATTCGGAATTGTGGTTCGCTTTTCCAAAGATTATAGAGCCTCGAAGCGTTCCATCGAAGATATGCCGATCATTTCTCCTAAGGGAGAAAGAATTCCTCTATCCCAATTGGCTAAGATCACTCTGGAAGACGGTCCTACAATGATTTTCCGCCAGGAAGGTAGAAGGACGATTACGGTTCGTACGAACGTTCGAGGTCGAGACCAGGGAGGATTCGTAAACGAGTTGCGTAAGAAAGTGCAACAGAAAATCAAACTCCCCGAAGGTTACGAGGTCCGATACGGAGGGCAATACGAAAACTTAGCGAGGGTCGGTAAGAAGCTCGCTATCGTAATCCCGATCACCGTAGCTATCATTTTCGGAGTCTTATTCTTACTTTATAGAAATTTAAAGTATGTTTATGTGGCCTTGGCCTGCCTCCCTCTTTCCTTGGTGGGCGGGATTTATGCGCTTCTGCTCAGAGGATATTATTTCAACGTATCGAGCGGGGTGGGGTTCATTTCCCTTTTCGGGATCGCGACCATGTCGGGGGTATTATTCGTTTCTAGGACGAACCACCTGCTTTTAGAAGAGCCTACCTTAACTACGAGAGAAGCGGTGAGTAAGGCGGCGGTGATTCAATTGCGTCCTATGCTCATGACCATATTGCTCGCTTTGCTCGGTCTAATTCCTGCAACGCTCGCTTCCGGGGTCGGTTCCGACGTGCAAAGGCCGTTGGCCACGGTAATCGTAGGTGGATTATTCTCCGCGATGCTACTCGTTTTGACTATTCTGCCTTCTCTCTATCTGATCGTTGTAGGCGAAAGAAAACAACTCGGCACTTCCGGGGCGGAAAAATCCTTGGCCCTTCATCCGGAAGCCTATGTTTCTCTTTACGATGATCTGGAAGAGGATACCGTTTCCAAAAATGGAAGGAAGTCCAAAACTTCCGCTTCCAAGAAGAAGGGTAAGAAGTAAGGTTATTTAAACCTCTTACCCCTCAATAAAGAAGAGCCGCTCCGTAAGGAGCGGCTTTTTTATTCTTCGGTGAGATAATCGAGCCTTACGAAAAAGGAGTGACAGAGAGAAATCTGAGATTATCCACTAACCCTCATTTAAACACAGGTGGATGACATGAACTACCCCGAAAAAATTCTCGTTATAGCAGGAGTTTTGAATCTAGCGTATGGGAGTCTTACAGGATTCGCTTATGCTTTGGCTAGAGGCAAGGCGGAGTTTCCCTCTAGGTATTTGCAAGCGGCGCATATTGGACCTTTGATGCAAGGGCCTATGCTCCTCGGACTCATACTCGCTTTCCGTTTCGCTCCTCTATCCGATTTTCTGGAATTAGTCGGAGCTTCCTTATTTGCCGCTTCTTCCGCTCTACTTGCATTAAAGGATACGGCCAATTGGTTGCAATCCGTCAAGGACGAGTTCCAGGAAAAGCCTCCTCTAGGAAAAATCCTAGGGCTTTTAGGGGTTCTCGCGAATGTGGGAGGAGTAGGGATCATCGTTTACGGAGTATTCTCCGCTTAAGAAGCGATCTCTTCATTTCGTGGGACCGAGTCAATGGGTATTCGATTGTTTTACAAAGCCGGTGCTGATGTGCGGTTGGTTAACCGGTCCGGAAGGTTGTTCCTTTGATACTTTGGAGAATGATCTGAAAGTCGGCGGCAAATACCCGTATGTCTTGCGGACCTAAGCAAATGCTCTTCGGCAGAAATGCGAGAACTCGAGGCGGGTGCGGCGGACGGCGCTCTGTCTATAACTCGATAAATTATTGTTAGAGCTTGCCTAGAAAATCCGATTCAATTGCAATAGGACGAAAAACCTAACCCCGATATTACGAGTCGATACGGGGTTTCTTTGCAAAGTTTCCAAATAAGGTATAGGTTTTCCGGAAAGGGCAAAAGTCTTTCTTTCGTCTCAAATTAGAAAGGGGACGAAGCGACATGAGCGAGGATCTAAAATCCAAGGCCCGGCAAGGGAGAAGGGGAATCTGGAAAAGATTCCTATTGAATTGTTGGGAAATTTTGCCTCACGGTTTGAGAAGGCAATTAGTCGCCATGTCCGGTCAATCCGATCTGGACTTTTGATACGCAATCCCCAGACTTTGGGGATTTATTTTAGTACTAGTTATTTTCCTGTCTCGCTTCGATGGCCCTATCTAAGATCAAAAGGTTTCCGGACCCGAGAAACTTTCCAAGGGACGCGGCCAAAATAAAAAGAGCGCCCTTTCGGGCGCCCTTCCCATACCAAATGTGTGTTGGAGCGAAAAGTTCGATTAGAACTTAGCTACAATACCCAAAGTCAGACCGTATTGGTCTTTGCTCTTCTCTCCTTGAGCGTTTACGAATTGGTAACCGTTCGCCCAGTCTCTTCTAAGATCGAGCTTGATTAACAGGTTTTCCGTAAAGTTCCAGATAGGAGTCACGGTGAAAGTCTTATAAGAACCGTAGTTGGTGTTTCCGTAGTTCGTATAATCTTTCGGCTTCAGGAATTGCAGAACTTCCGTGTCGGTAAGGCCTGCTAATTGAGGTGCGGCAGCTTTTACTGCTGCAGCCAATTCTGCATCGAGTTGTTGCTGAGCAGGGCTCAGGTAAGTGTTTGCGTTCCTGAACGGGTTGAAAGTAGTCAACTGACCGTTATTGTGTCTGTCATCCAGATACTCGAAACGGAAGTTAACACCCCACTCGTCGTTCAATTTAACCTTAATCCAAGATCCGTAAGCTCTATAAGAAGACTTGGTGTCTTTGGTAGTTACCGCGCCGCCCAGGATTTTTTCCAGGGAGTAAGGATCGGAACCGTCAGCGTTTACAAGAGAAGCTTGTTTGTTTCCTACTGCAGCTCCACCTTGTTTCTCACTCCAAGTATAATCGAGGTCGATGGTGATTCGATCGGTAGGAGAGATGGACACGATGGCGTGGTTCATGAACCAATAGTCCTGGGTGTATTTCGCTCTAGGAGCGGTAGGAGCTGGAGCTCCCAATTGATTAGCCAGGTAAGCTTGGGTAGGATCCACTACGCCGGAAGCTCCGTCTTGGGAATACAAAGTGTTCCAAGTAACGGAGAGTTTGTCTTCGATGATGGTTCCTTTAACCTGAGTTCCAATCGCTTTGTGCTGGGTAGCCGCTTCGTAGAAGCTGCTTTTCCCGGTGTTTGCTAAGCTGGAAGTAACTGTGGAGTTCGCAGGAGTAGTAGCATCATACCCGAACGTATAGTTCGGCGTAACGTAACCGGTACCACCACCACTGTTATACAGATAAAAGGTTCCTGTCCATTTGTCTGTAAATTGAGTGGTTAAGCGAGCACCGGTGTGAATGAACGGGATTGTATTTTGGAAGATGGCCCCTATCGAGTAGTTCGGGTTGTTGAAGGATTCCAAAACCTCGTAACCGATATGTGTAGCCATTTTTCCCACATCCAGAGTCATTCCCTTCAAAACAGGGAAATACATACTGATATAAGCTTGTTTCAGCATGTTCGTATTGAAGATGTTGTTGGTGCTAGCGTAAGGCGCTTCTTGGAATGCGTTGTTTTGTCCGTTTTGGAAATCAACGCGGAAACCCCAAGGACTTCCTTTTTCAGCGGTCTTTTGGATCGCTAAAGCAGCTGCGTTTACCGCAAAGTTCTTGTTGCTGGTCTCGAAGGAACGGGTTGCGTCCACATCGTTACTTTGCAGAGGGTTGTTATTGTACATATAGTACACATCCACAAAACCCGAAAACTCAACTGCTTCGTACCAATTTTTGTCCACCGGATCCGGTGCAGCCGCCGGTTTCGCCGCCGGCGGTACTTGCACATCCTTAGCTGGGGCTTTATTGGCTTGGGCAAAAGCCGATGAAGCGGATACCAGGGCTAGGGCGGCAATGAGGCTGACTGTATTTTTTCTCATCATTCTCCTAAATCTCCTATGCCCGTATATATGCAACTAGCGTGCCAGGTTGCTAAAAATCAGCAAAGAGACAAAATATGGCTTAAAAACGATTCTAAATCCAAATTAGAATGCCTGTTTTAGGTGCTTGAGAATGTATAAATTTTCTGAATGGACAGATTGTTTATAAAATAGGCATATTTCGGTATGCTTAGAATTTAGGCAGGATAGAGGATTTAAGGCTCGATTTTATATAGAAAGGGCTAGGGTGGAATATTGTAGTACCTCTTACGGAAGAATCTAGAAGTACTTTAGCGGTTTAGGGGATAAGCAACAGGAGAGATTCTTGGGTGTTCCGGCTAGGATCCTCTAAGACCGCATTTAGGCAGGTCTTTAAGACTTCTCCTAGTTGCTTAGGGGGGAGATTCGGTCTCTTCTCTTTTAGAATGTTTCCGTTTATCGCTAGATCTGCCAACACAAGGGGAGGATCGGATTTCCATTCTTCTTCCGCAGAGGGAAGCCAGAACGCTTCCTTGCCTTGGATCGCCTTCCAGAGAATCGCTAACTCGTTGTACCAAACCCGGATTTCCTTTTTTCCAGCAAATTGTGCGATCGGATGTAATAGAAGTCTTCTGAGTTCGGATCTAAGTCTCAATTCTTCCTCTTTTTCCAAAAGAGAATATAATGTTTTTATCAAGAATAGGGATTCTTTGGTTCTTTGATTGGAGAATTTCAGGTTCTTAAAGAATGTAAGCGTCTCCGTTTCTATATGGCTTCTTTCGAATGCGGAATGTAGGAAGAATGCCAACCGGATCCGGTCCGGCTCGGAAGGCAATCCGGAGAATGCGTCCCTGTCCCAGGCCCATTCTTTCGAAGAGAACGGGTACAATTTCGCAGGTGTGAATAATTCCAGAATTCCGAACTCCTTTAGCAATTCTAGAGAAGGAGCGGGGTTCGGGCTCTTTAGGATTTTCAGGAATTCGTCATGGATTCTTTCCGGAGAAACCTTGGCGGTGATCGGTTTGCAAGTAAGGATCGCTTCCGCGGTTTTTTCTTCGAGTCGGAAGCCTAGGCTAGAAACGAATCGGATCCCTCTCACGGGTCTAAGGCCGTCCTCCGTAAATCGAGCGATCGGATCCCCGATGGTTCGGATGATTTTTTTTCGGATATCCTCCTGGCCTTCGTGTTCGTCTATAAGCTCTTTCTTTAATAGATCCAAGGCGATCGCGTTCACCGTAAAGTCCCTTCTTCTCAGATCCTCGCTCAGACTCACTCCGAAATGCACGGTTTCGGGTCTGCGTCCATCCACATAATCCTCGTCTTTCCGAAAAGTGGTGAGCTCATAGCTTCTGTCCTTCATTAGAACGGTAATCGTTCCATGTTTGATTCCGGTAGGAACAGTACGGGGGAACGACTTTTGGACGATTTCCGGTAAGAGGGAAACCGCTAGATCATATTCATGAGGAATCTTGCCTAGGATCAAATCCCGTACGGAACCTCCTACTAAGTAAGCGTTTCCTCCTTTTTCGGAGACTATATTGGAAATTTGCAGAAGGTCTTCTAAGGAAGTAGAAGGAATGGAGGAGATCAGTTTTTCGGGATGCATTATTGGACGAATTTCTTCCAGAGGGGAAGGTATTTCTCCTTAAGTTCCGGATTTTTAGAAAGAAGGTCTTCCACTTTTTTCCGAGTGGCTTCGTCTACGGATACTCTTAAGAAAGGAAGACTAGCTTGCTCGGATAAAATCCGATCGATTTGATCGGAAGCCTGAGACCAAGCTTCTCCGCAAATTTCTTTGTATTCCGATTCCGGGTGTTCCTGGCAAAGAAGCGCAAGCTCCAAGAACTTACCTTCCTTTTTCAAGTTCTCCATCTGGCCGAGAATATTTCCCTTACAGGATCCCGCCAAAAATCCTAGAACCGAAAGTAAGACGATCGTATGAGAGGGTCGCATCTAAAAAGAGATTCGGACGAAGAAGCGGAAGTGGAAACCATTTTTTGGTTCTTTCAGGTCCGGGTCTTAAAAAGCCATATTGGCGAGTTTATCCGCCCTTTTGTTTTTTTCTCGGGGAACGTGTTCGATCCTAAAGGACTTTAATTTGGAACTTAAGGCTCGGATTTTATCCTTGGCAATTTGCAGATGGGGGGATTTGACTTTGTATTCTCCTCGGAATTGTTTTACCACCAATTCCGAATCCAGGAACGCATGCACTTCCGTCGCTCCCGCGTCCAAACAATATTTGAGCCCTGCCTCTAAGGCCGCCCATTCCGCAGTATTATTGGTGCCGTCCGGAATTCTTTCCGAGATCGTATGGATTTCCTCTTCTCCGTCAAGGATGGAGACTCCGATAGAAGAGGGGCCCGGGTTCCCCTTGGACGCCCCGTCGCAATAGATTCGAAACGATTTCAATTTTTTCCTTTTTCGGTTCCTTGGGGGAATAGGAGGGATATAGGTTTCCAAACCAAGATATAACCTAAAAGAATGAATAAGGATACGATAAAAGAAAGGATCCCGAGTAAAAAGGATTGGCCGCTTCTAAACGCTCGGTCGAACTCCATAGGAAAGAAAATCCCTCCTAGCAAACAAAGGAATCCCAATAAAAGAAACGCGAATAAGGCCCAAGGAAGGGCGAGAAAATAGAATAGGTAGCTGAAGGCGGCAAAGCCGAATGCCAGTCTGTATGCGTTCCAACGAGCGAATTGATCCATAAATAATCGGAATACCATCTTAAGTCCTATCCCTCGGAGCAAGTACCTTGGCAATGGAAAAATTGGGAAAATATAAAAGGAGGCAAGCGATTCGATTTTCACTTTCGATTAAGGTTGCTCCTTTGTATCTTTTATCCGAAGTTGATTTACGGTTCCATGAGAAGAAGGGACCGTATGCGTAAGTAGGAAGGAATCGTATGGACTATGACGAATTTATGCGTTCCTTGCCCTTGTCCCCCGAATCCGGATGCTCTTATTATCCGGAGAGAATGTCCCGGATCCGCGGCTTCTCCCTTACCCAGGCCCCGACTCCTATCGTATTGGATCGACTTTTGGATTTCGGTTTTCGTAGAGCAGGAAATTTTTTCTATAGAACGGTTTGCCAAGCTTGTTCCGACTGCTTGAGCTACAGAATCCGGTTGTCGAAGTTCGAGATCCATGCAAAGGATCGGAGACTCTTAAAAAAGAATAGGGACTTGAGAATCGAATTCGGCGCCCCTAAGATCGATTCCGAAAAAGAAGAATTGTATCTACGTTACCAAAGATCCAGACATACCGGAAGTTATGGCAACTCTTCCGAGGAAATTTTGGAAACCATGCGTTTCCAAATGTACGAGGGTGCCGATTCTTCCGGTGAGATCCGAATTCTGGATTCGGAAAAATTGATCGGTTGGATTCTTTTGGATTTGGGAGAAGAAAACGTATCAGCGGTCTATTCGGTTTTCGATCCGGAACGAAAGGAAAGAGGACTTGGAAATTTCTTGGTATTAGGTTCCATTCTTTGGGCCAAAGAGAACGGATTTAAAAATTATCATTTGGGTCTGTATTTACCCGGTCATCCTAAGATGGATTACAAAGCGAAGTGGAAACCCGCGGAAATTCTAGATAAGTCTTCCGGTCTATGGTTGGATTCCGAGGAGTTTCTAGAGGATTTTCGTCCGGGGACCCATTCTCCGACTTGATTCTTGGCAACAAGAGACAAGGGAAAGCCGCCAAATCAGACTTGTCATACCGGATCCCCGTCCCAAAAAGGTAGGTATGGCTAAAAAGATCATCGTCGTAGGCGCTTCTAGCGGTATCGGAAAGGAAATCGCGACTCAATTACTGGAAGAGGGGCACCAAGTGGCGGCCTTCGCACGTAGAGAAAAGGAACTGAAGAAACTCGGTTCTTCCAAATCCAAACAGAATCTATTCATCAAACATGACGTAACGGAATATTCCAAAGTTCCGGGAGAATTTGCAAAAGCAGTCAAGGCGCTCGGCGGACTAGACGAGATCTACTATGCCTCCGGAGTGATGCATAGAGTCGGACCGGAAGAGTTCTCGGTTCCTAAAGACATAGAGATGCTGGAAGTCAATCTCCTAGGTTGCGTGGCCTGGTTGGATTGTGCGGCGACTTATTTCCAGGAAAAGAAAGCAGGAAAGATTATAGGCATTTCTTCCATAGCAGGAGACAGAGGGAGAAGGGGAAACCCCGTATATAACGCCTCTAAGGCGGGGGTCTCCACTTACCTAGAGGCTCTTAGAAATAGACTCGCGATTCAAGGAATCCAAGTGGTCACCGTAAAACCGGGAATGATCCAGACTCCAATGACGGACGGTCTCCAAGGACTCATGTGGCTTATCACCGCAAAAGAGGCTGCCCAAGTCATTCTATCCAAAGTGAACGCGGGTAAGGAAGAATTCTATGTTCCCGCTCGTTGGGCGCTGGTTTCCTTCATTATTCGAATGATTCCTTCCTTTATTTTCAGAAGACTTTCCATCTAACGGAGGTTATCCAATGGCGACCGCTTCTAAAAAGAAATCATCCAAAACGACCGCTCCTAAGAAAAAGGCGGTATCTAAGATCTCCGCTTCCGATTTTGAAACTAGGCTTTCTTCTCCCCAAAAGGTGGAAGCCTGGGGGATGAATCATTATTCTAATAGCAGGGTCTTTTTACCAGAATCCGTTCAGGATTTCAAGGATCTATTCCAATATGCGAACGCGACTGGAACCAAGGTCACCTTTAGAGGTGGCGGTTGCAGTTACGGAGATGCAGCTACCAACGAAAAAGGAGTCGTAGTAGATATCCGAAATTTCAATAAGATTCTTTCCTTCGATTCCAAGACGGGAATTCTTACCGCGGAATCAGGAGTTACCATCAAGCAATTATGGGAATTCGGAATCGAAAAGGGATACTGGCCTCCCGTAGTCAGCGGGACTATGTTTCCCACGTTAGGCGGAGCGCTTTCCATGAATATTCACGGAAAGAATAATTTCGCGGTGGGCCCGATCGGAGATCATGTACAAGAATTCACTTTCCTGACCACGGATGGAAAAGAGATCGCATGTAGTCCTAAAAAGAACGCCGATGTCTTTTATTCTGCCATCTCCGGTTTCGGAATGCTCGGGGCCTTTTTAACCGTCACCATCAAGATGAAGAAAATCTATGCCGGAAAAATGAAAGTTTGGCCGGTGAACACTTCCAACTTGCAAGAGATGTACGATTATTTCGAGAGGGAATACAAGAACTCCGACTATCTAGTCGGATGGGTGGACGGTTTCGGTTCCGGCAAAGGCCTAGGAAGAGGACAAATTCATAAGGCTGTGAACTTGAAAGCGGGAGAGGATCCCGGTTATCCGGAAAATTGCAAATTGGAAAATCAAATTCTTCCTAGCACATTTCTGGGATTGATTCCCAAATCCTGGATGTGGATCTTCATGTATCCTTTCAGCAATAATTTGGGAATGCGTTTTGTGAACTTCGGAAAATGGATCTCCGGATTCTTATCTAGCAAACCTTATCTACAAGGACACGCCGAATACGCCTTCCTTTTGGATTACGTTCCGAATTGGAAATTCATGTACAAACCCGGTGCTATGATCCAATACCAAAGTTTTATTCCTAAGGAGAATGCGGTGAAAGGCTTCGAAGAGATTCTTAGCCTTTGCCAAAAACGCGGAATCGTTACCTGGCTTGCGGTCTTCAAGAAACATAGACCGGATAAATTCCTACTCACTCACGCTTTGGACGGTTACTCCATGGCCATGGATTTCCCGGTCACCAAGGGAAATAAGGAAAAACTCTGGGCTATGGCTAGGGAGATGGACGAGATCGTAGTAAAGAACGGAGGTAGATTCTATTTCGCAAAAGATAGCACTCTCCGTCCGGAAATACTGAAACGTTATCTTCCTAAGGCGAGTCTGGATAAATTCAGAGCCTTGAAGAAAAAACTGGATCCCAAAAATCTGATCGAATCCGATCTCTACAGAAGAGTTTGGGCTAAATAAAATTTTTTGCAATCTCTCCCGAGGAAAACTCGGGAGATTCGGTTTTTATCGGATTCTTTCGAATTCCAGAGTCTCCATATTGATGGATTGGCTCTGGAGAAAATTACGATTCACGAATTTAAATTTTTCGGAATGAGGAACTAAGACTTCCTTAGGGTATCTATCCTTAAAACCTACCACGGTGATGCGGCCGATTCTTCCCTTTTCCAGAGTCTCCAGAAGGGAATCGAAATCCTTCTCTTCGTACAATTCATAAACGTCTCTTTGCTTATCGAAGGAATCCGGAGGAAGAAATACGGAATCTTTCCTATAAACCACGGTCTTCTCGCAGAACGCGCTTAAGGCGACCTGTTCTCCTATCACGGAGCGGGTGAATTTACGATAGAGAAGGTCGAATCTCAAAGCGCCGAATACGGAATAGGCGAGAGCTAAGAGAAGAATCGCCCTTAGCCATTTGGGATCCGAATCCCAATGCTTTTCCAAGATATGAAATCCGAATAATAGGGACAATGGAAGGATGGTCATTAGGAATCTAGGACCGAACATGACTCCCTGCCAAAACCGGGAAGAGGTAAGTAGGGCCGAAATCAGTATGAATAGTACGCAAGAGAATAAGATTCGAGTTACGGAAGAAGGTTCTTTTTTCCAACGAAACAGAACCAATAGAAAAGGATAGGCTCCGAAGAGTCCGTAGGAACCTTTTCCATAGACCAAGAGTTCGCCCAAATACCGGAATTGTTGGGCAAGATCGAAATTTTCGGTTCCTGATGCCTGCAGGTATCCTCTGGATCCGAGAGGATGTCCTACTACGACTCCGTTCAATACCATTTGTCCTAGGAGAAGCAAGCCGAAGCTAAAGGAGAATGTAGTGAGTTTGGGTCTTTTTAGGAATTCGGGAACCTGGAAGATCGCGATGGAGCCTGCTAAAAGAATGACTTCCTGGCGAAACAAAGAAGCGAATCCGAAGGAGATGCCCGCCATAACGAGACTGGAAATTTCCGAATCCTCTTCTCGGAGGAGAAAATACGCCCCTAAAGTGACTCCGAAAATTGAGAGAATGGTTTCCGAAAGATCCGTGGAGAATAAACTGAATGCGGAACCGAGTAAAAGAAAAGCGAGAAACCCCGCTCTTGTCCGTTCCTTGAATCCCAAACGAACGGAGAGTAGAAAGGATACGTAAAGAGTTCCCAATCCGAATAAGAAGGAAAGTAGGAAGCTACCGAATCTTCCGAAAAAAAGTGCGAAGGGAAGTTGGATCGAACTGTAGTAAAAGGGGAAGACGTAATAGCATTTTCCTTGGAAAATATGAGCCATCGTGGCCCCTCTCTTCATATCCAACGGAAGGAAGAGGAAATTAGGATCGATTTCCGATCCCGCGTACGAGCAGGAAAAGTCGGGAAATCCCTTACGGATTAAATCCGCGATTTGCTGCTGTTTGATGGCACCGTCTCCGACTCGAATTCCGGTCTGGTATTGCCAACTCAGGAAAATTCCTAAAAAAACGCCTCCTAAGAGAACGAAGCCCCAGGACTTGTTCGAAAGAGCCGAGACTCTACGTAGGAAAGCGAAAAACATGATAGTTAGAAACTTTCCAAAACGATAGGGGTCAATCAGTTTTCGTTTGTCCCATCGTCTAGGCGAGTTCCGGATTCGGAAATTTTGTAGAATGATATCGCTCTCATTTCGTGGACATATCCTAGGCAAGAAAGTCTTATATTTTCCTCATAGCTAGTTGTATTTGTTAATCGAATTGAAACTATTCCGGTTTCACCCTCAAATTCCTAAAAGAATCGGATTCCGCTTTTTCTTTCCTAGAGGGAGGAAGAAGAGTCGCCGAGGCATCGACTCTTTAAGTATACGTAATCATTTTTACCTAATGGGTTTTCGGAAGGATTCGACGCCCTGGATTAAATTTTCTTGATCCTTGAAATAGGCGTTTCATTTTGTTGTTAAGAATGAGCGAAGGTAGAGTTGCTTGGAACGCCGTTAAATGGAGAGAATGGTTCTCCGAAGGAGAGCTTGTTCCTCACTTCCAGCCCATTCTATCAGTCGAAAAGGATTCCATATTCGGCTACGAAGCCCTGGCCCGTTTCGTGGACAAGAGAGGGACGATCCATAGCCTAGGCCCTTTCTTTCTTGCGGATATCCCTCATTCTTTAAGCAAAGAGGAAAGGGAAGATTTCAAAATTCTTAAATTAGAAATCGATCGCCTAATCCGTCGTAAGGCGCTGGAAAAGATCCGCAAGGATTCCCGACTCGATCCGGACGCCAAACTCTTTCTAAATATCTCTCCCGCGTTCATGCAGGAATACCTGGATTCCAAAACCGAGGAGGATCCTTTTACCCTTCGTGCGGCCAAAGAATTGGGTTTGGACCCGAAGAAAATCGTGGTAGAGATAGTAGAGGAACATTTTTCCGGGGAGATCGAGCAGCTTAAACCGTTGATCAATCTGTACAAACGTTCCGGATTCTTGGTCGCCATAGACGATCTGGGATCCAAATCCTCCAATCTGGATCGCATCGGGGCATTACATCCCGATATCATCAAGGTGGATCTAGGATTGATCCGCAGTTCGGTGGCATCCAGGAATTTTCAGGAAATATTATATACTCTTTCTAGACTCGCGGAAAGCCTAGGATGTGCGCTTTTGTTCGAAGGAATCGAAACGGAAACGGAATTATACAACGCTCTGACTTACGGCGCCAGGTATTTGCAGGGATTCTATTTTGCCGAACCCGCACCCGAACCGGTGGATATCTCCGGCTTAAGTATACGATTCTCCCAATTACACGAGTTATTCTTCAATTATAAGAAATACCAATTACTCCGAAGGATCAAAAAGGAAAGAGAATTGGAGGATAGATTGGATTCTTCCGGGATCGAAGTTCTTTCCGGGGCCGACGATACGGATAGGATAAGGATCCGTATCCGAAATCCTTATCTTCTGGAAAAATCTGTCTTTAGGATGTACGTAACCGACACGGAAGGAAGACAATTGTCTCCCAATTATTCCAGTATTTCCGATGCGGGTATGTTGGAGGACGACGCTTTTGTGGGAAGAAATTGGAGCTGGAGACCTTATTTTCTGGAGCAATTCTATAAGAACGCCAAAAATCCCTCCCAGACCTGGATCGCAAGCAATCCTTACTACGATTTAGAAAGTAATTTGTTGCTTGTGACTTATTCTAAACGATTCTCCGAAGATAATGTACTTTTCGTAGACGTTCGGATGTGGGATTTCCCGTAATAGCTAATCCTTTCATGGTCTGAAAAATCGCTCTCACAAGAGCGCCCTAATCCGTTTCCGTATTTAACCTTGGTCCGCTAAGCGGAGAAGGAAATGCAGGCTATGTTCCTATTTCAGATTCGAAATAGTGGATATTATAAAAATCAATAAGGCCGTTCCGCCATAGATCCATCCGAAGGAAGGAGCTGTGGCGCCTAATGCCATTGCGTTGGCAATTGCTCCGTCAATGGAAAGTGTAACAGCTTCAAAAGGGATATTCATCGGCCGGGTGTCGCAGCCTCCATGGTTGGCACATTTAATTGCATTGATGAACACTGTCGCACAATCCGTAAGTAACGAGACAAGCAAAAAGATGAGAAACCTACCGATCTTGGAAGAAAGGAAGGAGTGAAAAAACTTTCGTTTGGAATTGGGCTGGATGGGTGACATTTTATATTTCTCCGTTAGGATTCGGAATCTACCGCGTGCTTGTCAAATCAACGAATTCTGAAAGCTCCGTATTCCGATCTTGATTTGAAAAGTAGCCTTTGCCCTAATTCGGATTCACCTTGATTCCCGCATCCGCCAAGAGACGGTTTACGTTGTCTATATAACGTTTCTTCTCCCCCGGTCTCGCCGAGTTGCCCTCTAAGGAAACTCCTATATAAAGATTCCCGTCCGTGTCTTTGGCTACGGAGCGAACCACACCGTATGCAGTAAGAGGAGACTGCATTTTAAAGAAAATATCGAATGTAAATCCCACCCGTCTAGGAATCTCGTTATTCAGATCCGGATGATTGATCTTAACTCTTAGGCCTCCCGTAGAGAGGTCTATGACCGGAAATCTTTCCTTCACTAAAATTGTATTGGATTCTCGAATCCGATCCACCATCTCGAATGTCAGCGTCTTAATTTCCGTAACTTCTAGAAGATCGATTTCCCGATTACGGTTTTGAGCCTGAACGTATCCGATCGGAATCGCCTGTTCGTCGTGGTTGACGTAGATGATCGGAACGATTAACTCGGAGCGAATCTTTTGGTTCGCGTATTCGATGATTTTCTTACGGACGTCGTCCTCGTCTCCTAGTTCGTGTTCGTAGTCTATGAAACCGCTCGGATCGATGCTTTTATAACTATCCGGTTTTTGGGTATTCGGAATGAACAGAATCTTTCCCGTCTTCTTGACTAGATCGAACTTATCACCTATGGAATTGAACACGTCTATTTTAACGATATCGTACTTGGGTTTTAGAGTCCTTTCCGTATCCGCAAAATTTACCTTAACCGACGTGGGAATGTTGAACAAATTCGCATCTATCGTAGTCCTACTAGTGCGGAGATTTGTGATCCAAACGCTGCCATCCGGCGGCTTGATTCTTGGAAACTTTCTTTCTCTACTTGCGATCGAAACATTTTCAACCAGCATTACATACTGATTATTGGGCTTTTCTTCGAGAATCTCGCATTCCAATTCCACATATCTAGCCAAGAGCTTGTATAGAACTACATGAGAATTGAGTTTGAATTGTTCGGCCATTCGACCTTGGACTAGGATCTTTGTGGCATCCTTACTTACGGAGAGTAGTTGGACGGAATCGTGGGCTTCCGTATCCCTTACGAGTAGATCGGTTTTGAGTAGAAATTTTCCGATGATATGGAGCTTTTTCTCCGGTTCGGTAATGAATTCTTTGTCTCTTTGTTTCCTCTGGACCTTTTCCATTAAATTCCTAAGCGAATCGGATTGGGGCGGAAAATTCTCTTGATTCCAGCCTTTAGCTTCGTTTTGATGTAATAGGTAAGGTACATTAATGTCAAACCAATCTTACCGCAACTCCCAATTTTTAGACGGCCTCTCAGGCGAAGATCTTTTCAATATGCAAATCGGGCTGACTTACCGGGACTTTCTGGTCCTGCCCGGTTTTATCGACTTTCATCCTTCCGAAGTGGAATTGGATACTCGTTTCACTAAAAACATCAGACTCAAAAGACCCTTCGTGAGTTCTCCCATGGATACGGTGACCGAGTCTGCGATGGCCATCGCTCAGGCCCTTATGGGAGGGATCGGGATCATCCATTATAATAACACGATCGACGAACAGGTCTCCGAGGTGAGCAAGGTAAAAAGATTCGAGAACGGATTCATTTCGGATCCTGTGGTACTCGGACCGAAAAACACGATCTCCGATCTGGATCGAATCAAGGAAACCCAAGGTTTTACCGGAATTCCTATCACGCAGGACGGAACCCGCAATTCTAAACTAATCGGTATCGTTACCAATCGGGATATAGATTTCGAACGAGATAGATCCGTTCCTCTGGAAAAAGTCATGACGACCGACGTCATTACGGGTAAGGCGGGGATCACCTTGAAAGAGGCGAATGACGTTATCAAGAAAGAGAAAATCGGAAAACTTCCGATCATAGACAAGGACGGAAAACTCGTATCTTTGGTAAGCCGCTCCGATCTTAAAAAGAATAAGGACTTCCCCGATTCTTCCAAGGACGAGCACAAGAGGCTCCGGGTAGGCGCTGCGGTTTCCACTTTGATCGAATCCAGAGACAGGGTTGCCGCTCTTTACGAAGCGGGAGTCGACGTGATCATCATCGATTCCGCGCAGGGAAATTCGATTTACCAGATAGAAATGCTGAAATTCATCAAGGCCAATTTCAAAGGCCTGGAAGTGGTCGGCGGTAACGTGGTAACCAGAGCCCAGGCGGAGAATCTGATCCAGGCGGGTGCAGACGGACTTCGAATCGGTATGGGACCGGGGTCCATTTGTATTACCCAGGACACCATGGCCGTGGGTCGAGCCCAGGCTACCGCGGTCTACCAAACTGCGGCTCATGCGGCAAAATACGATGTGCCGGTGATCGCCGACGGCGGGATTTCCAATATCGGAGATATCGCAAACGCTCTGGCGATCGGAGCCTCCGCGTGTATGATGGGATTTATGTTTGCCGGAACTTCCGAGGCCCCCGGGGAGTATTTTTATGAGAATGGAATTCGTCTCAAGAAGTATAGGGGAATGGCGAGCATCGAGGCCATGAAGGCCGGCGGTGATAAACGTTATTTTAACGAAGGACAAAAAGTAAAAGTGGCCCAAGGAGTGAGCGGATCCGTCGTAGACAGAGGATCCATTCTGAACTTCATTCCTTATCTAAGCCAAGGCTTAAGACTTTCTTTCCAGGACATGGGTTTCCGTACCGTTCAGGAACTACATGCGGGATTGAGAGAAGGAAAACTTAGGTTCGAGAGGAGAAGTGAATCCGCTCAAGCCCAAGGTTCCGTACATAGCCTTTACTCTTACAGCGCGCCGACCCTAAGAGCGGAGTAAAATAGGTAGGTCCTAGATTCTGGGAAAGAGCGTTTTGGGAAATTTACGATCGATTTTAGTCATCTTATTATTTCCGGCGCTCCTCTCCGGCGGGGTCACGCATGCCCAGGCTCCGGAAAAGGCGAGAGTTGCCCAGGAATTGGTGGCTAGACTCGACCAATCCTTACTGAAAGCCGACGGTCTCGTAAAAGCGAATCTCATTCTTATCAAAAGAACGGGAGATTCCTGGACCTGGGATATGAGCGTTTTCCGTAAGGGAGAAGATTCCCTTTCCCTTTTTGAAAGCAAGGGAAGGGGATTGGAATATAAGATTCTATTCAAAGAAGACGGAGAATTGATCTACGCATTCAATGCTCTTTCCAGAAAAATATTCCGTAAGAACGACGAAGAAAAATACGAGAATCATCTGAATACCGGATTCAGCTTCGTGGATCTGGCGGGCACTTCCTACCAAGCCAATTATAATCCTATCGTGCAGAGCGATTTGGATGTGGGTGGAAAGAAGATGAAGAGAGTGGCCCTACGTCCCATCGTTCCTTATTTTTATTCCAAGCTGATTCTTCTTTTGGAATCGGATACTCTTCGTCCGGTGCGCTTGGACTTTCATGATAAAGACGGGGTTCTTTACAAGACCATGAACATAAAATACGGTCCCGTCAAAGTGAAGGCAAAGCAAAAGGTGGGCAAAGAGGATATGGCGAGCCGATTGGAAATGTTGGATCTGAATACCGGTGCCATTAGTGTTTTGGAATATACCGAAGTGGATCGGGACGTAAAACCGGATCCTTCCCTTTTCGAATTGGATAATTTAAATCGTCTCTAAGATGTCCGACGAAGAAATCGTTTTTTTCCGCGAGGACGCTTCCTATTCTCCGAACCTGAAGTTGGAAGGAGAAGAAATTTCCCATCTAAAGGCTTTGCGTTCCTTCGGCGAGGACAAGATAGTCGTGATCAAGGACGGGAGAGCGAATTCTTTCTATTATAAAGTTCCCGCTTCCTCTAAAAACGGAGAATTGATTCGCACGGAGAAGAAGGAGAGGCCTTCTAACGAAGCGAAACTTGCCACCGCGATACCCAAAGGAAATCGTTTGGAATGGCTGATCCAAAAAGGGACCGAACTCGGAATTACCAAATTCACTTTTTTAGTCTTCGCTCATTCCGACAGAAAGGATCTGAATCCGGAGAGACTCTGGAAAGTGGCCGCCGAGGCATGCGCCCAATCCAAGCAGGATTTCGTTCCTGAGATAGAAGGGCCTTTCCGCTTGGAGGAGTTCCTACAGAAGGTGAAGGCCTCTCCTGAGAAGCTGATTCTTTTGGATCCTAGGGCGAATGAGAGTTTGGGGGCGGATACGATTTTCGGAAAGACGGTGATCGTGGGCCCGGAGGGAGGATTTCGAAGCGAGGAAATCGCCGAAATAGAAGCCGCTTCCGAAGGAAGATTTCGAATCGGAGAATCGATTTTGCGCATAGAAACGGCCTGTTTGTATGCTGCTTCCTTATTTCGTTTGGGATCGATTCGTTAAGCGATTCTTATTGGCCGACGCCGGCAGCGCCCAGAATCAATACGCAATTATTGTAATAATCGCTGCAATTGCTTTTACAGGACTGCTGTAATTGAACGCATAGAGTGGTGACATTGCAGCTCGTATTGCATCCGGTTAGGCAACTATTTAAGGCCACTAAATTCGTGGTAGTAACCGCGGTGCCGTATTTATCTTCGCAACCGGCTTTGCAAGCAGGGTAACTTCCGCCGGTACAACCCGCCGCAAAGTTTGCGAGTGCGGTTCCCTTAACGTCCCGTTCATGTTGGCTACAGGCCGAAAGACCGAGCAAAAAAATGAGTGAAAAAACGCAAACGAAACGGGTCATAAGTAAATCGTTTTCGCCGGGGATGGAATGGTAAACTAAAAAACATTCGACGTTCACGAGCGAAAGATTGGAATCGAATCATTCTAGACCGGGGTGCATAGGAATGAAGGTAAACGGGAAAGAACTTTCGGTTGGGGAACTTTCTTCTCCAAGCGTTTCCGCATTATTACAAAGCCTGAAATTGAAACCGGAAACCGTGGCCATCCAAAGGAACGGTGAAATTCTAAAGAGAGGAATCTGGGAAGAAATTTCTCTTAAGGAAGAGGACCGGATCGAAATCCTAAAATTCGTAGGAGGCGGTTGATCTTGAATCCATCTGTCCGGAGGCCCAGAACCGGATTCTGGAAATCTTCTGGAATTTATCCCATTCTGGATTTGGAATACTGTTCCAAATACGGAAAGAATCCTTTGCAATTGGTGTCTCTTTGGAATCGTCATAAGGACGTAATTCCTTTTTACCAACTCCGAGCTAAGAAGGCCGAATTAAGAGAGGTCCGGGAAGTTTACGGATCCTTGATTCTCAATTTTCCGGATTTTCCTCTTATACTCAATGATTATTGGAAAGAAGCTTTGGATTGGGAAGCTTTCGGATTACATATAGGAAAGGAAGATTACCAAACCTTAACCGAATCCGAGAAAACCAGTCTGCATTCCAGTTCTCTATATCTCGGAACCTCCTGCCATACCTTAGAGGATCTCTCTCATCTGGTCCCGGGAGAATGGGATTACACCGGACTCGGTCCGATCTTTGTAACGGGATCCAAAGAAACCGAAGACGTTCCTACGGGAGAGTCCATTCTTTCCCGGGCTTTGGAGATTCTGCCGGACCTTCCCATCACTCCCATCGGAGGAATCGGTCCTAAGGAAATCAAAGGCATTGTAAACATTTCTCCCTTTCTGTTTGCAATGATCGCTTCCGCTTCGGAAGAGGAGGCGTTTTCGGAATGCGTGGAGGTACTACGCAAATTCCGAACCCGGACGGATAGAAATACGGACGGTTTCTAAATAGAAGGACCGATTCTAATTCCGGTTTCCCTTAAGTTTCAATTGACTCCTAAATTATGTCCAATAAGATGAACCGTATGAAACAACCCGGGGAAATACGCCATCTCTCCGCAAAGGACGATCGGGATTACCTTCTCGATTACCAGACCCTAAATGTGGAAAATTTGGAGAGAACTCCTATCCTAGGCGTGCCTTTCGACAACGCTAGCTTGGATGAGGCGGTTGCTAAGATTTATCATCTCATGGAGGAGAAGGATAAATTTCACCACGTTCTTCTTTTGGATCCGATCAAGACCATGGCCTTGCGTAAAGGTAAGAAGTTGCACCGGATCGCGCAAAAAGCCGGGCTCATTCTTGCAGAAGGGGCCGGATTGCAATGGGCAGCCAGAAAACTGGGTGGAGAACTAAAAGAAAGAATCCCCACCATCGCTCTTATGATGGACCTGGTCCGACTCTGCGAACTTAGAAATTATTCCATTTTTCTTTTAGGCGGCAAAGAGGAAATCGTAGAGAAAGTCTACTTCAATCTTTCCCGACATTTTCCAGGAGTGAGAATCGTTGGAAGACATGCCGGCTATTTGAATACCCAGAGAGAATTGTTAGTCAAGGAATCCATCCGTAAAACCAGTCCGAATATTATATTTCTTGCAATGGATTTTCCGGAGCAGGAAATCTGGGTCGAAAACAATACCGCATTTTTCGGTCACGCAGTGGTGATCGGCGTCGGCGGAGCCATGGATATTCTCTCCGGAAAAGTCAAAAAGGCGCCGAACTACTTCAAACTAAAGGGCTTAACTTGGTTTTGGAGAATTCTTGTTCGACCTTGGAGGCTTCTGCGACTAAGTAGAATGATCGGATTCTTCGTTTTGGTCTGGGTCAAATCCTGGTTCGTTAAAAAACCTAAATGACCCCTCGATACGCCCGCTTCGCGGGCTACTCGGGGCAGGCCCCATTGCAAAGTTAAGGCTCGTCAGAGGGGCTTGTCCCGAGTGAAACTCGCTAAGCGAATTTTGTATCGAGGGGCTATTTCCTAACCAAGTCTTTGATAGAATCCAAAGTAGGAGAAACCCAATCTTCCAATAAGGGCTCTCGTTTCAGAGCTTCTTTCTTAAAGAGAAGATCTTTGTTGGATAGGGAAATTTCACTCGCCTCGTTGATCTTTCTCGCGGTTTCTATCGCTTTCCAATAATGTTGTAAGGCCTGGGCCGTATAATTTTCGGACTGCTGCGCGTTTGCCTTTTTGGAAAGATTCTCATAGCAGGCCCCGATATTATTATAGGCGGCAGTTAGAGTTTGAAAAACTTCCTGGTGATAAGGATCGTCCGTTTTAGGCGATCCCATTTGGGAGAGTTTTTCTTCCATATCCTCTTTTACTCTCAGAAAATAACCTAAAGCGGTTTTCGTCTGGCCTGTATAGAAGAATGCGTTTCCTTTTCCCATGAGAAGAGTAGGGTTATCATACTCGTCCTTATCTTCAAATCCGGTCCAATCCACGAGAGCCTTATCGAAATCGGAGTCCATATACTCTACCCAGCCCTTGAAGAATTTCATCTCTCTTATCAGACTTGGAGGAAGTTCTCTTCTCCATTTACGGATCAGATCGAATTTCGCCTCTTCGGATTCCACAAGTGCGAATTCTTGGAGAGAATTACGGAGTTCGTTTCTACGATTTCGTTTTTCCTCTTCTTCTTTTAGCACAGAAAGACTCTTGCCGTCCGTTTCGGAACGGGAGCGGAAAGGATAGATCTTTCTTCCCGGAAATTCTTTCAAAGAATCCTTATCCGAAAGTCCTGCGGATAACAGATAACGTATTTTTCCCAGGGCGAAATGGATTCTGGCCGGGTTGCCTTCATATAGTGTCTCGTCCTCGTCCTTGGATCCGAACCAACGCTCGGAAGCATCGTAACGGTTTTGGGCTTCTTTTAGTAGATCTTTAGCCTCTTCGAAATTTCCGACACGGATGGAATGTTCTGCGAGTTCCAGAACGGCCAACCAATGTTTGGGATCCAGGGTCGCCGCCTTCTCGAAGAATCTTCTGGCCTGGATATTTTCCTTTTTGGTCAGATAATACTGGCCCCTTTGGTAATATCCTTCCGCATAATCCTTACCTTCGATTTCCACCCCTGTCCTTTCATCTTCCATGGATTTTCTGTAGATTGTATCCAAAAGGCGGAGCGCACTTTCCTCAATCTCGATTCCGGAAACCTGGTCCACTGGATTGATATTGTATTTGATACGCAATTCTTCCGGATCGATGGAGGCGTAGAAGGATGCGAGTTTGGCTTGGGTGTAGAAAGGGAGTTCCGACTCCATATCCAAATTATTTCTAAGAAGTCTATGGTGGTTCAATACGAACTGGGGATCTCCGCTTTCCTTCCACATTTCTATATAAGTGGAAACTAATCCTGATTGTCCCGGCAAGCTTTTCGGATTCGCTTCCACGATGCGATTATAGAAGGATGCCGCCTTTCCGAATTCTCTCCGGTTATAATAGATTTTCGCGATTCCGGAAGTGGATAACTCGTCGTAAGGGCTTTCTCCGTCCGTGAAGACCTTGCTATAATAATCCACGGCGAGCGCATCATTCTTATAGCGACCCTTTTTGCCTTCGGAAGGCTCCGCAAAATCCGGCATGATCTGGGAATGGAACCATCCAAGGTTACGATAAGTATCGTTGTGATGCTCTCTGTCTTTTAGGCGCATGACCAGGAAGGCCCCCGGTACCACCACTTTGCGCGGAGTCTTTTCCTGATCCAATAGAAGTTTAATTCCTTCTACGCCTTTATTGAGTGCGGAGTTATATTTTAACTTTTTATCGTTCCAGGATTCTCCCTGAGCTAAGCGAACGAGGGGAGCTTGTTCTCTTCTGTTCCAGGATTCGTTCGTACCGGCAAATCCCAGGTCAGGTTCTATTCTTCCGAATAATTTCTCGAAGGCTCTTTCATATTCTCCGGCCCTACTATACTCCACTCCGTAGAGATTCATGTATTTCAGATTGTAAGGATCTATATCCGAACCCTTGTCGTAGGAATCCTCTATGCTGATGAGCAGTTTATTTCTCTCTTCCTCCTTTAGGCTTCCCGCGAATCGTTTCGCTCCGAGCTCCCGGATTTGCTCTAATCCCGCCTCGTAATTCTGCGCGGCTTGTCTAGGAAGAATGATATGTTTGTATGTGAAATAACCGCCGAATACGAGGAGGACGGCCGCGGCCGCGGTAAGGAATGTTCTCTTAAGTTTTTTTCTTCTCTCTGCGAGCCCTTCTCTCGTGTAGATCGGATCGGAGGAGATAATGGGAACTCCGTCCGCAGAATAGGCACCGGTTCTGTCCGTTAAGGAAACGGTTACACCTATAGCGGAAGAAAGGAATTCTGCAACATCTTCCGGACTACTTTCCACTTTAATGAGTTCGAGTAGATCTCTTTGCGCCTTTTTGGAAAGGCGATCCTGAACGATGGATTCGATTACCGTCCTACGGAGAAGGGGAGGATAACGTAGTATTTCTTTTTGGATGATGGCTAATTCTTCGTCAGTAAGGGACTTGTCTATTTCGTCCTTGTCTTCTCCGCCTAGAGAACGCAAATCTTCTTCGAAGGAAGGCGTCCCCATATCCTCGGAATCCGCATCCGCATCCAAATCGGGAGAGAAACTCGTGAAGTCCGCCGACTCGGGAACGCTCTCGATTTCCATATCTCCGGCGGGTTCCGCGGAGAAGTCTGCGAACGGATCCGATTCGGGAATGGAAGTGGCTCCGGATAAATCGGAAAATGGATCGTCTCCTCCTCCAGCAACGGGTGCGAAGTCCGCAAAAGGATCGCTATCTCCATGGGTCGGTTCGGAAGAAAAATCTTCCAGACCGGTTCCACCGGAAGGCTCGGAATCGAATCCTAAGTCTCCAAAATCAGTATCGCCGGCTGTTGGGGAAGCTGCGAAGGGATCTCCTTCTTCCAATCCGAATTCGTCGCCGGGAGCATTTTCCATATCGCTCGCATCGAATCCTGCAAACGGATCTTCGGAAGAAGCCGCAGGTGTTTCACCGAAATCGTCCAAAGAATCGGAAGGGGAATCCGCGGCTCCGAAATCCGCAAAAGGATCGTCTCCTCCCGCTCCCGCATCTGCAAACGGGTCCGCACCGGAATCCGTAGGAGTTCCGAAATCTTCTAAAGGTGCATCTAGTCCCGGGGTTTGATCGAAACTTGCAAAAGGATCGTCTCCTCCCGCCCCCGTATCAGCAAATGGATCCGTGCCGGAATCCGCAGGGGCACCGAAATCTCCGAAGTCGTCTCCGGCAGGTTGTTCCGCGAAAGGATCTTCGGAAGCTTGTTCTTGGGGAGTCCCGAAATCTCCGAAATCGTCTGCGTCTGGGGTGGAATCGAAATCACCGAAGGGATCTTCTCCAGCATCCGTTTCCGGCTCGCTTTGCTGAGCGGAGGGTTCCGTAGTAAGTAATTCGTCTAAATCGATATCGTCATCATCTGAGAAGGACAATGGTTTCGGTTTTTCTAATGGAGCCGCTTCTTCTTCGTCCCCTAGATCGAAACTATCCTCCGAATCGGAAGACTCCTCGTCTTCGTCCCCTATGGAAATGGGTACGGAATACCCCATCTTGTCTCGAAATGAGGAAAGCATCGGATTTAAGTCTTCCGAAGATTCCGGGTTCTTACTGAGGGGTTCCAGAATAGAACGGATTTGCTCTAGTTCTTGGTCCGAGTAATTAGAAGAAGAAGGCTCTGCCATAAAGGTCCTTCCAATAGTATCGGCCGGACCCGGAAAGATCAAAGATTTTTTCCTTATGTCGGATGTAGTCGGGGGGCCTAGGAAATCCACTTAGGCTTTCCGGGAAAAGCTTCGACAATGGCTATAGTATGATCCGGGTACATAAAGCCAAGACAGTCGCCTTAATCACATTGATCCTGACCTTTGCACTAGCCGCCGAGGAGGCGGAAGATTGGATGGGGGCCTTCCGGTCCGTGGATTACGAGGAGGGAGAAGAAGCTCTTCCTACCGAGAAAATCTATTATTTCTGGCAATTGGAGAATCTTCGGAAGGCGGTTCCGCCCAGATTCATCCGTTTTGTGGACACTGCGTCCTCTTTGAGAACCGGAAGGTTACTGAATCGAGGGGTCCTTTTCAGTTATGAGGGCCTCGAAAACGACGAGGTAAGCGTTTGCGGAGAATTCAACCATTGGCAATGCATTCCGCTCCAAAAGAACGATAAGGGAGTCTTTTACGGAGTGGTGGAACTAGTGCAGGACGATCTTTATCAAGCCAAACCGGCTTACGATTATAAGTTTCGGGTAGACGGGATTTTCTCTCATGACCCTGAAAATCCGGATTCTGTGGAAGACGGCAGCGGTTCCTTGGTTTCCAGGATTTCCTTTCGAGAGGGGGGACCGAATAAGCAAGCCAGCGCACGGGTTCTGGAGGATTCACCTTATGAGGAAAAAGAATTTAGGACCGTGGAATTCCGCATCTACCAACCCCAGGCGGAATCGGTTAGCCTGATCGGAAATTTCAATCATTGGGATCCCGAGTCCGATTTTTTGGAAAAAGAAAGAAACGGAGTCTTTCGTATCGTGAAGAAGTTGAAACCGGGTGAGTACCAATACAACTTCGTGGTGGATGGAAAAGTTACTTTAGATACTTATAATCCCCTTACGTTGCTTCGGGAAGATACGGGAGAAATTTCCTCAGCGCTTCTCGTTCCGGATCGTTCCGGGGTATTGGAAAGGAAGTGAGCTAGGATAAGGGATCTCACTTTTTAGGTTTCCAATTTCGCCAAAAGAAGATTGACCCCCTAGCCCTTGAGCGGATTCTTTAGATCCGCTCTATGGAAAAGCTACGCATCTCCGTCTACCTATTGATCGGAATCATCGTCGTTCTGATCGTCTATGCCTTATTAAAGAGCTGGTTGGTGTACGATCGAGGGATCGAAATCTCCAAGGCTTCATCTAACAAATCCGAGACGGTCTATGTGGAGCCGGATGACGATCTAATGGAATATTCCTCCGTGGCTTGGGGACGTTTTCTCTATTATCCTTTGGGTTTAAATCGGGACCGAGAAAATTTCGGACCTCGTAAGACTCTTAACCACGCGCAGAATCTGGTATTCGTGGACCTACAATCCGGAAGAATCCGAAAGGTATTCCATAAGAGCGTTTATATTTGGGATTATTTCTATGCCCCCGATTCCGGAAAGGCGGTTTCGGATGCGGAGAATAACGATTCTAACTCGGTGGATACGTTTACAGGTCTCAAGACCGGAAAGAGATTCGTAATCGTAGGAATGCCCGAGGATACGAATAAGGACGGATATCTAAACCAAAAGGATTCTAAAAAGGTATTCGTTTACGATCCGATGATAGACGAGCTACTTCCTATTTTGCCTAAAAAGCATTATCTGGAGAAGATCCTTCCGGATTCTCCCCAAGATAAATTGGTTATGATAGTAAGAAAGGAAGAGGAATCGACTCCCGGAAAAAAGAAACCGAATCTTCCAACATTATTTATTTATGATACGGTCCAGAAAAGAGGGCAGGTCATAGACAGACCCTAAGGAGGTGTTCCTTAGAATACGATTCTTTTGCCCGGTTCTCTCGATACAATTTTCCCTTCGGGAAAATCACTCGAGAACCGGCCGCGGATATTGCTCTTAACTTAAACGAAATCTCTGCGCTGTCCCGACCAACCCTCGAACCTATAACAAAATAGAGGCCTGCCTCGAGTAGCCCGCGAAGCGGGCGTATCGATAGGTCATTCCTGGGCTTCCAGCCATCTTTCGGCTTCGAGAGCCGCCATGCATCCGGAACCAGCTGCAGTAATCGCTTGGCGATAGGTCTTGTCCTGAACGTCTCCTGCTGCAAACACACCTTCTACGCTTGTTTTTGTAGTACCTGGTACGGTTTTGATATAACCGGTCTCATCCAGATCCAATTGGCCTTCGAAGATTTCCGTATTCGGTTTATGGCCGATCGCGTAGAATAGACCGCCTACCGCTAAATCCCGAGTCTTGCCGTTCGTCACATCCTTCACCGAAAGGGAAGTGAGTTGGTTTCCGTTACCTTCGGCACCTTCTACAGTAGTATTCCAGATAATCTCGATTTTAGGATGCGTGGTCGCACGCTTTTGCATGATCTTGGAGGCACGCAAACTATCTCTTCTGTGGATAAGATAAACTTTGGAAGCGAACTTAGTGAGGTGCGCCGCTTCTTCGACCGCGGAATCTCCTCCTCCGATCACTGCTAATTCTTTGTTTCTATAAATAGGAAGGGCTCCGTCGCATACCGCGCAGGCGGAGATTCCTTTTTGCCAATAGGAATCTTCTCCTCGGATGAACATTCTTTTAGCGGTGGCTCCCGTTGCTATGATCACGGATTCCGCTTCTATGAGTTCATCGTCCGACCAAATGCGAAAAGGTCTTTTGGAAAAATCCACTTTCGTGATAGTCTGGGTGAAAATTTTAGTACCGTATTTTTCGGACTGGGCTCTGAAAAGAGTAGTGAGTTTGGTTCCGTCGATTCCTTCCGGAAAGCCGGGAAAGTTTTCCACTTCCGTAGTGGTCGTCAATTGTCCTCCGGCCGCGATTCCTCCCGCCATGAAACCCTCGTACATAACAGGGTTCAAATTCGCTCTGGCTGCATAAATGGCCGCCGTATGACCGGCAGGTCCGGATCCAATAATGACTACTTTGTGGGGCATGATCTACCTCAGGAGTTTAGAATGATTCTAAACTGATTTTATTTTTAGACTCTCGAAATGTAAAGTAGATCTTTTTTTCCCAGGATTATACTCTTTTTTTGGGTCCTGTCTCCTTTGGCGAATTCGCTTGCCAGCTTGGGCTGGATCCAAATGCTTTCCAGTATTCATGGATTTAGTTAAAAAGGCGGGCCTCGGCATCCTCTTTTTAGGACTGGTTTTCCTCGGAACCGAACTCGGATTGCATCTGCTCCGAAGTCCTTCTCTCCAATATTATCGAGATTTGAAAGTTCTGCATACATTCCATCCGGAATACTATGTGGCTCTGGAACCGAACGAGTCTATCTATGTACGTCATTTTGCCGGTAAATGGGAAGGTCAATTTACCGTAAATTCCATGGGTCTCAGGGGAACCGAGGATCCGATCCAAGGAAAACCTAAATTACTTTGCTTGGGGGATAGCCTGGTCATGGGCTTCGGGGTGGCCGATTCGGATACCTTCTGCCAGTTACTGGACGGGATAGAACTCTCGGGAGGAAAAAGGCAGGCCCTGAATCTAGGTGTGGATGCTTACGGCTCCCGGGGATCCTATTACAGACTCAAGGACATCGCTCCCCGTTTGGATAATGTGAAGGAGGTCCTATTCTTCATTTCTCCCAACGATTTCGATATGCCCGAAGTTCTCGCGGCTAAGGGAATTCTACCGGACGACCAAACGGACGCTCTTAGGGAAAAGGATCCCAATTACGCCCGCAATTTTAAATTCCAATTTCATTTAACAAGAATTTCTTATACTCTCCAGGCCTTAAAACTTGCATGGGAGCAGATCCTGGTTACCTACGCTTTTACCCGGCTCACAGTGAAGCAGGAGTTGATTTCCGCGGGACTATACCCTCGTTCTTGGCTGGAAAAGGATCTGTCCGAAGGAAAAATCCCTGCGGGATCCGCTCTAGAGGGAAGTATTACCACTTACTTGAAGTCCTCTTTTTATCGCCCAGTGAAAAAACCGGATTGCGGAGAAAAACCGGTCCTTTCCGAAATTCGGGGAATGTGTCCAGAGCCTATTCCCGCACATGTGCAATGTACGGATAGTATGCCATCCATAGATTCGTTGCAGCCACTTCCGGAACTCACCCAAACGTATTACCAAAAGATGATAGATCTTTCCAGAGAGAGAGGGTTTCGCTTGATTCCGGTGATTCTACCTATTCAGATAGAGGAAATCTTCTGCTTCAATAACGGAAAATACCATCCTCTGGAAAATTACGCCTGGAGGGCTTCTACCTTTTTCGAAAAGAGAGGGGTTCGGGTCTTGAGATTTAAGAAGGAAACCGCCTCCATGTGCGGAACCGATCCGAGCGGAAAAAGCTTCGGAGTCTTGGATCATTATATTCCGGAAGACGGGCATTTCACCAAGAAGGGAAATGCCTGGGCGGCAAAGGCCGTTCGAAACAGACTGAAGGAGCCGGATCTTGCTCTTTAATTCCCTGCAGTATTTATTCTTCGCTCCGATCGTAATCGTAGTCTATTTCATCATTCCGGCTAGACTCCAGAAACTTTGGCTTCTTTTGGCGAGCTTGTATTTCTACGCGATCTTTCGAGTGCCCTTTGTGGCTCTTCTCATCTATTCCATCGTGATCACTTATCTCTCGGTGGTTTGGATGGAAAAAAGTTCTACCAAATTCGGAAGATTATTTTTTCTGAATATCGCTATTTGGGGAAACCTGGCTCTATTATATTTCTTTAAATATCTGGATTTTTCCATCGTTGTTTGGAATACTATTTTCGGTTTGGAGCCCTGCGAACCGAATTACGTATACGCCTCGGGTTTACTGCTCCCTATGGGGATTTCCTTTTTTACACTACAGGCCATTGCCTATGCGGTGGACGTGTATCATAAAAAAGTGGAAAAGGCCAAAAGCTTATTCCAATTCGGGCTTTTCTTGAGTTTCTTTCCCCAATTGGTAGCGGGACCGATCATCCGGGCCCAAGATATGCTTCACCAATTCTTGGACACCTATACCTTTAAAAAGGAAAATCTGCTTCCCGGGATCCGTCAAGTCGCTTGGGGATTGTTCAAAAAGACCTTCGTCGCCGATCCGATCGCCGCGGTTGTGGATCCGGTATTCGGCAACCCTATGCCATACGACTGGCTTTCCTTGGCGATTACGGGTTCCCTGTATATTATACAAATGTACTGCGATTTCTCCGGTTATTCCGACGTGGCCATAGGGACGGGAAGAATCATGGGCTTCCATATTCCTATCAACTTCCGTCAGCCTTTTCTTTCCCAGACGGTTTCCGAATTCTGGAGACGCTGGCATATTTCCTTCAGTTCCTGGCTCAAGGAATACGTTTATATTTTCCTGGGAGGAAACAAGAAGGGAGTCGCCCGCACTTATCTGAACTTATTTTTAACCACCTTCGTGAGCGGTATCTGGCACGGAGCGGATTGGAATTTCATCGTATGGGGATTTGTACATGCGAGTCTCATGGTGATAGAAAGATTCGCATTCTCTTTCGAGAAAGTGAAAACAGTATGGGATAAGATTCCTAGCTGGATCAAAGTCGCGTATCCGTTTACCATTTTCGGATTGTCCATGTATTTCTTCCGTGCGAGACCCGTGGAAGGGATCGGTAATAGTGTGGAGGTCGGTTGGGTAATGGTGAGTAGAATGTTCCAAGGAGTCGATGGAAGCATCTTCGTAGGAGTTCCTCTCTCTCTTATCGGAACCGTATTCATACTTATGCTCGGAGATTATCTAATGGAAAAGGAAACTCCATGGGCCGAGAAACTTTTCGAAAACAAGGTTTGGGTCTACGGAGTATCGGCAGTCCTGGTTTCGATCTGTTTTATTCTATACAGCGTAACGGTCAGTCAGCCTTTCCTATATTTCCAGTTTTAGAATTTTTGCAGATCCTTTTCCAATTCGGAAGAAATGAAGCGATACAATCTAGGATTCGGGTGTCCATCCTTAGGGATAAAAACGGGAATCCTTTCTTTTTCCCAAAATTCCCGGATAGGGCCTTGCAGGTCCAAGACCCGGACGCCCGAGTCCTTCGCGATATTTCGGACTTCTTTCACCAATTCGGAATCCACGAACGGCTCGTATTCTTCCGTAGGTTCCGGAAGAAACACTAAAGTCAAAGGAATCCGATTCTTTTCCGTAAAATCGAACAAAGAGAGCAACGCTTTTTTATGAGGGTGGTCCTGGCTTAAGATTCCCGCTTCCGAAGGCAGGACCCGATTCTCCGCAGCTTCCGGTTTCCATTTTTCGAATAGAATCTTACTCAGATTGAATAATGCGCTGTATCGGGAGAGAGTAAATACGGCTCTAACAAGAATCCTTTTTTTCCAAGACGATAGTAAGGATTCTTCCCGAAACGAATCCGTCAGATCCGAGATGTGATAGATCCAGTAAGCCGCGATCGGTGAAGAGCTGACTTTTACGACTTCCTGTAGTCTTTCCCGGATTCCTAACGAGCCGACCGCATCCACCCCTAGATTTCTTATTCTGAATCGTTTTTCATTTCCATCCGCCCAGGATTGGATCTGCCAGGAAATCGTTTCCGGATCCGAGACTAAATATCCCATAGCCACGGAATCTCCTAGGATCCAAACTTCTTGTCCGTAAGTTTGCGTATCCGAAGTTTCCTTAGAGATTCTCTCTCCTAAACTATCCGTTCTGACTCTATATCTGGAATCCTTTTCAGGATGGTAGAGAACGATATCCCGATTCGGGCATAGACGGATCCAAGGAATGGAATCGGAGAATAGTCCCTCAAGAAAATTTTCCCCCATGCAATGGAGTATCTTATCGTCCAACCGGAATCTTACGGAAGGGAAGAAGGGAAGTCTAAGAGCCCCTTCCAAAAATAAAAAGCAAAGGATAGAATATGATAGAAATCGAATGAATTTCCCCGGGAACCGTAGACCGAGTTTGGGATTTCTCATTTGAGAAGAGAATCCTGAAAGACTTTCTCCTCGCAGAGACGAAAAAGTCTCGCAGATGCAGGATTCGCTTCGGGGATTCGATTCTCTCGGAAACGTTTTCTTTCCTGAGAATTCTTTTTACCATCTAAAATGCAGGAGGTCAAAAATTGAGCCAAGCTATCTCTGTCCTTGTCCCAGCCTTCCGAAAATCCTTTTAGAACCGCGTCCGCTTCCGTTTTGGATCCCGCTAATAAATAAATTTCCAAGAGATATAAGAGTATATCCGGATT
Source organism: Leptospira wolffii serovar Khorat str. Khorat-H2 (assembly GCF_000306115.2). Classification (NCBI taxonomy): domain Bacteria; kingdom Pseudomonadati; phylum Spirochaetota; class Leptospiria; order Leptospirales; family Leptospiraceae; genus Leptospira; species Leptospira wolffii. The sequence goes on from NZ_AKWX02000004.1 coordinate 379,749, forward strand.
CTTCGGTTCTTTTTTGCGTGCCTTTTCCAGATACATCGCCGCCGAACCGGGAGCTTGACCGCTTTCCGCGAGAAGGATCCCTAAATTTTTATTCGCAGCAAAATTCTCCGGATTTTCTCGAAGAGCTAAATCGTAAAAATAGAGCGCCTCGGCTATGTTTCCCCGCGACTCTTTTTCCCTCGCCTTCGATGCTAATTCCCCCGAGGAATCGCAAGTTGCAGCTAATAGGGACATAAAAATAATTGTGGCGTATCGGAGCTTCTGTCTCATTTCCGTAGTTTTTTTCCCTTATGGGATAAGAAAAAGGGCGGTTTTTGCCGAGAATCGGCCGTCGAATTTGTACAATTTACGGGCCTTCCCATACCGCAATCTTAAAAAAGTTTCAACCTGATGGGACAATTTGTCCGAAGGATTTAGTACTGTAATAATCGGAAGCGGGACTAAGAAAGTGACATCTTCTCATAAGAATCTACTGCAAAATTTTCAAGAATACCTCTCTGTTGAGAAGGGCCTGAGCGACAATTCGATTTACTCGTACGGATACGACCTCAACAAGTTCAAGAACTTTCTCGAAAAAGAACATCTCGACTTCCTGGAAGTCCAGGCGAACGACATAGTTCGATTCCTGAACGAGGAAAGGAACCGTAAAATCTCAGCGAAAACGATCGCGAGAGAAGTGGTAGCCATCCGCCAATTTTATAAATTCTTAAAAGACGAGAAGAAACTGGATTCCAATCCTACGGAGAAAATCGAAACTCCGGAAGTGATGAGATCCATCCCGGATTACCTCACTCAAGAGGAAATCGAGGAACTCTTTAACGTAATCAAAGAAGACAACCTCTACGAACTCAGGGACAAATGCATTTTCGAACTTCTTTATTCCTCCGGGTTGAGGATCTCCGAAGCATGCAATTTAAGATTGACCGACATGGATATGTCCGGAATGACCCTGACTGTGGAAGGAAAGGGCGGGCGCCAGAGACTGGTTCCGTTCGGCGAAAAATCCTTGGACATCCTGAATCGTTATCTGAAGCAGAGCAGGCCCTATATTCTGAAAAATAGAAACTGCGACTATCTGTTCGTTTCCAAAAAAGGTTCTTTCATCAACCGCAAGTCAGTTTGGAGACTTCTGAACCATTATATCAAGCGCACTTCCATCAAGAAGAAAGTCACTCCTCACACTTTGAGACACTCTTTCGCGACTCATCTACTCGAGAATCATGCGGATCTTAAATCCGTTCAGGAACTCTTGGGCCATATCGATATCTCCACCACGCAGATTTATACTCATATGGCGAACAAGACCCTGAAGGAAGTTCATAAGAAATTCCATCCGAGAGGATGACCTTTTCGGATCGTATTTTGGCCGAGCCGAAGCAAGTCGACTATTCCAACCAATTTCGGATCCAAATTCCGTCTCATCCGCGCTACGTAACTGTGGCGCGGAATTTCGTTTATAATTTGGCTAGAGAAGGCGGATTCTCCCTGTACGACGCCGCCGATTTGAAATTAGCGGTGGGAGAATGTCTCTTGAACGTGATTAAGCACGCCTATCTCGGACGAACGAATTATCCCATTTTTTTGGAAGTCTCCCTTTTGGAGAATAGGATGGAGATACGAATCCGGGATTTCGGCGTTCAGAAAAATCTGTCCGAGATCCGAGGATACGACCCCGGAGATTATAGAGAAGAAGGGATCGGTCTTTTTCTTGTGAGAAAATTGACGGATCATTTCTATATCGATCAGTCCGGAAAGGGAAACAGGCTTATTCTGACTAAGCTCAAATAGTCGGAAATTTCTTTCTTTATACTGATTTTCGCGTGTTAACGAGTTGCGAAAAATTCGTCTCCTCCTAATATACGAATCGTTCCGTTCGGGAATTTTTCGATCCGAAATACCCTTAAACTCGATTGTCCTAAATGAAATCCATTTTTTTTCCCACGATTCTGATTCTTTCCTTTTGTTTTTCCTGCCGGAAGGGACCGTCCATCAGCAAGGATGAGGTCAAGAATCTGAGCCAGGCCTATATCAAGCAACTCTGTAACAAGAATTTAGAATGTTCTGCGGAATATTTGGAATCTTTGCCCGCAAAGGAGCAGGATGCCGCCAAGTCCGGATTCTCCTCCTTGGAGCAATGTATGGCGGAGCAGAATGAAATCTCCATTTTACCCGACGAATACGAAAAGGTAACCGACGAGCAGATCTCCAAGGTAAAGCGGTGTATGGACGATTTGTTACGGACTCCCTGTGCTCAGATGGAGCAATCCGGAGGAATTCCTTCCTGCAGGGAACTATTTCCGGAAGATAGCAGTTTAGATTAAGCGGACTCCGAGGTTCCCGAGTCGGAGCCTTCTTCTTGTAGTATCCCTAATCTTTTAGGTCTTACTTTGGAATGGGCGATTTGACCGTCTCCTCCCAAATACAGATAGGAAGGTCCCGGAATTTCCTTGAGCTTTACGCTGAATTTTTTGTTCCTACCTAGATTCACTTCCACTCCAGGAAAAATCTCTCTTTCTACTTCCACGTAGGAATTTCGGTCCGGATCAAAGGAGAGTAGTGCGGATTGTTCCTGGGCGTAAAGATTTTCCAGAATGGAATGGTATTTTTGTCTTATGGCCTGGAGCTTGGGAAGACTGTCTTTTTCTTCCTGGGTAAGTTGTCTTCTCTGGGAATCGTCTGCGAGTTTTTGCAGACTCGTATCCACTTTTTTTAATATATCCTGGTTCTTACGGATCTCGGATTTCAGTTCTTCCAGTTCGGCCAATAACTCCGGAGGCATTCCGCAGCTGAGTACCGTTTTTGTTTCAACGACCGCGCCGAGTTTCGTGCAGGTGATATTCTTACCCGCCACGCATTGGCCTCCTATGATTTCCCCCCGTCCTCCTCTAACGATCACGGATTCTCCGGCTACCAATTCGGAATGCATGGAGGCTTCTTCTATAAAAATGGAATTTTTGGCGCTGATCTTTCCCTGTTCCACGAATTTAGCGTAGATATCGGAACCGGACTCGATGAGTCCTCCGTTTCTCCCCATAAAGCCTCCGGAGAGTACTATGTCTCCTCCCGCTTTCAGAAAAACCTTGCCCACGGATTTTTTTACTATAATGGAACCTTCGGTCTCCAATGTGAAACCATCCGCGATGGATTCCTCGACGATGATGGTTCCGGGAAAATTGATATTTCCCGTGGAAAAATCCACATTCTCCAATAAACAGACCTCGTCTACGCGGATCACCCCGTACCGGTCCACTAAGGGGCGTCCGTCTATGAGAGAAGATACTACGTTTCCGTCTTCGGAAATCTTAACGTTCGGTCCCAGCTTCCATTCTGCGATCTTACCCTCTTCAAAACCCAGGGTGTCACCGTTTACGTTCTTGCCAGGCTTTCCCGGTTGGGGAGAAACCTTCTCCGCCAGTTTTTGGTTCTTCTTTACGCTTTGTATGATCTGAATATTCTTAAAGTCCACTCTCCCGAACTCGTCTTCTTCCAGAGTGGGGACGCCTGGATGTTGGAATAGGATACGAATATCTCCGTCTTTGCCGGGAACAGGATGTTCTCCTTCTGCGATTAGGATTCGTTTTCCGTATTCTTGGGCCTGGGCTAATTTTTGGATGGAATCTTCTTGGATTCCGAAAACGACTCCATGGCGCCCGAGTTCCGATAAAATTTCTTCTTGGGTGAGTAGTCTGCCCCCGAATTTGGGAGGATGAAGGATGCCGTGGACGACCATACGATCTTCGGAGATCTTTAGGTCCAGGCTACAAGGTTCCGGTTTGCCCGGCCATTTTCCGACCAGATGGGGTTCCGTGTCCTTTAATTTTAGGATGCGTTTGACTTCGTCCTCGGAGACTCCCGAGATCTTGAAGACTTGCAATCGTTTTAGAATTTCTTTGTATTCGACGGGTTTCCCTTTTTTACCTGCGGGGAAAACGGTTAGGTATGCGAGTCCGTCCAGATTTTCGACCTTGAAGAATCCGTTCTCGTTCTCTTCGAGATCTTTCAAAAAGGATTCCGTAAAATTACTGATAGAGTCGCTCATTCTAAGGGGCCGTTGTTGGAGCCTGGTTCCCATCCTGTTTTTTACAATCGAAAACCTGGAAAAAGACTTTAGGCTCGATTCGAGGAAAAGAGAAGAACCTGGTTCTTTTTTGCTAAATTATGTCCTTGAAAATTCGGGATTTCGGTCGATGATCTAAATAGACTGTTATGGCCTTCAATCCGTTTTCCATTCTGACTAAAATTCGGGAATCCATAGACGGGATTTTGGGAAATCTACCTCCTAAGACCGTAAAAACGATCGCAATGGCGGGTCTTGCCTTGGCGGTACTCATAGCGATCGCCCTGTCCTGGTTCAGTTTCCAAAAAGGATTGGAGATGGCGGGAGAAGAGGATCGCGCCAAGGTTCTAGACCGTAAGGCATTATTCTTAGAAGATATAGAAAGAGACTACAATAGAAAGCGCAAGGAAATCCATTGGAGTGATCCCTCCTACTCGGATTCCGGTTCTTCCTCCTTGGATATAGAAAGGTATTCTTTGGATAAGCCGAAGGAAGGTCCCGTGTCTCCTAAGCCGGAATTGGAAGAAACGGATAATATACGAAATTCCCGGAGAAGAGAAGGGGATTCCAAAGTATTCTTTCCGAACGACGAAGATCGCCCTCCTAAAGAAGATTTGGGGGCTCCGGGTACGTCGGGTAATTCTCCCCAATTGGATTCCGGGGCTAAGACCGGCACCGGATCTTCTGGCGACGCAGGAGAATCCAGATTGAGTCGTCCTCCTAGAAAAGAACAGAAGCTTAGGACGAACGAATGAATTCTCGCTTACGCATTCTATTTTTCGGGTTCGCTTTATTCCTATTTTTTACCGGAAATTCCTTTGCGGATATACCCTTGCCTTTTCCGGATTCTCCCGATGAAAATCCGACCACCTCGGAAGCGGAAACTTCTTCGGAAGATAAGCTTGCGGATTCCGAGAAAAAGGAAATCTCCGCAGAACCTGTCGCATCTTCTCAAACAGAAGAAGCAATCTCCAACTCTCCCAAGGAAGACACCGTAGTTCCTAAAAAGATCGCGACCCGTTCCACTAAGCTTCCGAATCTAGGAGAAAAAAAAGAGAAGAGGTCCTCAAAGAAAAAGGACGCTCAGGATCCTAGTCTTGCCGCATATGAGAGGGGACTAGTGAGACTACGAAACGGACAAAAGGAAGCCGCCAAGGAGGAATTTTCCAAGGCAGCTTCTACGGAAGGAACAGCTAGTTCCCAAGCAAAATTAGAATTATCTAAATTAGGAGAATCTAAGGCTCCCGATTCCGGATCGGATGCCGGAGTCGACGATTCCGTATGGAAGACTTCTCTGGAAACAGCCAGGTCCCTTAGGGCCCAGGGTAAGAATTCCGAGGCGGAATCCATTCTTCTCAAGGTGGCTACGGAAGGTGGAAACGAATTCCGTTCTAGAGCCTTGTTGCAACTCGGGGACATGATGTTTCGCCAGGGCAAGTATCAGGATTCTAGATCCTACTTGATGGATTTTTGGAATCGTTTCGGTAAGAATTATCCGAGCGCGGAGGATTCCGGTTCCAAGGAATTCAAGAGCCAAAGGGAAGAAAAGGAATTAGGAGCCTATCTCTTGTTCAAGTCCAGCTATAAGGCGGGCGAAGGGGAATGGGCTAAGCGCTTTCTCAAAAAATATCTGGATAAAAGCGGCGCCGAATCTTCGGGAAGATATTCTCCACTTCGGGCGGAAATGGAGACTCTTTCCAAAAGCGATCTATAAAAACCGAGAAAGGATCTTTCGTTCGGTTTTTTAAGTTAAGGAAACGTTGACTTCTAATTTTCCGAATTTGGAAAATAGACTGATTCCCAGAGCTTGCTTTCTAGGGATCTTGATCGTTTCGTTTTTGGCGTCCACGATATTCGGAGCGGTGATCTCTATGGACTGGCCCGCGGTCGCGAAAATATTCATCGCATTACCTGTGGTCATGTTCGCGATCTCACCCAGGATATCCTTGTATTCGTTCTTGATATCTTCGTCGCTCATACCGGGCATCAATTTCTTCGCGATCTTGTAAGCCGCGTCATAATTCAGTCCGTAGACGACTTCGCCATTGAACGTACCTAATACGCCGATGATGATAGCTAATTCTAAAGTAGTTTCGGGAGTATCTTTGATCCCGATCTTACCACGGATCAGATCCGTATTCAGTATGTCCCGGAAGACGATCGTTGCGGCTTCCAGGAACGGATTCACTAACTCGGCGCGGATTTGCATTATTCCTCCGAAGCGGATCTCGACTCTTTTCTTTCTACAGTAGTTTCTTCTTCCAAAGATTGCGGAATTTCCATCAAAATTCCGCCTACGATAGCGGCCGCATCCCTCACTCTTAAATAAGACGGATCCGTTGCTCCGAATTTCAACCCGGAGAAGGAAACTATCGCATATTTATCCATATCCCGGTAGGGTCCCAGATTCTTTTTTTGGATGGAATCGGGGAGGATAATGTCTTGGAAGAATCTTTTGTCCGCAAACAGTGAGTAATTATTCTTTCCGTCGTTCAATTGTTTGAGCTCGGAAAGAGAACGGTTCCTGACGGAAACGGTATTTTTTCCTAATAAGCCGGCGATTTTACGGATTCCGTCCGGTTCGTTTTGGAGGCTGACCAATTTTGCCTTGGCGGATTCGAGGGCGTTTTTACGCGCTTCTACTTTGTATTTTCCTCGAAGAACGACTTTTCGTTCTTCGAAAGGTATGGCCTTGCCGTCTTTGCCTTTCGGAGTATTTGGATCCAGACTTTCTTTCTGATAGAGTTCCATGAGTTGTGCATCCGTCGGCTCCAGATTCAATTCCGCTAATTTGGAAAGATCTTCGTCGGTGTAAATCACCGCGTCCAAATCAACTTTGGCTCCCGAGGCTTCCGATTGGATTTCCAATTCTCCGTCCGTACGTCTGAGATCGGAAAGTAGGAAGTTTTGTTGGATATTTTGCTGGATCGTCGCCTCTACCCGGAAACGAATAGATGCTTCTTGCAGTAGTTGGCGATATACCTGCTCCGGCTTTTTCATATCGTCTTCGGAATATCCCGCACCGTGAATGGAATTTTTAGAGGCTTTTTGAGCCTCTTCCCATAGGGAAGAACGAAGGGATTCTTCGGTATAAGTGTATCCCACTTCTTTTGCGATTCGGTTTATCGTGTAAAATCTTTTGAGGATCATGAAGGCGCAGTCGGCGAGCTGGCCGTTGGAGCCTTGGCCTCCGAAATACATATAGCATTGTCTTCTTGCGGAGTTAAAGAAGTCCATGGGGACGTCTTTGCCTCCGATTTCTCCGGCGCTGATTCCGCCTTTGCCGGTAAGCATGTCCATTCCGGCTTGTTCCACATCCGGTTTGAGGAGCATAATGATCAGCATAAGGACTAGAATCCCTAAGAAAACCGTAGCTCCCACTTTGAATAAAATATCTTTGATCGTAATTCCGTCTGGTTTCGTCATAAAACTGCGCTTCCAAGAAAGACTCTTCCGTGCGGGGAATCTGTAAAGGAGAAAAACCGTCCGAAAATCGCTTCAGAAAGAGAGCAAAAGGATAGATATTTATAATAATGCTCTATATTGCCTTAGCACTGATTTTAGTCGGCATTCTCTGTTTTATTTATGTTTCCTTCCAAGCCGGGCCCAAAACGGAGTCGGGAGGTATCGGGTTTGCACGCGGGAATGGGAGCTCCTACCCCCAGAGGGAAAGAAAGCATTCCCAAGAGGCTTTGGCTTCCTTAAGGAAAACCAATCGATCCGAATCTCATTCTCAAATGGACCAGGTATTTGCCGAAGAAAGGAAGATTCTCGTAGGTTCTTCTAAAACCCGCCTCGAATTTCCGGAAGAACCGGAGGAGACGATGGAAGAGATCGTTACTCATCCTTTGAGCGAAAATGAGGAAGATAGAAATCGTAAGGAAATCAAAGAGGAAGTCGTGATGCAGGAAACTCCGAAAGAAGAAGAATGGTCCATGGAAGGAATTCTGTTTCTGGACCTTTCCGGCAGATTGCCCTACGAATCCTTACAGGAAAGAATCCGGCCCGAAAATTTGAAAGGGTTTAGAAGAATGGGTAAAGGAAGGATCCGGGAAATCCCCGGCGGTTTTAGTTTCCTGGCTAAGAATTCCGAATTCAGCTATAGATTGGATGAGGTGGAAAAAATCGTTTTTTACGATCAGGGATTCGCTCTGCTGCCTTTGAAAAGAGAATATCCCACTCCCGTTTTCCTTACCCAGGAGACGGAAAAATTCAAGACCTACCTGGATTATACCGCGAAAGGTTGAGATCTCCCGGACATCCGGGAGATCCGTGTAGGTTTTATCTTCCTTCCACCTGCAATAATTTCGTAGTCTTGACGATGATTCTGGTTACGATATAGAAACCGGCCCCGATTCCGAAGACCCAGATTTGAGGAAGTGTGATCGCTTCCCAGGGTTCTTGCCAAGAATGGAAACCGTTTAGGAAGCTCGCTCCGAAATCGAATAAAACGAAAATCACCACGATTCCGAATAGGCTAGGATATTCGCGTTTCAGTATATTCCGGAAAGAAAAGGAAAGTTTAGGACGAACGTATCCGGAGAATTTCGGAAGAAAAGCGGGGATGCGATTCGCCCAGCTTAAGTAGGCTTCTCCGAATTTATCTCTCAGGAATTTTTCCTCGGCGAACATGATTCTTTCGTAATAGAATCCGAAGAATAAAGCGAATACAAGAAGAAGGGGAATATCCCGGAAATACAGAACGGGCCCCAGATAGAGTAGAAAGTTTCCGAGATAGAGAGGATGACGGACCAAGGAATAGATTCCTTCCTGGTTTACTACGTCGGCTACCTGTTCCTTGGTATTTCTACCGGAAGTGCGGGCCGGGGCGTATCCGATTACGAAACAGCGTACCGCCAGTCCCAAAAGACTCACGAAGAAGCAGCCCGCAGCATAGTATAAATTCAATTCGTAGGAATCTTCCAGAAATTTATAATTCGAAAGAGAATACAAGCAGAGTAGAAGAATGAAGCCCGGGATGTAGGATCTCCAACGAAATAAGAAATTACCCTGCTTATCCAATTCTTCGATTAGAGCCATACATCATCCTTTGCCCTTGGGCGGTCTTAGGGAAGCAAACTTCTTCCCGCCTTAGGTGTCAATCAATGATTCCGAAGGATTCCACGCCGTTCTAAATCTAGAATTTTTAGAAACTTTGGGTAGAGGCTCCGGGGGAGACTAGGAATTCGGAAAGATCCTTTTGCAGGATTCTTTCCAGATTCCAAGTATCGAAGACTAGTTTATAAGGAATACCCTTTCTCTGGACGACGAAGCTTCCTAGTTTGGTGGTGCCTATCGGAGAGACGGTAAACAGATCCGTTTGGGTACGGATTCGGATTTGAAAATTCTGCCCTTTGGGAACCGGCTTGATTTCTTCCGAGGAATCCAAGAGAACCTCATCGGCTCGGAGCGTTTTCAGGAATTCCAGAAATTTTTCAGCTTCTTCTTTGGAAGCGGGTAGGTCCCTACCGGAGAAATGTAGGATCCATTCTCCTTGTAGATTTGTATCTAATCGGAATTCTTCTCCTCTGCTTTCGCTAGAAACGAAAATTTCGGATACTTTTTCCCTACTAGGAAATTCCGGAATAAGGGAACGGGTTAGAAAATGATCCCTTTTTCCGGCCCCGGTGAGCAACTTTAAGTTTTCTTTAACTAACCAGATCCGATTCTCCTCGTCTAGAACGTAGGTACCGGCGGATCTGGGCGCTAAGGCTCCCACTATAATCTTCCCCATGCTCTTTCCGGACGGATCCAAAAGTTCCAAGATCGGTTCGTCTCCGTTCAATCCGAATTCGGAGGAGGAATTTCCTTTAGCGGAAGCTAGGGTAAATTTTCTAAGAGAAAGGATTCCCTCTAAAAGTTCTTCGATCCTTGCGGTATCTCCCGGCACGGAAAGATTCGAGTCCAATCTAACGACCCAGCCGTCCAGGTCTCTTTCCATCCTGGTTTCCTGGCCTTTTCTTCCGCTAAGAATGGTTCCTACTCCGTCTGCCGAAACATCGAATATGGGATCCGCATTTTTGTAATCCCGTCTAAAAAGTCCAAACGGGTCCGAGAGTAAGACGAATAATACGAAAAGCGCCGCATTGAGAGAGGCAAGGCTAAGTCCTGGAAATCTTAAAACGGAAGCCTTCATGGAGCGAAGCAAATCCTCGATTTTACTCATTGGGATAGGCTCCTGGACCTCAGTCTCCTAAATCCGTATAGACCGAGTAAAAGCGGTATTACAAATACGTTGAAAAGGGAGATTCCGGTCTCCAGTCCGAAAGGCAGATCCTTCAGATTTAGGATTGCGGAATCTTTCGTTCTGGCAAGTACCAAATCGTCCTCGCCCCTCATCAGGTCGATCATATTCAAGAAAAATGGAATATTCGAATTGCGAAGAATATCCCTAAAATCGGGATAAGCCAGAAGATCCGAGACTAGATAAGGAGTACCGATTACCAGTAATCTGCTGGTTTTGGATTCCGGAGTGTCGAGTAGAGTCCCTTTTTGAGAACGTATTTGCGGATCTGAAAAATAGGAACGAAATCTTCCTTCGCCGATCACCGCAAGAGAAAATGGACCTCCGTTCGCTCGAATCGGAACGGATTGCAGTTGCTTTTCCCCCAAAGAGATCGGTTCCGCTCTGGATTCGGCCTCGGTTCCGCTTTTTGCCAAAACTTCATATTTGACGTTTTTCTGTTTTTCGGAAAGGATTTCCAGGCTGGAAGTCCAAGGAAGCAATAGATTTTCCTGGTCCTTCGTATAAGGGCTCGAGGAGTTTAAGCTTTCCGTCTTTCGGGAAGTAACGATCCAAGGAGGATACGGATATCTTCCCAGGATCCCAGGTTCCAGCTCTATAACGGCCCCCATGGGAAGGGACTCGTCCGGATCCAACACGATATCCGAATGGATCCGTATTCCATAATGTTCTAAAATACGAATCATATCCGATGCGTTCGGATTCCTTTGGGCTAGACCCGCGCCCATTTCCCCCGCTAAAAGCCCGAATCCGGATCCGGAAGATTCCATTTGGAACTGCATGGATTCGGCGAGAACGATCAGATTTCCGCCGTCCAAAAGGAATCGGTCCAGTTTTAGCGTAGCGGTATCGGAGAGAGAACCCGCTCCGATCCAAAAGACCAGATCCACCTCGCTCGGAATCGGATCCTTTTCTAAATCGATTTCCAAGACGGGACCGTATTCGGAGGATAATACCTGACGAATGAAGATCCCTGCTCTGTCTTTAGGAGGAGAGGATTCGGAAAGAGTCAAACTTCCGGAGGTTCTAAGCACGGCGATTCCGGAGTCCCTGTCTCCACGGGACATTTTTCGAACGGAACTTAACACTTGGTATTCTATCTGTTCCGGCAGGAAGGCCAAGGAAAGTGCTTCATTCCGATTTCCTAATGTAAGAGAGATTCCTAAATACACCTGTTTGACGGATGCCGAGTCCCTGGAACTTCTCTCCAGGATTTGGGGTTCTATTCCCGCTTCCTGCGCTTTTCTTGCCGCCTCAGGCGACTCGTCCGGATGGTGGAATCTGAGCGCGACTTTTTCTCCACCGATAGCCGCCATCTCTTGTAAAAGGCCCTTAGAGATTTCCAATCGGGAAGAATATTCGCTGGGTATACGGGAAGAATAATAGGCATCTATATAAAGAACGGAATCCAGATCCGAGAAGACCTTTTGGGAGCTTTTGGTAAGGCCGAATCTTCCCGAACGGGAAAGGTCCGCACGACAGCGACCCGTGGAAACGATCCCGTTTAAAAGCAGGAGTAATAGGATTCCGTTCGCGAAGATAAACCAAGGTTTATTCGAAATTTCGAATAGAGGAGCGAATAATTCCCTCATCTGTATCTGCGCTCCAAAAGAAAGATATTCGCATACAGATTCGCTAGGATAAAGCTGATATAATAGAATATATCTTTTCCGTCCAGGATCCCCATTCTAAAAGATTCGAAATGCGAGGAGAGGGAAAGAAATCCGGCAAAGGAAAAGGAACCTCCGCCGAAAAATTTCAAAACGGGTTGGGTTCCCAAAAGAAAAAGAAATAAGCAGACTAATAAGGAAAGTATATAAGAACCGATTTGGTCCTTGCCGAAGAGCGATAGAAAGGTTCCTAGGCTGATATAAGCCCCCCCTAAAAGATAACAGCCGGTATAACCCGCAAATACGATTCCTAAATCCAAGTCTCCGAAGGCCCAGACGGAAAAAGGAATCGGAAGAGTGAGAATTAAAACGAAACCGAGGTAGGCCCAAGCGGCTAGGAATTTTCCTAAAACGATTTCCGATTTTAAAAAGGGAAGAGTGACTAGTATCTCCAGTGTCCCAGATTTTTTTTCCTCGGACCAAAGCCTCATGGTAAGCGTGGGAAGAAATGCTGTGAAAAGCAGGGGAGTCCAGAGGAAGTAATCGTCCATACTCGCGATTTTTTTCTGCCAGAAGGATTCTTCTCCTAAGCCGTAAAAGAATAGGAAAGAGGATAAGAGTAAATACGCCGCCGCGAATATATATCCGATCTGGGTATTGAAATACGCTTCCCATTCTTTTTGGAAAACGGTTCGGATATTTCCGTAGAATCTAAATAAAAAAGGGATCATGGATTTCCCGTCCAATCTTGGAAGGCGGATTCTAAACTCTTCCTTGCGATTTTATACTCTATGATCGAAAAGGAACCGGATCTCAGTATTTCGAAGATTTCTTCCGGTTTCATGGATTCGGATTCCAATCTGAATTCCCGATCCGAATCGGATTCTGAAGCGAGTGAAATTTTGAGATCGGTTCCGGTAAACTTTCGTTCCAGAGTCCGTATATCCGTTCTGGCTCGTAAAAGCACCGCATCCTTTCCTTTCCAGTCGGAAACAGGACGATCGGCTATCAGATTTCCATTATGTAAAACGAGAACGTGTTCGCAGAGTTCCTCCACTTCGGATAGAATATGAGAGGAAAATAAAAGAATTTTATCTTTCGCTAAATTACGAATTGTGGATCTAAATTGGGATACCTGCAGGGGATCCAGGCCGGAACTGGGTTCGTCCAGCACAATTATCTCCGGATCATGGATGAGTGCGCCTGCGAGTGCGAGTCTTTGCCTGGTTCCTCTGGACAAAACTCCCGCTAAGGTATGCAGATCCGAGCGTAGATCGCAGATTTCTAGGACTTCCTTTCTTCTTCTTCTTAAATTCTCTCCCTCAAGGCCCCGGGCCTTGCCTAGGAAATCCAATGTCTCGTAGACAGTCATATCAGGATAGATAGGCGCCGATTCCGGAAGATATCCTAGATTCTTTTTGAATTCTATCGGATCGTTTTCTAAAGGGAGCCCGTTCCAGAAGACGTTTCCGGAATCCGGTTTTAAAAAACCGGTAAGAATTCTAAGTACGGTGGTTTTTCCCGCGCCGTTTCTACCTAATAGACCCGTGATTCTATTTTTAGGAATTTCGAAGTTGGTTGGAGAGAGAGCGATCTTTCCCGAATAGATTTTAGAAAGATTTTCCGCTCTTAGGGAACCCACGGGAATAGGCTCTTATAAGCCTAAGCCCGGGCAATCGTTTTTCCCGGCTTAGGTTCTGATTCGGAGCATGGCGTCCACTTTGAATTTTCGGAGCACGTCCAGAAGATTAGGCTGCAGATTGATGACTTCCAATTTCACTCCGAAATGATCCAAAAGATTCCGAAGAGTGAGTAGTTTCGCAACCCCACTGGAAGTGATTTTTTTAGTAGGAGTCAGATCCAGAGTCAGATTTTGGATATGTGCTTTGGAAGCTTGTTCCGAAATTTCGTCAAAAACTTTCTCATACCCGTCGATCAATTGATTCTCGAAGCGGACGATTCCTTGTTTATTCTGTATCGTTAATTTGGCCATGTTTCCACCGGCTTTCTAAGTAAAGAGACTCTAAAAAGAATTCCAACCCAACATATCATTCCTCAATTCCGAAAACGATTTAAGAAGGAACGCAGGCGAAATTCCAGTAATTCGCTTTGGGAGAATACTCCCAGCTTTCATAATCGGATCCTAGGGCGAGAATCTTCAGACCGGAAGATGTCAAAAGAGACTTCCAAAGATCCAGAGGATACGCCCTGTGCAAATGCTCCTCCTGGACGGAAGAATTCTTATCCGAAAACTCCAAAGAGGTACGGAGGATCCTGGTTTTGGGATCGTATTCGTTTCTCCAGACAAGCTTCGTGTCCGCGTGGGTCTCTTTGAGGACCTTGCCTTGGAAATTTTTTTGGAAATTTCTCTCTGTGCTTACATCGAAGAAAAAGACTCCTTTTTCGCTCAATAAGGAGCGAACGGAGGAAAACACCCTAAATATCTCCTCGCTTTCTAAGAGATAATTCAAGGTATCGTGAACGGAAAATATAAGATCGAATTTGCCCGGCAGAGAGGGTAGTTTCAAAAGATCTCCTTGCACTCGTTTTCCTCTAATATGGCTCAAATCGGCGATTTGAAGCATTTCGTAAGAGGAGTCCAATCCCCAAAGTTCCGCGTTAGGGGGAAGGTATTTCCAGATTTTACAGGTGCCGCAGCCTAGGTCCAGGATCCTTTTGGGCGGATTTTCGGGGGCCGAAAGATGATAGGATTCGAGGATCATATCTGCCCATTCTCGGTAAGGAGCCCGACTCATCACTCTGTCATAAATGCCCGCAAATGCCGTATAAGGCTTTTTTTGGGCGATTGGAGAAATATTTCTTGATTTATTCCCCTGGTTGCGGGTATTCCTATCCATTTGATGCGACATAATTCTCAGAAAGGTTTTTTTTCGAGAATCGTTGATTCATTCACAGTATGGGCCTAGAACTCTTTATACCTTTTTTGGCCAGTGTAGGCATAACTATCCTCCTTCGCAGGATGGACAAGTCGAATTATAAACTCAGTCAAATCAAACGATACACCGGCAAACTCCAGGAAGAATTGCAGGAGATTGCTCTAGAAAAGATCCAGTCCGTTAAGGATTCCGGAATCGAATTGGAAATCACTCTCAAGCAGACCCGAAAACTCGCAGAAGACGTAAAGGGTCTGAACGAAGAATCCAGGCAGCTCTTGGATACGATTCGATCCAATCGGGATTTCTTAAGTGCAATCACTCTGGATTTAAAGGAAGTAGTACATCTTTCTTCCGATATCCGCCAAGAGTCCCAGTCCATCCAAGAAGGTTTGGGCAAATTGGAATTGGGGAAAAGGGAAGTCCAAGCCATCGGTTCTAAAATCCAGGAGCTTCGTTCCGAGGCGGAAATTCTATTGGATGCATTCCAGGAGAAATTGAATTTCCGGTCCGATGATATACTACAATCCCTCGCATCTAAAATCGTAGAATTGGAAGGCCTTTTAGAAGCCAAGTCCGATCGTGTGGAAGCCGGTTTGGAAGAATTGGGAGAAGCATATCGCCAGAAATTAGAGGGCCAGACCAAAACGATCCTGAACGACACCGTCGGAAAAGTGGACCAAGCCAGAGAAGAAGTGAAGTCGCTTCTGGAATCCATGCAGGCTAAAGAAGAGGATATGGACGCTCAGACGGATCGTATCCAGACCGCATTCCTTACGGTTTCCGAAAAATTGGATCGATTGGATCTAAGGGTAGAAGAGAAAGCGGAACTTGCGGATCGTAAATTGGAAGAAACCTTCCAGAGAAACGAATCTTCTCTGAGACAAAAATACGATCAAATATTGGAACAAGTCGTTCATTCTAAAGAAGCGTTTCTGAACGGTGTCAAGATCGAGATCGAAGCTATTCGCAAAGAGATAGAAGGGATGAGTTTGGAGACCCTGACTCGCAGGGACGAAATCCTAAACGAAACTCGCAGACAAGCGGAAGGAATCAACGATTCCATTAATATCTTCCAAGAGAAATATTTGGAAGCGGAGAATAAGCTACTCAAGCAGGCCGATTCTAGAAAATCCGAACTCACACGCCAGATCGATTCTTTCGAAGACGAGTTCAATCGTATTAGCGCGGGGCTACGTAACGAAGCCGAGGATCTGCGAAAAGAAATCCTGGTGGGTTTAAAAGAATTCCATTCTTCTCTGGAAACTTCTCGTTCCGAAGAAGAAAGAAAATCCAGAAATCGGATCGAGCAAATCCGCCTAGGATTAGAGGAAGAGCTTTCCGCTCTGCACGCTTCTCATTCCGAGAGATTCCGTGCCGAATGGGACGGTATCCGAGAAAACGTAAAAATATTCGATGTGCAGGTTTCCACTCGCATGAAGGAAATGGATTCCTATGTGAAGGATATCCGGGAAGCCTTGGAAGCGACGGCGGGAGAGATTTTGGGAGAAACGGAATCCAAGGTCGGTGAGATCGGCGCAAGCATAGACGAGGAATTCCGTAAAATGGATCGCCGTCTGGAGCATTTCGCTCGCTCCTGGGAAGACGAAGTCGTTTCCCAGAAAAATCATACGATGGAAGCTATCCGCGGTTTGGAAGAAAGACTCTCCCAAATCCATTTCAAAGGCGCGGAGTATCTGGAAGAATTCGCCAAGACTTATGCGGAACAGAAGGATAAGATTGAGGAATTCGTAACCAAATATAAGGCCAATTTCCGTAAAGACGGGGAAGAGGTTCGAGAAGAACTTCTGGTACGCTATAAGGAAATGAAAGTGGACGGCCAGAATTTAGTGGAGTCCATCAAAGAAGAATATTCCTCCGTAGGCGAGAGATTCGAGAACCTTCTACGTAAAAACGAGAAAATTCTGGAAATGCAAGCGGATAGAATCCGTACCACCACAGAGTCCCAATTGGACAAGGCTGCGGATCAGGCCAAAGCAGTATTAGAAAAATTGAAAGAATCCGGTCAGGAATTCTTCGAAAGGCAGGAAGAGAAAATCGACCGCCTGAATGGCACCATCGATTCCAAGATCAACAAGCAATTGTCCAATCTTCTGGACAAAGGACAGGTACAACTCGGCCAGTTGGAAGAGCGTATTGCCAAGCATTTGGTGGACGTGAAGCGCAATCTGGAAGATGCGCTTTCCTCCGGTTTGGAAGAAAGCGAAGGCCAGATGCAAAGATTCCAGACCCAGGTCAAAGCGTTGCTGAAGGAAACGGAAGCTTCTTCCGAAGAGTTCCTAAGAACGGGAAGAGAAGAATTCCAAACCGCTCAAAAAGAATACCGTATGCTCCAAATGGATCTCCGCAAGGATTTAGAAGAAATCCGAGAGGCCAAGAAGTCCCTTTTTGCGGAATTGGAAGAAGAGGCGGAAGAACTCAGAAATTCCGTGGACCAAATTTCCGAAAGAATGGAAGACGCGGAAAAACGTTCCACATTATTCCTGGAAGTCAGAGAACTTATCCAAAAATCCGAGGACTTCGTATCCGAAGTTCGCAACGCTTTGGAAGAAGCGGAGCATACAGACAAGATCTACGAGAATGTGGATCAGAATTTGAATCGTATACGCGGCTTGCAGGACCAACTCGAATCCAGGATCGAGGCGGTAGAAAAGAGAGAAGAGGAAATTCTCGCTGTGCAAGAAAAAGCGGATCTTCTCCGGGAAGAATTCCAGAAGATGATGGAGGAGTCCGCTCAATGGAACGACACCCATCGCAAGTTAGTAGAGGCCGGAGAGAGGGCCTTCGAAATGGAGAACCGCTTCCTGGATCTGGAAGAACGTTTGGGAAGAGTCTCGACCGTAGGTGAAGAACTTCGTCACCTAAGCGAAGAGTCGGAATTGCATAAGGAAACTTCCGGTCGTGTCGGCCAGAAAATCCGTGAGATGGAAAAGGAAATCTCCATCTTGGAAGCCAGAGAGAAAGAAGTCGCGGAGACTCTTAGAAAAACCGACGAGCGTCTGGAGTCCTTGGCTGGAAGGAAAGAAGAGATTCTCTCCGTGGAAGCTAAGTTCGATAAGATCGAGGATCTGATGAGCGAGCTGGGAGAAAGGCATAAGCAGATCAGCACCCTCCAGCAAAGACTGGACGATATGAAAGACGGTGCCTTAGCCGTTAAGGAAGAGTTGGAAGGTTTGTTAACCGAAGCAGACGATACGTTCGAGAAGCTTTCCGCCTTTATGGATGCGGTTCAATCCACTGTTTCCAAGCCGGAACTTTCCAAAGCCGGGAAGTCTTCCGAGAAGAATCCTTTAGTCGCTAGAAAGAGAGCGACCGTACTTAATTTATTTCATAACTTCCATTGGTCTGCAGAGACCATTGCGGAGAAATTAGGACTAGAGACTTCGTTAGTCCAAACGATTATTCAGAGTGAGACGGTGAAAAAGGGATGATTTTTTTCTTGACCTCGACCTTTTCCCCCAATATGTCTCGTTCCGACTTGTATTATACGTTACGTAATAAATTTCATAGGAGTACTTTCTTAGTTTTTAAGAAAACAATGAAATTATAAGGAGCTTTTTCGAAAATGATTCCTTTTTTCGAGCCCTCTGGAAACGTATCTTAATAAATTCGATACGTTCCGGAAAGTTTCGGGATGGGAAAAGGAGAAGCCCCCAAAGCTCGTTCGTATGGTACAAAAAAAGAAAACTACTGTTAAGAGGAAGAATTCCATGGCTCAAAGCGCTGAAAAGGATACCCTCATCGTCGCAAGCAAAGTAAAAGCTTATATCAAGTCCAAAGGCTTTATGACTTCCGGAGATGCGGTCGACGGCTTGAATGAGAAGCTCTACGCACTGATCGACGATGCACTGAAACGTACCGAGGCGAACAAACGCACTACGGTAAGACCAACCGACTTCTAAGAGATTCTTGATCTACATCAAGAACAAATCTGAAATCGAGAAAATGAGGGCGGCGGGCAAACTAGCCGCCGCACTTCTGGACTATATATCCGGCTATATCAAGCCGGGTGTTAGTACTCTCGTTATCAACGATCTCTGCGAAGAATTCACAAAAAAAAAAGGCGGTAAGTCTGCGCCTTTAGGATACAAGGGATTTCCAAAATCCGTTTGTACCTCCATTAACGACGTTGTCTGTCACGGTATTCCCAAAGCGACCGATGTGTTGAAAGACGGGGATATCGTAAATGTGGATGTAACTCCCATTGTGGACGGCTACCACGGAGATAGTTCCCGTACTTTCATAGTAGGCGGAAAGACTTCTCCCGAAGTGGAACGACTCGTAAAAGACGCCGAAAGGGCCATGTGGGTCGGGATCGAACAAGTAAAACCAGGCAATCGAGTCAGCGATATCGCGAATGCGATCGACGATTATCTGACTCCTAAAGGATACGGAATCGTTCGAGATCTCATGGGTCACGGTATCGGAAGGGGCTTCCATGAGGAACCTCAGATTCCCCATTATCGCTCCAATCGTAAACTGGCAAAACTCGAGCCAGGAATGACTTTCACGATAGAACCCATGGTGAATCTGGGAACCTGGGAAGTGATCTTCTCCAAAAAAGACGGATGGACCGTAAATACTAAAGACGGCAAATGGTCCGCTCAATTCGAACATACGATACTCGTTACAGAAAAAGGCTATGAAATTTTAACCCTACCGGAGTAATCTGGTGGGCATGGATTTCGTTTGGAAATATATTTCTGTCCTAGGAAAGGATTTCGCCTTTTTCGGTTTAGGCTTCCTCGTTTTCTTCATCGGCAAGAAGGTAAAGGATTGGACGGAACCCCGTAAATTGGATCATGAATTGGTCCGTTCCGATAACGGAGCCCTGGCCTTATCCCTTTCGGGGCATTATTTAGGGATCATCATTCTTTTCATCACGGTAGTCTCTCATCCGGGAGAAGAAGGACAGTTTCTGAACGATCTTATCCAAGTGTTTTCCTTCTCCATATTAGGAGTCCTTCTACTTTTGATTTCTCAGAAAATCAACGACGGTTTGATTTTAGGTGGGATAGACGCCCAGGAAGAAATTTACGAAAAAAAGAATCTAGCCGTCGCATCGGTTCTGTTCGGAGGAACCATCGCTAGTTCCTTTTTTATCGCCGCCGCGTTGAACGGAGATATAGGCGCCAAAGTTTTCCCCGGGGGTTTGAATTTGGGCGTATCGCCTATCCTTGAGAAGACGATCATAGGTTGCATTTTATCCGTGATTTTTTTCGCGGTGGGGCAGATAGGTATGATTCTTTTCGCTTATTATTATAAGCTTTGGATTCCCTATCGATTGAGAAACGAATTGGAATCCAAACAAAATCTGGCGGCGGGCACCGCTTTTGCCGGAGCTCTACTTGCGATCGGCATACTATTGACCCGCGCCCTATTTAGAGAATTCGAGTCCTTACTTCAAACCGGAATTCTGCTTTTACTCGATCTAGGTCTTGCGTTCCTATTGATTCCCGTTTTGCATTTCTTTGCGGACTGGGTGGTTCTTCCCGGTTCGACTCTGAAAGAGGAAATCGAAAGAGACCAAAATTTCGGAGCGGGTTTGCTGGAGGCTGTGGTGTTAGTCTCTTTTTCAGCGATCATTTTCTTTGCGGTATAGTTAAAAGAGTTCCTGAGAAGAATAGAGTTTCCATTCTAAATGGTAAACTTTCTTGGTACCGAACTCTGCCGCTTCTTGCAATACCATCTTTTCATTCTCTTCCAGAGCCAGAAAGGAATAGGCTTCTCGTAGATCGTCGCAGATCTCCTTGAAGATCGGTTTGTGCAAGGGAAGAAAAGGAGAGAGTCCTCTCTCGGAAAATCCCCTCAGAGCGCCTAAGATCCCTGCAAGAAGTATCCTACCCAAAGGGCGACTCCTTTCCTGGGGGAGATCCAATCCTGCTTCCTTCGCAGCGGTTAAGAGTTCCTGCAATGGAATTCCTCCTGGAACTCCCGAAAATGGTTGTAGGAAATCCTCTTCTCCTTCCTTCATACTGAAAATCATAGATTATGGTCTTCGAAAGTAAAGAACTTCTAACTGAGTTGCGGGAAATCGCGGGTCGAGAAGGCTTCCAGCTTTTCGGAGCGGCTCCTGCCATCGTTCCCGAATCCGATAAGGAAAAGATCCGTCTTTGGGTGGAAGAAGGAAGGCATGGGAGTATGGAATGGTATCCTAGAAACATGCCTCTCCGCTTAGAGTTGGAAGGCTTGGGTTTTAAACCGGAAACGGTTTTAGTATTCGGAGCATTGTACTCGGATACCGAATACGAGAATTTGCGACTTCCTTTTCGATTCTCCCGATACGCTATGGGTGAGGATTATCATTCCGTTTTAAGAAAAAGAGGTGCGGCGGTAATCGATCGTCTCAAGGCGCTCTTTCCCGGAAACAGATTCCGACAAGGTGTGGATTCCTTACCGGTTCCCGAGAAGGTATTGGCGAGAGAGGCCGGTATCGGCTGGGTAGGTAAGAATACCAATCTATTGAACGAAGAATTCGGATCCTTCTTCTTTTTAACGGTTCTATTTACGGATCTTCCTTTGCAAATTGCGAATCTTCCCGCTAAGGACAGATGCGGGACTTGCACCGCTTGCATCGATGCTTGCCCTACCGATGCGTTGGAACCCTATCGCATCGATTCTAGAAAATGCATTTCTTATAAGACCATTGAAGATCGTTCGGAGGAAGTCGCAGGATTGCATGGCTGGGCTTACGGTTGCGATATTTGCCAGGAAGTATGTCCCTGGAATCGAATCAAGGCCAAGAAAAACGATCGGAAGACCGAAATTTTAGAATTTAAGATCCGGGATATCTTTAAGGAAGAAGGTAAATTGGAAAATCTAAACGAATCGGAGTTTAGGGAACGGTTCCGGGATTCGGCTGTAAGTAGGATCTCCTATTCCCAATTCCGTCGAAACTTGGATACTGTAAAAAGGGAAAAATAAGATCCTGGCTTCTTTCCTCTTTCTCGGAAAAACTCCTTTTCCCGGGACCTGGGAGAAGGTTGGATAGTCAGAACATGCCGGTAGTTTCTCAGAAATCTCCGTTCGAGGAAGGAATCCTTCAATCGAAAGTCCGGGAAAAATTAAGAAACTGGTTTCGAAAAGAAAAGCGGGACCTCAGCTTTAGGAGAAACCGTAGCCCTTATTCTACCTGGGTGAGCGAAATCATGCTCCAGCAGACAAGAGTAAGCGCTATGTTACCCTTGTACGATGCATTTTTGAAGCGCTTCCCTTCTCCCCAAGCTCTGGCCCTTGCAGACGAGGAGGAGGTACTACGCTACTGGAAGGGTTTAGGGTATTATTCCCGCGCTCGTAATCTCAGAGCGGGAGTGCAAAAGCTGGTTCGCGATTTCGGGGGAGAATTTCCCCGTAGCTTGGAGAACGCACTTTCTCTTCCGGGAATCGGACCCTATACTGCGAGAGCCGTCTTATCCATCTCTTACGGACTTCCATTTGCGGTATTGGACGGAAATGCGAAACGAGTTCTCTCCCGTCTGAGCCTATTTAGGGAGAACGGGGCCAAGTCGGATCTCGTCTTACAAGAGATCGCCGATCGATTTTTGGATCCTAAATATCCTGGAGAACATAACGAAGCCATAATGGAGCTCGGGGCCAGGATCTGTCTTCCGCGACCCCTTTGTTCGGATTGTCCCTTGAGCGAGGACTGCGCAGCTTACAAAGAAGGAGTCCAAGAATCCATTCCCCCAACGGAGAAGAAGACGAAGGAAGTCCCGCTTACGATCCGCTTTTTTATCGTTCATGGAAAGAAGGGAATTCTACTCTTACGTTATCCGCAACGGCGTTTCTTTAAGACGATCTATTCTCTGCCTTATTCTTGGGAGGGAAATTCTCCTTACGATCCGGATCCGATAGCGAAGCTATTCGATTCTTTAGGGGATTGTGGAATTCAGTTCAAGCATACAATCACCCATCATAAAATCGTAGGTAGAGTATCCGAAACTAGACTGGATGCTTCCGGAGAAAAATACGTTTCCGAAAGAATAGAAAAGATCCATCCGAATTCGGAAACCAAATGGTGCGATTGGGATTCCCTGGAGACCGAGTTCCCTTCCTCCGTGGCCCAAAAAATCAAGAAGGCGTTTACAAAAAGGGAAAGCGAATTGCCGGGTTTGGAAAAATCCTACCGAAAAGGAAAACAGAATAGGGGAGCCTAATGAGTATCCGATCCACCGCAGATTTTGTAAAAGAATTGGCCCGGAAGGGAGAACTTTTAGAGATCGGAGAAGAAGTAGATCCGATTCTGGAGATCGCAGAGATCCAAAGAAGAGTGGTCGCCAAAAGAGGACCCGCACTTTTATTCACAAATGTAAAGGGTTCTAAGTTTTCCGTAGCCACGAATTTATACGGTTCCGAATCCAGGATACGCATCGCCTTCGGTGAGGATCCAGTCCGCTTCGTTCAGAAACTTGCTTTCACGGCTAAGAATATAGCGCCTCCTTCTTTCCAAAAAATATGGGAGGCTAGGTCCCTAGCCTGGACTGCTTTCCGAGTGGGATTGCGAAAAGTGGGAACTGCGGAAGTTCTTTCTCGGACATTGGAAAGCACGGAAGAATTGCCCGCGTTGAAATCCTGGCCTAGGGATGCGGGAAGATTCATCACTCTTCCATTAGTTTACACCGAGAGTCCGAATACCGGAAAAGGAAACCTGGGAATGTATCGTATACAATTCCATGAGCCGGAATTGACCGGGATGCATATCCAAATCCATAGGGGGGGAGGATTTCATTATTCCGAGGCGGAAGCCAAAGGCCAGGCGCTGCCGGCGCATATTTACGTGGGCGGCCCTCCCGCACTTACCATCTCCGCCGTTGCTCCTTTGCCGGAGGAGATCAGCGAATTTCTGCTCGCGTCCCTCCTACTGGGAGAGAGATTGAGAATATTCAAAAATAAGAATATAAGCCCTCTTCCCATCGTAGCGGACGCGGATTTCGCCTTGATAGGAAAAATTCCTCCTAAGATACGCAGACCGGAGGGACCGTTCGGAGATCATTACGGATATTACGCTTTGAAACACGATTATCCGGTCTTTCAGGTGGAAAAAATCTTCGCACGCAAGGACGCGATATGGCCGGCTACGGTAGTCGGTCGTCCTCCCCAAGAAGACCATTGGATCGCCGAATACCTGCAACATCTACTTTCTCCTATGTTTCCTCTGGTTATGCCCCAGGTGAAAGGCGTTTGGGCGTATGAAGAATCGGGAGTGCATTCTCTGGCGGCAGCTATCGTCAAGGAAAGATACAAGAAGGAAGCCTTTATGGGGGCACTCCGCATCTTAGGAGAAGGGCAACTCTCCTTGACCAAATTTCTGGTAGTGACGGACCAAGAGGTTCCATTGCAGGATTTCCGGACGACTTTCTTGGCAGCTTTGGAGAGGTTCAATCCGGAGACGGATTTGCATATATTCTCCAATATCTCTCAAGACACTCTGGATTATACCGGACCGAAAGTGAACGAGGGAAGTAAAGCCGTTTTACTCGGAGTAGGGCCTAAGATTAGAAAGTTAAAGAATTCCTGGAACGGAACTCTCAAGAATCCTAAATTCAAAAATCCGAAACTGTATTGTCCCGGCGTCTTAGTGATAAGCGCTTCGAAATATAAGAGAGGAGACGGACTAGCTCTTTCCGCACTAAAGGAAAAGTCCCTCCAAGACTTTACGATCGTGGCACTTGTGGACGATTCCGAGGAGGCGACCAAATCGGATCACGATTTTATTTGGCATGTATTCACTCGATTCGAGCCTGCGGCGGATTTATACGGGAATTCGAACGTGGTTCGAAATCATATCTCTTTTAAAGGTCCCATCGTAATCGACGCTCGTCTCAAGGATTGGTATCCTCCCGTTTTGGAGGAGGATCCGAAAATCTCCCGTCAGGTAGAATCCAGATTTGGTAGACTAATAGATTCCTTGTAATCCAATGGAGCAATGTCAATGAAACGGGTGATCGTGACCGGCGGGGCCGGATTGATCGGAAGCAATCTAGTCCGGTTGCTCAACGAAAAGGGAATATCTCAGATTTTGATCGTGGATCATTTGGGCAATTCTTCCAAATGGAAAAATTTGAGAGAGTTGGAATTTTCCGATTATTTGGAAAAAGATGAATTTCTTCGTAAAGTTCAAAAAGGTAAGATTCTCAAATCCTTCTCTCATATTCTTCATATGGGGGCTTGCTCCTCCACAACCGAGACGGACGCTTCTTATCTCATCCGAAATAATTTCGAATACACTAAGATTTTGGCCGAGGAATCCTTAAAAAGGGGAGTCCGCTTCCTTTATGCTTCTTCCGCGGCCACTTATGGAGATGGCGCCCAGGGATACGACGATAAGGCCCCGATTTCCCCTTTAAAACCTTTGAATATGTACGGATATTCCAAGCATATGTTCGATCTTTACGCTCAGAAGAAGGGCTTCCTGGACAAAATCACCGGGGTGAAATATTTCAATATTTTCGGATTCGGAGAGGCTCACAAGGGAGATATGCGTTCCGTCGTATTAAAGGGCTACGAACAGATACTCTCCGAAGGCAAATTACGTTTATTTAAATCGTACCGCGACGAATACAAGGACGGAGAGCAGAAAAGGGACTTCTTATACGCCAAGGATGCGGCTAAGATCAGCCTCCACCTTCTCTCCAAGGGAAAATACGGCTTATTTAACGTGGGGAGAGGGGTGGCGGAGACCTGGAACGATCTGGCCGAGGCGCTATTCTCCGCGTTAGGAAAACCCGCGAATATAGAATACGTGGATATGCCGGAGACTTTGAGGCCTAAATACCAATATTATACAAAGGCCGAAACCGAGAAACTATTGGCGAGCGGGTACTCCGAAGGATTTACTGATTTGAAATCGGCTATTTCTGACTATGTTCGATTGCTAAAAGAGGAAGGAGAATAAGGGGCCCAAAGAATTTGAGCCCCGGGGGTTCGAATTATCTCGAGAAGATCTGAAGCAAAGACTTTGCGAAAGCCTTGAATTTTTGATCCTTAATCGAGTAGAAAACCTGGTTGGATACTTTCTTACTTCCGAGGTATCCCGCTTCTTTCATTTTGCTTAAATGCTGAGACGCGGCGGATTGGCTAATTCCTAACGCATCTACCAGTTCCCCTACGCTATGTTCCTTCTTGGAAAGATGAAGTAAAATCTTCAGTCGATCGGGATGGGCTACCGCTTTCAATCCACGGATCGTCGCATCCAGATGAGTTTTCTTAATATCTAACTTTTGGGCTGCCATAATCTGCCTTCAATAGTATTTCTTTCCATCGTAGCAGTTCCTTTGAAATTTTCAAGGATTTACGTAATCAATATATATTTTTTCGTAAAATTATAAATCGTGTAAATTATGATATAATTATGAAAATGAAGGAAAAATCTTTATTATCAACTGTTTATATAATTTCGCGAGACGAGATACTTACGTTAACGTTCACAATTAAGTCTGATTCTCAATTGGTGAATTCATCGAATCATAATAAGGATGGGAAAAACGAAATATTCGAAATTGGGAATAAACGAGAATTGAACTATTAGAATCTTCGAATTTGCTATTATTCTAATTCCTTATAAAAGGGTATCGGATTTGGTTAAAATGGGGAGAATGGAGGGCAAAAGTATGGAAGTTATGCGGAATCCCCCAAAAAGAGGGATTCCAAGAATGGGAAGCTTAGATTTTAACTCCTCCAGAGATCTCTAAGACGACTCCGTCTACTAATTCGTTTTCCGCAATGAAAACTGCCGTACTAGCGATTTCATCGGGTTTTCCAAGTCTGCCTATGGGAATTTGAGCCTCCCATTTTTTTAGGGCTTCCGGATTCATATCCTTCATTACCATTTCGGTAGCGATGAAGCCCGGTGCAATTCCTGCCACGCGAATTCCATACCGGCTTAGTTCCTTTGCCCAAAGCTTTGTCATAGCAGCTACTCCCGCTTTTGCCGCGGAATAATTGGTCTGGCCCGGATTTCCGTGCATGGACACGGAAGCAATAGGAATGATCACTCCTTTTGTGCCTTGGTTTACCATTTGGACTGCCGCTTCTCTTCCTGTCAGAAATACTCCGGTGAGATTAACGTCGATGACAGACTGCCAATCGGACAGGGAAAGTTTGGATGCAACCTTCCCTGTTTGCTTATCGGCTTTGATTAAGAGGCCGTCTCTAAGAATTCCCGCATTGAGTACCGCTATATCTACCGATCCGAAAGCGGAGACCGCTTCCGCCATCAATTTTTCGGCGTCCGCTTCTTTGGAGACGTCCGTTTTGACTGCGATTACCTTGGCGCCCAGCGCTTGGATGTCTTTGAGGGCTGAGGCTAATCTTTCTTCGGAGACATCCGAGAGAACGATATTAGCCCCTAACTTGGCGAATTTTTCGGCCATGGCTTTGCCTAAGCCTCCGGCAGAGCCGGTGATTACTGCGGTTTTACCTGTGATTTCCAACTTGGTTGATTTCCTTGCTTCTAATGGTTACGTATTTATCTGTAAAAGGAATTTCCACTCTGGCTACGGTTTCGGAAGCTTGGGTTTGGATCCGGAAGAGATTCGGATCTATATTTTCGCTCTTGAGTAGAATCATGATGAGAGCGATACCGAGTCCGGCGCCCTCGGTATTATCCATATTGTCCATATAGAATTCTGCGATATCATTGTATTCCATCGCCTTTTTCATTTTTTCCCGCATCCTGGATTCTTCGATCTCGATTACAGGGGTATTATTGACTACTTCGACGACCAAACCTTCTTCCGTGTAGATCACGGTGATTTTCACGAAAACCCCTCGAGCTAAACAGCGTTTACCGTATTCGTCCGCCATTTTTTCGGAGAAATTCTCTTTGAACTGGGACAGTCCCCGGTCATAATGCTCCGGATCCCGGATATCCAATCCAAGGTCTTCGAAGAATACTCGTTTTTGGTTGGCCTTGACTCCGTTGATCGCCATTTCCTTGGTGATCGTATAAAGCATCTCGATATACCTGGATTGCCCCAGTTTTTCCAGAACTTCGGTTAGGATTCTTAGAACGTATTTTTCTAATTTAGAGTTCATCCGTGAGGATTGGATGGAGATGCGGGAACGGCTTTGAATGTATTCAGAGAGCTGGGCGTCTAATTGTTTAAAGCTTTTGGCCATGCTCGTCCTTCGCGGAGAAAAAATCGTTTCCCAGTCTTTTTCGTTCTTCCGATTCATGCAATCAAAAATCCGAATTCTCCCGGAATTGACCATTCCACTCCCGGTTTTTGGAAACCGGATCCGACTCAGATTCTCATTTGTAAAATTTTCTTAAAGTGTTTGTAGCGAAAGTGGAAAGACATTCCGATTTTTTCTTATACTATACAAAAAAATAGTTTACATAAATATATAACTATATATATGTTTGGTTACCATTTTGGGAGGAATTATGCTTCAAACACTTACAATCCGAGATTTTGCCCTTATAGAATCGGCCCAAATCGACTGGAGCCGAGGATTGACTTCCATAACCGGAGAGACCGGATCCGGCAAATCCCTGCTATTGGATGCTCTTTGTTCCTTATTAGGAGGAAAAAGTACAGCCATGGATATCCGGACGGGTGCGGATCGCTATGCCTTGGAGGCAGGATTTGACATTTCCGGAAATCCCGCGGCGAAAGAATGGCTGACCGAAAAAGGATTTTCTTCGGAGGGCAATTTAGTCGTGATCCGTAAAGAATTCTCTCGGGACGGAAAGACTAAAATCCAAATCAATCATTCCTTATCCTCCGCCCAAGTTCTCAGGAGCCTAGGAGAGATTCTAGCGGAAGTCCATAACCAGAACGATCAGATTCTACTTTTGGACAAGGCGCAGCAATTGGATATTTTGGATTCCCATGCGGGACTCCATCCTTTGCGGGGAGAAGTCAAGGAAGCCTTTTATACATACAAGAGCCTCAAAAAAAGACTGGAGGAATTGGAATCCACTCATGCGGACAAGAATCGCAAAAAGGAAATCCTACAATACCAGATTGAAGAAATCCAGACCGCTAACTTGAAAGACGGGGAAGAGGAGGAATTATCCCAGGAAGAAAATCTGCTGACTCACGGTGAAAAGCTGACGGAAAATCTGGAGATCATTACGGGTTATTTGTCGGAGACGGAGTCTTCCATCATCGGAGTGTTTCCGAAAATTTTAGGGGCCTCCGATAAGATCAAAACTTTAAGCGAATCCCTATTAGAATTGGATTCTTCCTTAAAAGAAGTCTATGTTACGATACGCGAAATCAATACTAGCGCTCAGGACCAAAAGGACGAAGTCTACTTTTCCCCGGATAGATTGGCCCATGTACAGACTCGTTTGGATCTCATCCAAAAACTGAAAAAAAAATACGGATCTACGATTCAGGAAATCTTAAGCACAAAGAAGAAAGCCGAAGACGAACTAGGCGCCCTAGAACAAAATTTGGATTCTAAGGTTTCCCTGGAAAAGGAAATGAAACGTGCTGCGGAGAAATTAACTCAGCTCTGTCTGAAATTGTCCAAGTCCAGAAGAGAGGTTCTGCACGGATTCGAGACTCGATTGAAATCCGAACTGGAAATGCTCGGGATGCAAGGAGCCGGAATCCAGGTAGTCTTACGTTGGGAAACCAGTCCGGAAGGAGAAGTGGAAGCCCAAGGGAAATCTTATCTAGTAAACGAACTCGGCCTAGACCAAGCGGAATTCTACTTTAGCCCGAATCCGGGAGAAAAGCCGAGACCTTTGCGTAAAATCGCTTCTGGCGGGGAGATTTCCAGGGTCATGCTAGCGATCAAGAGCGTTTTAGGATCCAATTACGACGGAAAAGTCTTGGTCTTAGATGAGATCGACTCCGGTCTGGGAGGAGAGATTGCGATGGACGTTGCCAAGAAACTGAGAGTGCTTGCTAAGACTCACCAGATCGTTTTAGTCACACATTTACAGCAAATTGCGGCAGCAGCGGATCATCATCTTCTGGTCAGCAAGCATGTAAAAGATGGAAGAACGATCTCCGAGGCAAATTTCCTAGGGATGCAGGAGCGTACATTGGAACTCGCTAGAATGATCTCGGGTCAAAATATCTCACGAGGCGCTCTCGATCACGCGAAGGAATTGCTGAAAAAGAAGGCGGTGTAAGCTTGCCTTTGTCCTATTTTTACCAAGCTCATTTTGCGGGCTTGGTAAAAAGGAGGCAATTCCTTTTAAAAATCGTTTGGCAGGGAGGGCAGACTTGGAAACCCTACTCCATGGAGAACTCCCGTCGTATATGATTCTTGCGAAAACAGATTCTTTGGTTTCCATTATTCCTCCGGAAACCGTCCCCATTTTGATTCTCTTGGTTTCGATTATCGGCTTTACTATCATCATAGAAAGATTAATCTTCTTTTCCCGTTGGAAGTCCCTTTCTCC
This sequence comes from Leptospira wolffii serovar Khorat str. Khorat-H2, assembly GCF_000306115.2. Classification (NCBI taxonomy): domain Bacteria; kingdom Pseudomonadati; phylum Spirochaetota; class Leptospiria; order Leptospirales; family Leptospiraceae; genus Leptospira; species Leptospira wolffii. Next base: position 409,942 of record NZ_AKWX02000004.1, read on the forward strand.
CGACGATTGGAGGAGAGTGAAGGACTTGCTCCAAGCCAAGAATGTAGACTCCGCTTCCGATCTGATACGCAGTCTGAGCCAAGGTCCATTCTCCCAAGTTCTCCAAGCCGGGATCGCGCAATATAAGAAAAACTCTTCTTCGGTGGAGGACGAGATTCTCACCCAAGGATTGAATCAGATCCAAAGAATGGAAAAGTTTCTTTCTTCTTTGGCAACGATTGCGACGATTTCCCCTCTATTGGGAGTATTGGGAACGGTTTTAGGGATCATTCGCTCCTTTGCGGAAGGTTCCGGAACCAGAGGAGCCGAAGTGGGGATCAGCGAGGCCTTGATTACCACGGCAATGGGGCTCGCGGTTGCGATTCCCGCTTATATATTTCATAACTTCTTTCAAAAAAGAAAAGAAGATGCCATCTCCGAAATGGAGAGTCTTTCCGAACAAGCTCTTAGGTTTTTGAAATAATTATGAAATTCAGAAAGTGGAAACGCGGAGGAGGAGAATCCGGATTTCGTGCGGGGCAGATCGAACTAGCCCCCATGATCGACGTGATTAGTTTCATTGTGATCTACTTTCTAATGAATGCCACTTTGGAAAAATCGACGGTGATCAAGATCGAGTTGCCTAGATCCTCTAGTACCGCCCAAGAAAAGAAAAAAGACGAACTTATCATTACGGTGAATAAGGACGGAAAGATTTTTCTAGATAAGGATACCGAGCCGGTTCCTTTGGAAAAATTGACCGAGAAAATAAAAATATTCAATGGGCCCGAAGACAAAGATAAAAAAGAGCCCAATAAGAACAGAGTGATCATTAGAGGGGATGGTGGAGCGAATTACCAAACGATCGTTAAAGTGATCGATAAAGTGAATGAAGCGGGTGTAACCAGGTTCAATTTGGCGATGGTCCGTCAGCCGGGAAGCCAGTGATTCTTTTCATGAATCGCGCTCGGCGAGAATAGATCCTAAGATCCCCGCTCGCTAATAAAATAAATTGCGCCAGACGGCGCTTGTTATAAGAATCTTGAAACGAAAAGCACCCATAAATAAGTTATTCGCCGTTTTCTTCCTAGCAGGCTCTCTATTTTATTCGGGTGAAATCTCCCAACTTCTTTCCAAGAAAGGCGACTACTTTGGTAAGGTAGTCAGAGAAATCAAATTTAACGGGAATAAGAACACTCCGGATGCGGATATCGCGTCCATGTTGGAATTGAAGGTAGGAAAGAACCTGACTCGAGGCTTAATCGACAGGGATCTCAAGACATTATTCGCTTCCGGCTTTTTCTATTTCATCGATATACAAGCCGAAGAAATGGACGGTGGGATTCGTATCATCGTCGAACTGAAGGAACGTCCCAGGGTCAAAGACGTGGAATTCGTGGGGGCGGACGAGGTCTTTCCCGCGGACCTAAGAGAAAAGATGCCCTTAAAGGAAAACGAGGTCATCACTCCCCAAAAAGTCGCTAAGTCCAGAGATATCATCCTACAAAAATACAGAGACGAGGGATTCTTTCTCGCTTACGTAAAAGTGGAATTGGCTAAGCCGGATCCTAAGACCAACCTAGTGCGAGTCAGATTTATCATCGACGAAGGGGAGGAAATTCCGGTCGCAAAGATCAATATCTACGGAAACGAAACCGTGGAGACCTCCGAACTCTTGGGCCTTATGGATTTGAAGGAAGAAGGTCTCTTCGAAGGCGGAAACTTCAAGGAAAGCGCCTTTGAAAAAGATAAGGAAACTTTGCAGGCATATCTTAGAAGTAAGGGTTACCTGGACTCGGAATTGGTCCGAGAGGGAACCAACTGGGAAATCCATTGGGAAAATCCGGAAAAGAAAAACAGACGGGTTATCATCGTAAATATCAAGCTCTACGAGGGGCAGGTCTATTATTTCAACGGGTATACTGTAGCTCATGATATGACTCTGGATGGGGACGGCCGTCCGATTTTCTTGAATAAGGAAAATAACCCTCCCGAAACTTCCAAGGATAAGCTAAAGCCTCTATTCACTATTTCTGAAATAGAGAGGACCTTGGATTATAGCACCAAGGATGCCGGGGAGATCTTCGACGAGACCGTTTTCATGAGGGACAGATCCTCCGTGAACGAACTCTACGGATCCAAAGGGCATATCTTCGCTCAGGTGATCCCGCGTAGAAAGGTAGTCTCTTTGGACGAAGAGAGTCTGCAATATTATGAGAACTGTTATTCTAGAAAGACGGATCTGGAAAGAAAGATCTGCGAAGACGAATACAAACAATTGAATATCAGAAAACTCAGGGAGATTCATAACAGAAGTCCCGAGCTGCGGGGCAGAAAATTCGTACACGTGGAATTCACCATCCGCGAAAATAATCTCGCTAAGATCGAAAACGTAATCATCAAGGGAAATAAGAAGACCCAAGATAAAGTGATCCGAAGGGAGTTACTCTTTAAATCGGGGGACCTATTCGATTCCACTTTAGTGAACCGTTCTAGGGAGAGGATCTTCAACTTAGGCTACTTCAAGGAAGTAAACTTCAATATGCGCCCGGGTTCGGACGATACCAAGATGAATCTGGTCATCGAAGTATTGGAGCAGCCTACCGGAACCGTGTCCATGGGGGGAGGATACGGAACCATTACCGGATTTACCATCTTCACGGAGATCGGGGAGAATAACCTGAACGGAACCGGACAAAAAGTTTCCGGTCGTTTGGAATTCGGACCTTATCGTAGATCCTTCCAGCTATCATGGACGGAACCTTGGATGAACGATACTCCTTGGTCTCTTTCTCTTTCCATGTTCTATTTTTCCAGAACGATCTTTTTGGGATCCACTTCCACAATCGCTATCTCCGACAGTACTACTGCCCCCGTTGTGGAAAACGCCACCTACGATAACAACGGTCTCGGGGTAACGATCGGGGTGGCCCATAGGTTGGCCACTAACTGGACCCACTTTCATAGATATACTCCTGCGTTTTATTCCTACTCGAATCCTACTGCTCTCGTATCCGACTCCGTTTTGGCTAACGTGAGAAGGGGATGGCAATTCCGGTCCCAGATCACGAACGGAATCGCTTACGATATTCGGGATAACGTTTTCGCTCCCACTAGAGGATACGATATTCTTTTCCAAGTGGATAACGTAGGACAATATTTAGGAGGTAGTTCGCACTTCGATCAGTATAGGATCATGGCGGAATACTACCATACCTGGTTCGATTTTACCTTCGGCGGTTTATTGCGGAATAACGCGTTACGCAGGTGGAGGGTCGTCCAGGAATTCCGGACATCGAATACCTTCATATTCCAAAGGTCTCCCGCAGGGGGCGGCAAAAATCAGGATCCGGTCCAGGACCCTTATATCCGTCCGCAAGACTTGCTGATCATCGGAGGTTACGAGTCCCTACGCGGTTGGTATTATAACGATGCGAAATATCCGACGGAATGGAGAGACGGTGCCCAGCATAGGATCCTATTCGATTCCGAGCTTCGGATTCCTATCGAGCCGAGCCTGTTATGGTTAGTGGTCTTCTTGGATGGGGGAGCGCTTTACGAAGAAGTCAATCGAGCGGTGGGAACCAAGAAGGACTACTTCGATAATTACGATAAGAATAAGGAAGCGGCGATCCAGGCTAATCCTCTGTCATGGTATATACAAAATAATTTTAATACTCAAAACGGTAGAAAGGCCGACGTGACCTACGACGATCTGAATAACCCGGCGAGACTCGTTCTTTCGGCGGATAACGTTGCCTTCGATCGTATGAGATACTCCTGGGGTGTGGGGCTTCGTATCCAGATACCGGTGTTGCCTTTACGTATTTATTTCGCACAAAAATTGAAACCTACGGGAAATTTCTGGGCTCCGTTCGAAAGGTACGAGTCGGATAACGCCTTCCAATTCGTATTCGGTATCGGCGATTATAGGTTCTAAGGTACGAGCCCTTGTCCGATCTTTTAGAAGGATTGAACCCTCCTCAAAAGGCCGCAGTCGAGAGACTAGAGGGGCCCGTATTGATTTTAGCGGGTGCCGGCTCCGGAAAAACGAGGGTAATCACCCATAGAATCGCCAATCTGATTCTGAACCGTAAGACCGATTCCATCTGTGCCCTTACTTTTACGAACAAGGCCGCGGCGGAGATGTTGGAAAGGGTTTCTCGCCTGGTTCCATCCATTCCTTTTAACGTTCAGATCAAGACTTTTCATTCGCTTTGCCTATTTATATTGAGAAGAGAGATCGCATATTTGGGGATGGGTTCCGCCTTTACGATTTACGATTCCGTATTACAAGAATCCCTAATCAAGCAGGTGATCAAGGATCTACACGAAGATCCGAAACAGTACAAACCTTCCTCCTTGGCTTCTATTTTTTCCTCCTGGAAGGATTCCCTTTCGGATTCGGACGCTTATATCAGAAAGGAGAATTTTTCCCATCGTTCCCAGGTGATCGCTTCCATTTACGAGGAATACGAAAAAAGAAAGGCTAAAAACCAAGCCATGGATTTCGGGGACTTGATCCAAAAAACCGTCCAGCTTTTCCGGGAAAACCCGGAAGTCCTGGTTAAATACCAGAATAGATGGAATTACATCATGGTGGACGAGTATCAGGATACGAATAAGGTCCAATACCATCTTGTAAGATTACTTTCCGGAGAAAGAGGAAATCTTTGCGTGGTAGGGGACGACGATCAATCCATCTACTCCTGGAGAGGCGCCGATATTTCGAATATTTTAAATTTCGAAAAGGATTTCCCGAACGCTTTCGTCGTAAAACTGGAGGAGAATTACAGGTCCACCTCGAACATCATCCGCGCGGCCTCCCGTGTGATTTCGAACAACGAAGATCGTAAAGACAAGGAATTGTTTACGAATAACCCGGAAGGCGATCCTATTCTTCTCTCCGAATACGAAAACGAAAACGAGGAAGCATACGATACCGTAAGAAAGATCCGATCCGGTTCGGCGAGGGGCGCCGAATATAAGGATTTTGCCATATTCTACAGAACGAATGCGCAATCCAGATATTTCGAAGAGGCGCTAAGAACTTCCGGGATTCCGTATAAGATCTTCGGAGGATTCCGATTTTTCGATCGTGCGGAGATCAAGGACATGATCGCATATATGAACGTGGTGGCGAATCCTCTGGATTCGAATTCCATGTTACGAATTGTGAATACTCCTCCAAGGGGAATAGGGGAAGCGAGCCTGGAAAAAATCCGCGAATTCTCCATCCGGGAAGGGATTTCCTTTTTGGAAGCGATAGGAAGGGCGGATCTTCCTTTAAAAAAGGCGGGGCTCGGAAAAGCGAAGGAATTATTCAATTTATTCGAAGACCTGATCGAGATGAAAGAGAAGGGAGAACTCCCTTCCAAAATCGCCTTGCAGATCGTGGAAAGATCCGGCTGGGTCGAATACATGGAAAGAAACGCCCACGACGAAGAGGCCGTATCCAGAGTGGAGAACGTAAGAGAATTCGTGAACTCCATCGAAGAATACGAATCCAGGGAGGATTCTCCTACCCTGGAGGAATACCTGAATCAGATCAGTCTTCTCACCTCCGAAGAGGATAGCGCTCAGTTGACGGATTATGTGCATCTCATGACCATTCACAATGCCAAGGGGCTCGAATTTCCCACCGTATTTCTGACTGGTTTGGAAGAGGGGACCTTTCCGCATTTAATGAGCCTCGAAGAACCGAAAGGAGAAGAAGAGGAAAGAAGGCTTTTTTACGTGGCCTTGACCCGAGCCAGGGAGCATCTATATCTCAGTTATTGCAGGAACTCCCGTAAATTCGGAAAAATAGAATCTAGGATTTCTTCCCGTTTTCTTTCCGAAATCCCCGAGGAATGTTTCGGAGGAGACAGACTTCATTCCCGAAAAGGAGTTCGCAGACCGGATGGACCGCCTAGAGCTTCTTCCGGAGCCTTTACGCAAACTCGGGAAGAACCGGTTTCTACTTATACTCCCGATCCGAACTCCAAACCTCTAGGGGAAGAGGCGGATATTACCGAAGGGAGTCGGGTAAAACACGGTCAGTTCGGGGTAGGGACGGTGGTTTCCGTCCAGGGAACCGGCAAGAATCGGAAGGTGAAAATCCGATTCGGAGGGGTGGAGAAGAACTTTTTCCTTGCCTACACCCCCCTGGAGAAATTATAACCGAGGGAAAAGTTCCGCCCTGGAAATACCGATACTAAACTGTAGGAACATAGGAGAAGCAATGAAACGGATCGTAATACTGGCCTTGGCACTCAGCCTGGCGACCCCATTGTTTGCTGGTAAAGTCAGCGGTTTGGTGGAAGAATTCAATAAGGTGGAAGAATACAATAAAAACCGAAAGCTTTCCGATTCCGTAAAGAAAGCTACCCTGGAGAAGAACCTTCTATCGGCTTTAAAATACAGCCTTCATCGAAAATATCTGGATTATAAGGAATATACCAAGGATCTTAAAGCGGATTCCATCCAGTACGAGCCTCAAAAAGGGACCTTCGGAGTCTATGTAAAATACAAGACATATATCGTATTTTATAGTTATCTAATGGATCCGGAAATCTACCTTCAGACTCCTATCAACGAGGTCTTTTACGTTCGCCCTGAGAATCTGGAAGAAGAGCCTCATAAGGACGAGAAACCGGCAACCCCCGCGACCGGTAAATAAACGATTTTACGATGCGGTTTCCGGAAGAAGCGGAAATAGTTTCCAAGCTTGTTCTGGAGGCTGCGGACGAAATCATCTCCATTTATAATACGGATTTTCAGGTTCGCGAAAAAACCAAAGGAGATCCGATCACAGAGGCCGACCTCCGTGCGAATGAAATCATCGCAGGAGGAATACGCTCCCTTTTAAAAGATCCCGTTTATTCCGAGGAGGAAACGAATTTTACCCCCGCTTCCGCGGAAGGAAAAAGGGTATGGATTCTGGATCCCATAGACGGGACTAGAGAATTCGTAGCGAAGAACCCCGAGTTCGCAATCAGTCTGGGACTAGTGGAAAAAGGGAAACCAATTTTCGGAATCGTAATGAATCCCGCCAAAGGGGAATTTATTTGGGGTGTAGAAGGAATCGGTTCCGGTTACTTAGTTCTTAAGCCTCCATTCAGAAAGCATGAAATAGATTGGAGTTCACATACGAAATTCCTGGAGGATTTACGGGAAACGAATCCTAAGGATGTATTGGTTTCCGTATCCGAAAAAAAGAGCGGGTTGTACAAGGATATTCCGGGTAATCCCGAATATAGACTTTTGCCCATGGGATCTATCGCATACAAACTCGCTTTAGTCGGAATAGGGAAATATCCTTTGACGCTTTCACTCCGACCCAAAAACGATTGGGATGTCGCCGGAGGAATCGCGATACTGCGCGCCTCGGGGGGAACCGAACTCGAGATTCGATCGTCGAAGTCTTATCCTTTCCTGAGTTCCCGCCTAGGGATAGGACTCTTGGCCGGTAAGAAAGAATTCGTCGAATCCTATTGGGAAAAATATAAATCCTTTCTGCAGGCAAATGTCCGGGATCATTGGTAATATTCGGGGATCCGTTTTGTCCAAAAAGAACCAAGAATCGACGAAGAAAATCAGAATAGGAGTGGATGCTCGTCCGCTCTCCACTCCAGTTTCCGGAGTGGGAAAGTTGATCGAATCAGTACTTATGGGATTCGATTCGGATGAAGAATTCGAATTTATCCTTTTCTCCCATAGGGAATTGCATGAAGGATATAAGCATATTTTGGAATATCCTAATATTCAAATGCGTCTTGGGACTGGACTCCTGGCAAAGAAAGGGGGACTTTATTTCGGTCTTGCTCTTCCTCTCCAATTGAGAAACTCCGGGATCGATTTATTTTGGGGAACCCAACAGGTATTTCCTCCGTTTCTGCCCGAAAATATACCGGGCGTTCTTACCTATCATGATTTAGTGGCTTATAGATTTCCGGATACGATGAGGCCTATCGCCCGTTTACAGCAGTTATTTTATCTGAGAAGAAGTATCCTAAGAGCGGATCTGGTCCTCGCGAATTCGGAATTCACCGCCAAAGAACTTCGAAAATATTACGATTATCCTTCGGAGAAGATTCGGATCGTATATCCGGGATACGAGCCGAAAGAAATCCGAGTCGTTTCTAAGGCGCCTACTCTAAGAACCTCAGCAATTCCTAAAAGATTTTTCCTAACCGTTTCCACTTTGGAACCTAGAAAGAATTTCTCCACACTCTTTACGGCCTATTCTTCTCTGAAAAAGAAGAATCCGAAATACCCGCTTATCTGGGTTCATGCCGGAAAGGAAGGATGGGAATCCCCGGAATTTTTAACGGAATTTAAGGCGGCTGCCGATAAGGGAGATTTGGTCTGGGTGGATTCTCCGGACCGGTCGGAATTGCAGTATCTTTATTCCAAAGCCGAACTTTTTATTTTTCCTTCCATTTACGAAGGTTTCGGAATCCCTCTTTTGGAGGCGCTGGCCTATTCTATTCCTTGTATCGTTTCCGACCTGGAAGTGTTTCGGGAGATCGCCGGAAATTCCTGCGTTTACGTAGAGCCTGATTCGACGCGAGCCTGGGAGGAAGAGTTGCTTGCCTTCACTCGCAAAAGGAAAGCATTCAAAAAACCGAATTTAAAGAAATTTGAAAGAAGAATATCCGCCAAAAAGGCAAAAGAAGCCTTTTTGGATTTAACGAGACCGAAATAGATTCTTGATTTTTTGGACTAATTCCGCCCGGAAGGATTTTCTTCTGGAATCGAGAATTCCCGAAAATAGAATATCCTGAGAGGCTTTCCAATAGAGATGGATTCTTTCGGAATCCAAGGCCTGTAAGGAGATTTCCTCTCCCTGATTCGGGATCCAAACGAACCAATCTTCCTTTCTAGTCCAGTCCGTATCGTTCCAGTCGGCGGTTTCCCGTATCGTTTCCGAGTCTCCGCTTTTGAATTTCAGTGTGATTCCTTTCTGGGGATCCAAAACCAAACTAGTTTTAGGACATTGCTTTACGACTTCCGGATCTGCAAAGGAAGACATTCCTTCTCCTAAGTAACGTTTTCCTTTCAGATATTGAAAGAATTCTTCGAAGGTATAGAAGTAATTGTAGATGCGGTTCTGTTCCATGGAGCCGTCGCTAAATACGAGTTTTCGTCCATCGGTCATAAATGCAAGGATAGAAAGGTTAGATTCTTTTCGCTTAAATTACTTGTAGATCGGATGTACGAGTATAATCTGGAGTCATGCGATCTATTCTTTCGGGCTTTATCTGTTTTCTTACGATTCTTTTCTTAACGGGATGCGGTCCCGGAGAGGAATCCCCACTTTACAAAATAGAATTGAAGGATTGGGAAGGAAACACCCACGCATTCGCTAAGGACAAAGGCAAGCTGATCGTCTTGGATTTCTGGGCCAGTTGGTGTGAACCGTGTAAAAAAGCGGTTCCCGTAGTGGAAGCTCTGCGAAAGGAATTAAAGGATTCGGACGCGATCGTACTAGGGGTGAACACGGAAGACGACCTTAGTCTGGAGGAAATCAAGAAAGCCGCCAAGGAATTCGGGATGGATTATCCCAGTTTATTGGACCCGGAATGGAAATTAGTAAACAGTTTGAAGATCGAAGGACAACCTGCTTTATTTGTGTTTAGTAAAACCGGGAAGAAGCTACATTTTCAATACGGTATTTCCCATAAAGATCTGCCTTTACTGAAGGGGAGGCTCAAGAATTGGCTTGAATCCCCGTAATTCCTCAAATTATCCATAACGATTGTTTTACAAAAAGTCCCTAAAAACTGTTCCTACAAAAAAAGGATTTATCTCTAAACATTTAGTTTTAATTTGGAACTATATAGCCGGTGGGTGCGACCGGCCTCATTCAACATCCCTTTCATTCAGGAGAAATTCCATTCATGGCTGAAAATTTAGCCCAACTGTTTCGTGAGTCTGCGGAAAAATTCAAAAACCAACCCGCATTCTTTTATAAAGACGCTCAAAAAAATTACCATCCCTTAACCTATTCCGAGTTATACGAAAACGGTCTGAATCTGGCCGAGGCTTTGATTGAATTGGGCGTCAAGTCTAGGGAACATGTCGCATTACTTGCGGATAATAGAATAGAATGGATTATCGCGGATTGCGGTATCATCTTAACCGGAGCCGCAGACGTTCCTAGAGGAACCGATATTACGGATTCGGAAATCGTATACATCGTCAGCCATTCCGAAGCTGAAGTCGTATTCATCGAAAACGATAAGATGTTGGAGAAATTCAATCGCAACAAGTCCCAACTCGGAAAAGTAAAAACCATCATCATGATGGACAAGGATTCCGAAGCTCCGGGAGGAGTTTTGAAACTTTACGATCTGATCGAGAAAGGAAAACAGCTTCGCGCTTCCGGTTCTCGTAAAGTGGAAGAGAGAGTCGCAGCCATCCACCCTGAGGATCTGTTCACCTTGATTTACACTTCCGGAACCACCGGGCTTCCTAAAGGGGTTCAGCTAAAGCATTCGAATATGATGCATCAGGTTTTGAACGTAACTCCTATGCTCAAAATCAACGCCGAAGCGAAGCTTCTTTCCATTCTTCCCGTTTGGCACGTGTTCGAAAGAGTGGTGGAATACGTATGTATCAGCATCGGTGCCGCTACTTATTACACGAACGTAAGAGATCTTCGTCAGGATTTAGCGACTGTGAAGCCTACATTCATGGGATCCGCTCCGAGACTCTGGGAAAATATCTATAACGGAATTTATACCAGAATCAACGATCCTAGCCAGACCCCCGCGCTTAGAAGGGGCTTATTCAAATTGGCGTATTTCTTCTCCGATAAGAAGAACGCAGCGGTCCGTTTCATAACCGGCAAAGAAGTGGACTATCACGGAAGAAATCCGATCACTTCCTTATTTTACGGAATTGCGATGGTCTTCCAACTGATACTCACCGGTCCGTTTACACTTACGGTGATTTCTTCCGTGGCGGCGTATCTGCTTTCCAATACCGAGTTCTCGTATTTGAGCCTTCCTTTATATATCGTGGCGGGATTGGGAGCGATCCTCAATAGTGCGACTCTGGACAAGATCGTTCTTTCGAAAATCCGTACTGCGACCGGCGGAAGACTCAGAGCTTCCATTTCCGGAGGAGGAGCTCTGCCTAGACATGTGGATGAGTTCTTCAATAATATCGGTATTAACGTATTGGAAGGTTACGGAATGACCGAAACTTCTCCCGTGCTATCCGTTCGTACTTTCCAAAAGTTGATCATCGGTTCCGTAGGTTCCATCGTTCCTAAGACCCACTTGCAAATTCGTAACGATAATAACGAAGTGCTGACCGAAGTGGATCCGGAGGGAAGAATTACCAAGGGTAAATTGGGCAAAAAAGGCGTGGTATTCGTGAAGGGTCCCCAAGTTATGAAGGGATATTTCAAAAACGAAGAAGCTACCGCAAAGGCTCTGGTGGACGGATGGATGAATACCGGAGATATGGGGATGATCAATTTCAAACATACCCTGACTCTAACCGGTCGTGCCAAGGATACCGTAGTGTTACTCGGTGGGGAGAATGTGGAGCCGGTTCCTATCGAGAACAAACTCCAAGAGTCCGCCTTTATCAGCCAATGTATGATCATCGGTCAGGACCAAAAGAACCTGGGCGCCATCATCGTGCCTGATTTCGAGAAATTGGAGGAATGGTCTAAGGAAAATGGGGTCGACGCATCCAATAAGGAAGCGTTGATAGAAAATCCTAAGGTCGTGGATCTCTACAGAAAAGAAATCAAGGCGCTGAATAACGCGAAAAACGGATTTAAATCCTTCGAGCAAGTGACTCCATTCTTCCTGGTTGCCAAGCCTTTCGAAGTGGGAGACGAGTTGAACAATATGCTCAAGATGAAGCGTCACGTGATTGCCGAGAAATACGCGGATAAGATCAAAAAGGTCTATACCGACAAATAATAGACCTAAGACGCATCTATTTCCTATGAAAGGCCTCGGATCGAACCGGGGCCTTTTTTTGTCCTGCGGGAATCGGCCGATTCTCCCGATATTTTCAGTATGGCAAAAACTCTGGAATCCAGACCGAGTCTTTTCGAACCTTACGGTCATTCCGATCTGTACGCATTGGACAATCTCTATTTTTCCGCTCCGAAAGAAGTAGAGGTTTGGGACTTTTCCAGAATCCGGGAATTCTCTCCTTTGAATCTTGGCTTCTTATTGGCCAGAGCGGAATTGAGGACTTCCGACGGTAATTCCGATCTGGAAGTGAAGGAATTGAGTCCGTCGTTTCGGAAAGGAATCTGCCTGACCCTGAATTGGGAAGAAGCCCCAGGCGTTCGTTTCGATTCATTTTTGCCTAAGGTCATGGGAGCCGAATCGGATTTTACGTATTCTCGTTTGAAAGATGGGCTCGATCTTCCTTTCGGGCGATTCTTCTCCGATGATGGATTCTGTCTCAGGGGAGAATGGAAGAATAAGAAATATCTGATATTATTCGCCTCACAGAATTCGGAAGCCAAGAATCTTCCCGAACTCTTGAGAACTGTTTCCCGGTTTTCCTCCGAAAACGAAGCCACCGGAAACTTTTTCCTAAGAACGGAAAAGCAATCCTATTTGAATTTCATCAAACCGAAGGAATCCCTCGGAGCATTATTCTTGCAGGAAAAGAAGATGGAATATCCTCCCTTTCTTTTCTTAAGTTTGGAAACGTCAGTCGTAAAAACTGCATCTCCGGCTAACTAAAGAATCATCCCTCTAGGTGTTTGCTGAATAAGAAGGCTTCGATCGCGTCGTAGTCTTCGTTCTCCGAGAGTTCCATCACCTTTTTCACCAAATAGGTCGCCTGTTTCAGTCCGACGGATCCTAAAATATTCCGGATGGACGCGACGAAAGGTAGGGCCACGGATAATTCCCGAAATCCCAGACCGAATAATAAAATCGTAAAGTTAGTATCCGAAGCGATTTCTCCGCAGATACTCAAGGGCTTCTCGTATTTCCAAGCGGTATCCACGATTTGTGCGAGAGTTCTTAGAAAGGAAATATGGAAAGGATTGTAGAGATTGGAAACGTTCACGTTGTTTCTATCCACTGCCATCAGATATTGGAGAAGGTCGTTTGTTCCTACGGAAAAGAAATCCACTTCCCGAGCTAACACGTCCATGGAGGAAACCGCAGAGGGAGTCTCCACCATGACTCCGATTTTGATCTTTTTGTTGAATTTCTCTTTTTGAACGGAGAGCTCTTTTTTGCAATCCTCCAGTAATTCCTTGGTCTTGCGAATTTCCACAAGGCCCGTGACCATAGGGAGAAGGATACTTAAGTTTCCGTAGGCGGAAGCTCTGAGTATTGCGGTCAATTGTTCCTTGAACCATTCGGGATTTTGGAGACTATAACGGATTCCCCGGTTTCCTAGAAAAGGATTCTCCTCGAATTCTCCCGTGGAAAACTTATCCGCTCCAATATCGAAGGTGCGTATATAAACCGGATTCGGATCCATGCCTTCCGCGATCCGTTTGTACGCCAGATATTGTTCCTCACCGGAAACGTTTTTGTCCTGGTATTTCAAAAACAAGGATTCGGATCGGAATAAACCGACTCCGTCTACGTCCGCTTTCTTTGCGATATCGCAATCCGTGTCCGATTCCAGATTGCATTTTAAGCGGATGCGAATTCCGTCCTTACTGACCGCCTTTTTTTTCTTGGGAGATTTTTGCTCCGTATTGATGGGGGAGGAGGCGCCGTAATATTTCACCTCTTCGATGGTCGGGTTCCGTACCATCTGTCCGGTATCCGCATCCAAAAAAACGTATTCGAAGTCGTTTACGTTTCTATAAAATTCCTTTAGGCCGACAACGGTAGGTATTCCGTAGTTTCTGGCAAGAATGGCCATATGACCTGTTTTGCCTCCTAGGTCCGTGGCGATTCCGCGGATACGGGTCTTGTCCATCAGAATCATTTGGGACGGGGTGAGCTGCCTTGCGATGAGTATTACGTCTTCGGATTGATCCGCTAGAAAGGAGACTTCTTCCTTTTTATCCAGAAGGTTCTCTAAAATACGGTTGGAGATGTCCTGAAAATGATCCGACCTTTCCCGAAAGAACGGATTGTCGAGCCTTGCGAATTTGTCCGTAAGTTCGTTGATGGTATTCTGTACGGCTAGAAATGCATTTTCATTATATTCTAAAATTCTTTCCTTATACGAATCCTGTAAACCTGGGTCCTCGGTGATGGTCACCTGCGTTTCCAGTATTTCTTTCAGCTCCTTATCTTCGGGACGGGCCTTGAGTTGGACTAAAATTCCCTTTAATTCGATTTTGGAGGATTCCAGAGCTTTGGCGAGTTTGGCTAATTCCTCTTTTTTTTGGGAGTCGTGGATATAGGCTCCGTGGGCCAAATGCCTTCTTTTGGTTCCGACTTTGACCGCACGGCCGTAAAATCTGCCGGGAAAAGCTACAATTCCCTGGTAAGTGATTCTTTTTCCGCCGTTCATGGAGTTTCTGTCCGCAACCCGGGGTAGAGATATCTGGAGAATCTGGAATCGACAAGTCTTTTATAAAGACCGGGCACCCTAGGGTGGGAAAGGAACGGCGAGGAAGGAGAATTCCTTCCTCCTGGGGGGATTAAACCGCAGCGGTCTTTCTTTTGAAAAGAGGAATACGACGGCTTTTGTATTTGCCCAGTTCGTTTCCTGTCTCGGAACTCATTACGAGTTTGGCCATGGAAATATCCAGTGCGTGGCCCGCCTTAGAAGCCAGGTAATGCCCGATTATAGGCCGACCGGCGATAGAAAGGTCTCCGACTAAATCCAGGATTTTGTGTCGGACGCATTCGTTTTCATAGCGAAGGGATTCGTTCAGGTATCCGTCCTGTGTAAGAACGATCGCGTTGTCCAAAGATCCTCCCATTGCCAGACCTCTTGCTTGGAGAGCTTCTACGTCTTTTAGGAAACCGAAGGTTCTAGCGGGAAGGATCTCCTCCTTGAGAATATTGCGGTCCAGATTGATTGTGATGTTTTGGCCCTTGAGAAGAGGGTGGGGGAAATCGATTGTATAGGTGACTTTCCATTGTTCGGAAGGAAGTATGACAAGGTATTTGTCCCCGTCTACAACCCACATAGGGTTTTTAACGTAGATCGGTTCGATTCTATCCTCGAATTCCGTATATCCGGTGGATTCGAAGGCTTCTAAGAAGGGGAGGGAAGATCCGTCCATAATGGGAACTTCTACGGAATCGATCTCCAGGATCATATCCGTGATTCCCACTGAGAAAACGGCCGCCATTAAGTGCTCCACCGTTTGGACTCGATGGAGTCCGTCTCCCAAGGTGGTGGCATTACTCGTATCCACCACGTTACTCAACTCGACGGGAATGGAGGCCTTATCCTCTCCTTTTCGATATTCGAAAACGATCCCGGTTCCGGCGGGAGCCGGGTGGGCGATCAGATTTACTTCTTTACCGGAATGTAGTCCTATTCCCTTAATTCTAACCGTTTCTTTAAGCGTCTTTTTGTATTCTGTAGGATTCATTTGTTTCCTATTAGCCGAACCCGCTAGGGATTCGGTTCCGTTCTCGCTTTGCATCTGGTCTATTCTTCTTTGACGGGGTTTCGGCCCGAAAAAAAATAGCCCTTTAGGATTATAGAAGCAACATTCATGCCAGGTGCAGTGCAAAAAATCGAATTTATACGGGGCTTATCCCTGGTTTCCGAGGAAACTAGACATAATAAGAAAGAAATTTCTGTACTTCTGTCTCTTTTTTACAACAGCGTTGTTTTGGAGAGACAGAAGCCCTTCCTTACCATGGTAATTCTTCCCCGCTTTGATGGAAGAATCTTCCGGACCTTTCTTTATTTAGATTTTCGATCTGAGATATGAGTCCTGCGGCCGCTTCTTGGGGGGAAATTCCCTGCCTACCGGTCATTTCTGTCGCAACCATTCCTGGATGGAAGATGCCCACCCAGATTTTTCGAGGAGCTAGGTCTCGGGCCAGGGAAACTGCTCCCGCATTCAAAGCCGCCTTGGACATTCTATAGCCGTAATAGGCTCCCGAATGATTGTCCGCTATGGAGCCCATTCTGCTTGTGAGAAATACGATCTTTCCTCCCGTTTCCATCTTGGGAAGAAGGGTACGAGTGAGTTGTAAGGGGCCGACCGCATTCACTAAAATCTGGGTTTCCACTTCCGTGAAATCCACACTTTCCCAATTGTCCGGGATTAGTATGCCTGCATTATTTACGAGAAGGTCGAGCTTGGTTCCGCTTAAGAATCTGGATAAGGATTCGAAGCTTTGGGGTTGGCTTAAATCTAGTCCTTCGAAAATTTTCACTCCTAATCTGCGTAAGGATTCGGAGGCCTTACGGCAGGCGGCGATTACCGAATATTTTTTTTCGGAGAATTGGACTGCGAGCTCCAAACCGATTCCGCGATTTGCGCCGGTGATCAAAACATGTTTCATACAAAATCGTTACTAGGAAGTTTCTTAAATAGAATGAGGTAAAATTCTTTTAGGAATCGGATTGACGGAAGAATAAAATAAAACATTCTTCCTGCATGCAATACCAGATTACTCATAAGCCTTCATTCTCCTTATTGAAACTTCGGTTGGGACCGGGTCAATCCATTAAATCGGAAGCGGGAGCCATGGTATATATGAGTTCCCGGATGCAGGTGGAAACGAAAATGGGGAGCGGCTTTCTTTCCGCTCTCGGGAGAAAATTCTTCGGAGGAGAATCCTTCTTTTTTAATACTTACACCGCTCCCGCGGAAGGAGGAGAGATCGGAATCGCTCCGGACTTGCCCGGTGATATCGTAGAGTTGGATCTGAACGGTAAAAGCATTTTCGTACAATCGGGTTCTTATCTGGCTTCCGATTCCGGTATACAAGTGAAATCCAAATTCGGAGGACTTCGCTCTCTTCTAGGAGGCGAAGGATTGTTTTTACTCGAAGTTTTCGGAACCGGTAGAGTATTCCTAAGTTCCTACGGTTCCATCGTTCCCATTCGGGTAGAAGGAGCTTACACAGTGGATACTGGGCATATCGTTGCCTTCGAAAATTCTCTTCAGTTTTCGGTAGGCAAGGCAGGCGGAAGTTGGAAATCCACTTTCTTTAGCGGAGAAGGTTTGGTAGCGAATTTCAACGGGCAGGGAACGATTTGGATACAGAGCAGAGTCCCGTCCGGTTTCATCGGCTGGCTGACCAGGCTTCTGCCTCATTGATCGTATTTTTATAAAGTAAGGAAATAGAATGAAGATAGAGTTATTATACAAACCTTCCTATTCCGTGGCCAAGGTAAATTTGAGCCAGGGAGAATCCATTCAGGCGGAGTCGGGCGCCCTCATGAGTATGAGCCCGAATATTTCCATAGAAACGCACAAGGCTCAAAAAGGAGGCTTACTGAAATCCTTAAAGGCCGCTTTCTTAGGAGGAGAGTCCTTTTGGATGAATACGTTTACCGCCGATCAGGCGGGAGAGGTGCTTCTCGCGCCGACTCTTCCGGGTGATTTGGAAAAGTTGGAATTGAACGGAACGGTTTTCGTTCAATCCAGCTCTTATTTGGCGAGCGAACCTAAGATAGATATAGATACTAAATTTCAGGGTTTAAAGGGATTCTTTAGCGGGGAGTCCCTATTCTTTTTAAAACTTTCGGGAAGCGGGACCGTATTGATATCCAGTTATGGTGGAATCGAGACCTTGGATGTGGAGGACGAATTCATAGTGGATACGGGTCATATAGTAGCCTTCCAAGAAGGGTTGAATTATGAGATCACCAAATTCGGAGGTTGGAAGTCCTTCTTCTTAGGAGGAGAAGGGTTTGTCGCGAAATTTAAGGGAAAAGGGAAACTTTGGATTCAGTCCAGAAACGTTCCTTCTCTGGGATCCTGGTTTCGGGAAGAACTTCCCCCTAAACAAAGATAATCTATAAGGCGCAAGTTATGAAATACGAAATATTAGCAAAACCTGATTTTCCAATCGTGAAGTTGGCCCTGGACTCCGGAGAATCGATCCGGGCCGAGTCCGGAGCCATGGTTGCGATGTCTCCTCAGGTAAAAATGGAGACCAAGGCGCAAGGCGGAATTTTCGAGTCCGCGAAAAGGGCGCTCTTAAGCGGCGAGTCTTTTTTCCAAAATACCTTTGTCGCGGAAGGAGGAACGGGCGAATTGTTTCTTACTTCCGCTACCCAAGGGGATATAGAATACAGAAAATTAAATAACGAAGAATTGATTCTGAGTCGAGGGGCGTATGTGGCGGGGAGCCCAGCATTGCAGATCGATAGCAAATGGGGAGGGTTCAAAGGATTTTTCTCGGGAGAAGGTTTGTTCTTCCTAAAAGTGGGAGGGACGGGGGATCTTTTCTTTTCCAGCTTCGGAGCGATACATACGGTGGATGTGGACGGAACCTATATCGTAGACACAGGCCATATAGTGGGATTCGAAGCAGGATTGGATTTCACGATCACTAAAGTAGGCGGTTTGAAATCTCTTTTTCTATCGGGAGAAGGGCTCGTCGCTCGATTCTCCGGAAAGGGAAAACTCTATATCCAAACTAGGAACCAAAGCGCCTTCGCAGCTTGGGCTGACGCTTGGAGAAGGGTCCAAAGATCCAGTTCCAGCGGAGATTGAAAATTCGGATTCGGCCGATTTATTTATAATCGGTCCCCTTTTCATTTTTTAAGTCTTAGAATTTTAGCTTAAACTTAAAATGTCCTTACCTTTTTGGATTCGAAGATGGATTCTATGAAGGCAAATTTGAGATGAATTAAGGATTCGGTTTCCATTCGAATCAGCTTGTGGCTTTTAGAATAAGTATATTCGTTTTTGGCCTCGGCTTT
The DNA here is from genome assembly GCF_000306115.2 of Leptospira wolffii serovar Khorat str. Khorat-H2. Taxonomy (NCBI): domain Bacteria; kingdom Pseudomonadati; phylum Spirochaetota; class Leptospiria; order Leptospirales; family Leptospiraceae; genus Leptospira; species Leptospira wolffii. The sequence goes on from NZ_AKWX02000004.1 coordinate 428,716, forward strand.
CTCGAAGAAAATTCTCTGAATCGAGAGAAATTTAGGGTAGTATTTCGTTTCGCTCGAGAGTATGGTCTTTGAAATCGGATCTACCCAAGCTGTTCCTTCCGCAGTTCCTTTGTATTCGTTTGAGTCGGAATCGACTAACTCCATTTTATAATCGAATGCTTGCGTTTCTATCCCCGAGATGACCTTTTTATTTCCGTTTCGTACTGCGTGAACGGTTTTGTCTTCGGTTCTCGCATTCAGGGTGTCGATTAATTCTTTCATTTCCTTATATTCGGCGCCGACTCTATCTCCGTTCATTGTGCCGGAAATATACGAGTATGTCTTGGCCGGATAATTATATTGCAGAAGAGCTTGGATACGGAACTTACGATTTTCGTGGCTATGAACCGTGATAGCATCGACAGAAAGAATATGCGAAATGCAGGCTAACTCGCACATTCTTTTCTGAGTCTCTTGCCAAAGCGGATCGACCTCTTTGTGGGAACATCCTATAACCAGGCAGCAGAAAACGAAAACTATGAGTGTACAGCAATTCCGTGAAAGAAATTCAAATCGATTCGAAGGAATTGGATTGGAAACTCCGAGAGAATTTATTCTAAAGAAATGCATATAGGATTCTTAAGATCTGTTACCGGATTTTGTTTTTCGATATTTTTCTGAAGATTGTTCAGAAGGCATCCGAGGCAAAGCTTCGGCGCCTTCTGTTCTACAAGTTTTTTATTGTCTTCCGGGATATCCGATCACATCCATAAATGCGGAAACGGAGAAGACCGCCTTGCCCGGGCCGGGTTCCCCGTAACCGGGTGGAACAGGCAAATTATATTTTTCGAATGTAGCTTTCCAGACCGTTAGTAGCTCGCAAAAATATTCCAAAGGCGGTCCCGGCTGGGTTCCTAATGTGGTGAAAGGCTCCGGGCACCAAGCGGTGAATCGAGGCATGATTCCCTTGGACATGAAGAAGTCCAAACCTTCTCCGGTGGATCGGATCGCTTCCGCGACGGTTGCAAATCCCCAAGGCTGGGAAAGTTCCACTCCACCTACGAAATTCGGGATCACATAAGAAGGTCCGAATACTTCCGCGGAGTCCACGATTCTACGAATCCAAGTATCTCTTCCTATGTAGGATTCCTTACCCGGACAGATTTTGCGGAATAGCTCGGGTTCCCAGACTTCATAATTAGGATGATAGACTTGGATTCCCGCGTCTTTGAACTTTTGGCAGTCTTCGATTTCCCAAGCCTGGGAAACGATTTTACCCATCCAACGGCCCGGAAATCTGGACTCGATTGCTTGAGCATATTCCAGATAAAAATCGATTTCGTTCTTTTTCTTGAGTTGGGTGATGACGGAACCGCCGGTGATCGTATATACTTTTGCGATCTCGTCTTCCGCATCGATCCAGGAAAGAACTTCCAGAATGTCTTCCACATCCTTTACGCCGGTATAAGGTCTTCCGGCATTCTTTTGTTGTCTGTAATTATGATTGATATCGCAGTAAGCGCATTCTTCTTCCTTACCGAAATATTGGCAATTTCGGAAGACTGTCAGATAAATCAGATAGCCCCATTCGATTACCGGCGCGATTTCTCCCGGAAGTTTTCCGGATTTGGTTTTGTGACGATACCATGCGGGTTTAGGAGGATATTCCAAACTTCCTAGAAAAGTTTCTCCCAGATAGAGTCCCGGCTTTCCTTCGTCCTTCTGGCCTTCGGGGATGCGAAGCACTTTATAAGGAGAATTGGGATTATTGCGAGTGGAGATTACCGTGGGCAGAAGATTAAAGTATCCTCCGCTGATCTTAATCTCTTCGGGGGCCTTGGAATCCGTACCTTCCTTCATGTCCGCCAAAGGAATATGATCGAAAGAGAAAATGAAATAGTCCTTCGTTTTATAATCCGTTCCGATCTGGAAGGATTCGGGCAGGAAATGTATTCCTTGTCTTAGGATATCCTGTTTGAGTATGGCTTCGAAAGGAATCTGTTTGTACTTTCTCTCCATCTCCTCGAGAAGGGCGATGGAGGATTCGGGACGGATCGTACTCGTATTCATCTTAACGACAGACTGCTCGGAGGGTAAGTTTTGGCAGCAAGTTTTTGGCTTTTTCCCGTTGACTATGGATTTTAGAGAGCTAGATTTCTTCCTCAGAATGCCTCGTTCCTATCTTCGTTTCTCCATTCTCATTCTATTCTTCTTCTACTTTGTTTTCTCAGGTCCGATCGATTCCAAGTCTGCGAAAAAGAAAGCTGCCTCCGTACCTTCCAAAAAGGCCCAGACTTGGCGAGATATTGAATACAATTTGGTGGCAGGTCCCTATAAGGAACCTACGGATCTGCAATTTCGTCCGGATGAGCCCGAGACTCTGGTCGTTTTGGAAAAAAGAGGAAGGATCTATAGTCGGAATCTAAAAACCCAGGAGGCTAGGCTCGTTGCAGACTTCACAGGCTCCGTTGAGACTAGATCGGAAGAAGGACTTCTAGGGTTGGCCTTCCATCCTAAATTCTCCGAAAACAAGCTATTTTATGTGAATGCGGTCTCCAAGGAATCCGGCAAGGACCAGACTCTGATTTTAGAATTTCGTTGGGAAGAAGGGAAGACTCTCTCTTGGTCCGACCGAAAGCGGATTCTACTCAGAGTAGATCAGCCTTATTCCAATCATAATGCGGGACAATTGAGTTTCGGTCCGGACGAAAAACTGTATATCGGATTCGGAGACGGCGGAGCGGGAGGGGACCCTTACCGGCATGGGCAAAACACCTCCACCTTCTTATCCACTCTTATCCGGATCGAACCCAATATGGAAGCCGAGGCGCCTCCGTATAAAATTCCTTCCGACAATCCGTTCCGGGAAAAGGTGGGATTTCTACCTGAAATCTGGGCCTACGGTTTCCGAAATCCTTGGAGATTCTCTTTCGATTCCAAAACTGGAAATTTATTTCTGGCCGATGTGGGTCAGGATACCTGGGAAGAAGTGGATCTGGTTTCGAAGGGAGGAAACTACGGATGGAGCGTTATGGAAGCTTCTCATTGCTTTCGTCCGGAAAAAGACTGTGAAAAGAAGGGACTCCGAGACCCGGTTTTGGAATACGGAAGGGATCTGGGGAGATCCGTCACCGGCGGATACGTATATCGGGGAAAAAATTATCCCATTTTGGAGGGATGGTACATTTTTGGGGATTTTGTTTCCGGAAATATCCTAGGAGCAAGGCTGGAACCGGGAAAAATCAACTCGCCCAGAGTTCTATTCAAGACTTCTTTCCAAATTAGCACATTTGGCTCGGATCGGGCGGGAGAGCTATATTTTGCCGATTTTAGTTCAGGAAATATCTTCCGTTTTGGAAAAAAAATTGAAATAAATTGAAAATCCTAAATCTATAGGTGTTAACCCAATGTAGATCGGACTGCCTCCACCGCGGTATCGATCAATCTCGATCAAAAGGATAGGGGTATGAATAAGATCATTTCCGTTGCATCAGCCGTCCTATTGTTCGGTTTGTTAGCATCCGGAGCTTGCAAAAAGCCTGCGGATAACGCGGATTCCGCGAACGCAAAACAGAGCGAACCTACGGCAATCGTAGTTTTTAGCGTAGGGGAAGCAAAAGTCCAACACGCAGATTTAACCGAAGACAAAGCTAGTTTAGGTACTCCTCTCAAACAAGGGGACAAACTCCAAACTAAAGCTAACGCAAAAGTGGATATCCAGTTTGCAGACGGGTCCGCTGTCCGCGTTTCGGAAAACTCCGAACTCGAATTCGCATCCTTGGCTCTGAATACCCAAGGAAATACCGATACAAGACTTTCTCTTGTTTCCGGTAAAGTTTTTGCTAAAGTCAATAAGGCTAATAAGAACGATCAGTTCTCCGTTATCACCCCGACTGCGATCGCAGGTGTTCGAGGAACTTCTTTCGTAGTCGATCGTACTAGAAAAGATAGATCCGTAGTAAAAGTTCTGGAAGGATCCGTGGCTGTTTCTCCGAGAGTTCGCGCTCTGGAAGGAATGAGTGCGGAAGAGATTGCCGCAAATGCGGATCTCAAGAAAATCAAAGATTCCTTGGATAAATCCGAAGTGATCCTGGAAAAGGACGAGTCTTCCCTAGTAAAAGCGTCGGACAAGACTTTCGGAGAAAAGGAAGCATCCAAATTGAACGCAAGTCTCGAAAAGGATATTCCTAAAGCGGTTACTAAGATTTCCGGTTCCGGAGTTTCCAAATCCGAAGAACAAGAGATCAGAACGATCGTGACTCTGGATAAGGATTCTGCAGACAAACTCGCAAAACTGAGCATCGATTCAGGAAGCGGTAAAGTCGATCAGAAGACTGCGGCAGACAACGAGGTCGAAAGGAAGAAAATCGAAGCTGAAGTTGCGAAACGCCAAGCTGAAGAGGTAAAACGTTTCAAAAACATTCTGGTTTCCGCTCCTAAGAACCTGAAAACCAAACAAGATCTCGTGAATTACTACGAGAAATTGGAAAAAATCGTATTGGTAAATAAGACCGTCTTGATCGGTGCGATCGTAGACCAACAAGGTTCTACTATGATCGTTCATACCGAAGACGGTATTAAGAAAATCAATCAGGACGAAGTGCAAGAAGTCATCTACGACTTCCAAACTAAATCCGAAAATTAATATCCGCTCTGGCTTACGGAACGGTGGAGAAATCCCAGGTATGCGAAAGCTGCCTGGGTTTTTCTTTATCTTTTTCCGTGATGGGAATCCAAATGCCTCTCCCAGAGTCTGAGTATGGATTCCGAAATTTCCTCTATGTCTAGAAGTGCTGCCTTACCCTTATAACTGACGATCAGTTTCCCCTTTCCGAACTTCTGGATTTCCCCCCATTCTACCCTGAATCCTTTGACTAGATTGAGAGAATCTAAAAGAAGTTCCTTGATTTCGGTCTTGGAAACGGAACCTCCTTCTTTCTTGGAAAGATAGGAAAGAATAGAATGGAATAGAATTTTCGTTATTTCCAAAGCATCCGGAGAATCCGGAAGAGAATCTTCGATTCTTTTCAGTTTCCTTGCCACGGCACTTGCTCGTCGGCGTGATAGGAACTTCTGACTAAAGGACCGGCAAATACGATTTTGAAACCTATGCTTTTTCCGTATTCTTTTAGGGAACGGAAAATATCAGGATGGATATAATCCTTCACGGGTAAATGAGAAGGGGTAGGTTGCAGATATTGCCCCAGAGTCAACATTTGCACTCCGGAATTTCTTAAATCCTGCATGGTTCTTTCCACTTCCTCTATGGTTTCTCCGAGTCCCAGTATGAGTCCGCTCTTTGTTAAGAATCCTCTCTTGGATGCGTGTTCCAAAACTCTTAAGGAACGGTCGTATTTTTTCGCGGGAGCCACCGTAGGAAATAGTCTTTCGACCGTTTCCAAATTATGATTAAAAATATCGGGCCGGCAAGAATATATGAGTTCTAGACTCTCTTCCTTCTCTTTGAAATCCGGGACTAAGAGTTCGATTTTACATTCGGGAAGTCTTTCTCGGATTAAAAGTACGGTTTCCTTATAATGTTCTGCGGCTCCGTCCGGAAGATCGTCCCGGTTGACGGAAGTAATTACGATATGATTGAGAGAAAGAGCCTTTGCGGATTCCGCAACTCTTAAGGGTTCTTCTGGATCCAACGCGAAGGGTTTGCCGAAAGCCACGTCGCAATAGGAGCAACGTCTCGTACAGATATCTCCCGCTAACATATATGTCGCCGTTTTTCTAGACCAACAATGATTTAGATTCGGACAAGATGCGCTCTCGCAAACGGTATTCAGTTTGCCTTTTTCTACGGAATCCCTCACGAAAGAGACCGCACTGTCCTTTTCTCGGAAAGGAAGTCGAACCTTCAACCAGTCCGGTTTTTCGGGAGCGGGTTGGTATCCGGAGGAGCGGGGCTTTTTCTTGAGTGGATTCACCTCTATACCCTGGTTTTCCCTCGGGAAAGAGTCAAGTGTTTTGGGTAGCCGGATTTGGCGGGGTATTTGAATCTGGAGGGATCGATTCCTAGGAACCGACTCCGGTACTGCTTTTGAGTCCGAAAACAGATAAAAATCAATCCTCCGATAAAGAAGAATCCCCCGGTATTCGGATCAACCGTTATCTAGCGGATTGCGGTTTCGGTTCCCGACGAAAAGTCGAAGAATTGGTATTGTCCGGAAAAGTTAGAATCAACGGAATTCCCGAAACCGATCTGAGCACCAGGGTTCGTCCGGGAGATCAGGTTACCGTCTCCGGAAAACAGGCCTCTCCCAATAAGAGGAGCATATTTCTCGCCTTGAACAAACCCAAAGGATTCCTTTGTTCTCACGGAGACAGGTTCCATTCTCATACAGTATTCGAACTACTGCCTTCCAAATATTCCCGGCTTTCCATTGCGGGGCGCTTGGATTTGGATTCTAGAGGATTGCTTTTACTTTCGGACGACGGAAATTGGATCCAAGAGATCACCCATCCTTCCGAGGGTCAGGAAAAAGAATACGAGGTTCTACTCGATAAAGAGATACCGTTTGAAGAAACAAAGACCGCTTTTTTGAAAGGGATACGCGACGAAGGAGAAATCCTGAAGGCGGAGAAATTATTCTCCTCAGGGAGAACGGAATATTCGGATAGATTCAGGGTGGTTCTGAAGCAGGGCAGAAAAAGACAAATCAAGAGAATGTTTTCCGTCCTGGGAGCGAGAGTAGAAGACTTAAGAAGGATTCGAATCGGAAGAATTCTACTCGAAAAATTGAAAATCGAAGAAGGCAAATTCGTTTTGCTGGATCCTAAAGACTGGAGACCATGAACTTTACTAGTTTAGAATTCCTATTTTTTTTCTGCGTCGTCTTCCTGGTATACTGGAATATTTCGGATCGTTATAAGAGAATCTTTCTGATTTTCAGTTCTTCCGTATTCTACGCATTCGCGTCCTGGAAATTCCTTTTTCATCTAATCGCTGTCGTTGTGATCAACTGGTTTCTGACCCGTTATTTCCTACAATCCCGATTCTTTCTCTATCTCGCGGTCGGGTTCAACGTTCTAAACCTGGCCTTTTTCAAGTACTTCTATTTCTTTGCGGACCTCGTAGGCTTATTCTTCGGGATCCCAGACTTTCAAAACAAGGCCGCTTTGGATTCCTTGCTGGGCGGGTTTTTGCATTGGCCGGGATTCGAAGTCGTTCTTCCTCTTACGATCAGTTATTATACTTTCCAGCTCATCTCCTTGGCGGTGGATAAGAAGAAGGGGACGATCCAGGAAGAAGTGACTCTTTTTAAGGTGACTTCCTTTATCTTTCTATTTCCGATCATGATCGCCGGTCCGATATTACGTTTTTCGGATGTATCTTCCCAATTCGATTCTCCGAAAATGGAGAGAGAGGATATGATAGACGGGCTTTGGCTTGTTCTTTTCGGACTATTCAAAAAGTCCGTCGTGTCCATCCTAATGTCCACTTCCATCTTCCAAGTATTCGCAGAACCTTCCGCATTCTCCGGAGGCGCATTGCTTGCCACGGTGTATTTCTTCGCAATATACCTTTATCTGGATTTTTCCGGTCTCACGGATCTGGCGAGGGGAATGGGTAAGCTTCTGGGATTCCAATTACCTCAGAACTTCAGGGCTCCTTTCTTCTTCAACGGTTTCGGAGATTTCTGGAGGCGTTGGCATTTGACCTTCTCTTTCTGGATTCGGGATTATCTTTATATTCCTTTGGGAGGTTCGCGTTCCGGAACTCTTAGGACCTGTGTAAATTATATGCTCGCTTTCGGACTCGGGGGACTCTGGCACGGAGCCAATTTGAATTATCTTCTTTGGGGAGTTTTGACCGGATTCTATCTTTCTTTGGAAAGGGCGTTTAAGGATTGGAATATTAAGATTCTGCCCGATATACCTTATTTAAAACGGGGACTCGTATATCTGACCGTATTGAATATCTATAGCATTTCTTGGATTCTTTTCTTCACTCCGGATTTTCCTTCCGCCGTGGAGGCGGTGGCTCGTATCTTCACCTGGGCCCAAGGATTGAAATTCCCGAATATGGAGCCGTGCTTGTTCGCTTTAGGGGTGGCATTCCTATTTCATTCCGCGGAGGAATGGCCGGAGAAATTTAGACTTTCGGAAAAATGGAAGGCCGTATTTTTGCCGATCGCTTGGATTTTGGTTTTATTGGCGTTGCCTAACGGAAACGCGGACTTCTTTTACGGACAATTTTAAGAAAGTATGAAAAAGAAATTCATTTATATTCCGTTTCTATTCTTAATATTCGTCTTCTTTGCGGATAAGGTCTTTAAGCTGGATTTTTTCAAGAAGTCCTTTTACCAGGAAGGAAACCCGGTTTATTACGCGCAGAGAAGAGCCCTTTTCGAAAGGATGCTCAAAGACGAAACGACCAGGGATAAGAAATTCGCCGTAGCGTTCGGAGATTCCAGAGCCTATCCGTATTCTTCTAAAACCTTTCCTCCTCAGTATCAAAAGGACTGGGTGGTCTATAATTTTGCGGGTCCCCAAGCGGTTCCTGCCTACGGGTTCTACTGGTTCGAAAGAATGATCCAAGAGGGAAAGAAACCCGATGCGGTCTTTTATGTGGTTAGCCCCGAAGCTTTCGACGATTCCAAAGGGCTGATGTACGAGCCGTTTCTGAGACTCGGAGCCGACGATTCCTTTATAGCTAGATACTGGGGAGTCTTGTCCTGGGCCGATCGTTTCGACATTCTGAAGGAAAGATTTTTCACGATCCGAAAAATCAAACCCGGTTTTAAATTGTTCTGGTCCAGACTTCTTTCCGGAAATCTAAACTATTATCTACCCGAACACAATCATGAAAACCTAATCTTAGAGATAGGAAACGGGGAACAATTGGCCTACGCTGCCGCGAATAATAATCCGGACAAACTAGCCAAAGACGCCTTGAGATTGAAAAGCATCTATCTTTCCGGATTCGAGCTGGGGCAGACCCAATTTTTCTTCGTGGAAGAATTCCTGAAGCTCGCGAAAGAGAACGGAGTCCGTGTTTATTTGATTTGGCCGAAAGTGTATGACGGGTATCGACAAGGATACTTCGATCTAGGACTGGATAAAAGTTGGTGGCCTAGGATTCGGGAACTCGCTTCCAAATACGGAGCGAGGGCGGCGAATATGAACGAGTTAAGTTCTTGCAGCTTATATTACGACGCCTCTCACCAGAGTGTGATCTGCATAGAAGAGCAGGCCAAACTGTTATTAGAGGATTATTACTCGATTCGCAACCTACCTTAAGCGATTAATTGCTTTTGGAAATCAGATCGAATCGATCGAATAGCAGATCTCTGATATGTCTGGCCGCATCCTGATTTCGTATGGAATGCAGAGCCCAATTATAACTGATGACGAGGGCCAAGAGTTGATCCGCTAGAATATATGACTGGCGATTAGCTTTCGTATGTCCGATACCCTTGGATAATTCTGTGGATAGAAATCGACGGAAAGATTGGAATTGCTTACGGATTTCCTTATTTACGCTGTCGGCCAAGGATCCTCCTTCCATAGAGACTCTCGTAAAGAAGCAACCTCCGGGAAATACCTTCCGATCTATATACTCCAACCAACCTCGACAGAAGGCGAGGGTTCTTCTCGGGCCGGTATCCAATTCCATTGCGGGTCCTATCACTCTTTGTCTGAAGATTTCCGCAGCGTAACGGATTGTATTCAGTTGTAGATCCATCTTGGATCCGAAGGAACCGTGTAGTCCCGCCTTACTCATCTTAGCCGAGGCGGCGAGTTTGCCGATACTCAAATCGTTCAATCCGTATTCGGATGCGTAATCCGCCGCCAAGCGAAGTATATTTTCCTGGGTTTCGCTGATCGCTAATGTCATATATTCTTTCCGGTGCTTCCGTATAGAAATAGCATGCCGGGTGCTTCTTGCAAAGAAAATGAACGTTTCTAACCAAAAAAGATATACCGAACGAACGTTCGTATTTTAAATAGATTCCACATAATCGGACTATGGAATTAGGGATAGTTTGTCGTTGACTCCTATTCTAATCGTATTTCATTATTCGGGACTAAGAATCGATCCGCTCGAATATAGATAAAAAAGGCCGCTAAAAGCGGCCCTTTTCGCATCGGTTTTATTCTCCGATTACCATTTCAATTTCTTGGCGTCTTCCAGAAATTTCTCCAAGCCTATATCCGTCAGAGGGTGCTTGAATAATTGCTGGTATGCGGAAATCGGCATAGTCGCGCAATCCGCTCCTCGGAGAGCGGATTCTTTCAAGTGCATAGGTCCTCGAATGGAGGCGGCAAGGATCTTGGTTTCGAATCCGTAGTTGTCGTAGATTTCTCGGATCTCGGAGATGAGTTCCATTCCGTCCCAAGAAGTGTCGTCCACTCTGCCGATAAAAGGAGAGATATAGGTGGCTCCCGCTTTTGCCGCTAAGAGAGCTTGGGGCGCGGAGAAGCAAAGAGTAACGTTAGTAGGAATTCCTTTCTCGGTCAATTTGACTACGGTCTTTAATCCTTCCGGAATCAAAGGCACCTTGATGACCACGTTGGGAGCGATTTGCACTAGTTCGTCCGCTTCCTTTAACATGTCCTCATGTTTGGTAGCTAGGACTTCGGCGCTGACCGGTCCCGGAACGATGGCGCAGATCTCTTTGATTACGTCCTTAAAGTTACGACCAGATTTAGCGATTAGGGAGGGGTTGGTGGTGACTCCGTCCAAGAGTCCGTAGGAAGCGATCTCTTTGATCTCATCCACGTTTGCCGTATCCAGATATAATTCCACAATGGGCTCCAAAAGATTTATAGTCCGCCCAAAAACGCATGCTTTTGAATCGGCACCGATTTCGGGCTCCCAGAGTCCGGGTCTTTGGTAGAAAAGCCGTACTCTTAGAATCTTTCTGGATATTTGGTCTTCTTAAGGGGAGCGGTCAAGGCATTTTGATCGGAAGGATAAGGATTCCGAAGTTCCGGAGCCGCAAATAAATGGCTCCGGATTACGGATGAGAATGGGAGAATTAAGGAACGAGATCTCTAAGCGTTTTGATCTCTTCCGCGGAGAAGAATTCCTTGTATTCTTTCTCGATCTGAGCTTTTACCTTGGAGCTGAAATAATCCACTCTTCTGGTAAAGGGTTGCTTCTTATACGCTTCCTTCCATTGCACAACGAAGCCGCCTTTGGGAGGAGCTTCTCTTTCGTCGGTCAATTCCCAGATCACTGCACCGCCGATTTTCTTTTCGTCCAAGGTTTCTTTCTTGGGTTTGCCGTATTTGTTTTCCAGCTTATTCTGCACGTCCTTACCCGGAAGGTAACGGAAGGAGACTCCTACTGAGAAGAGTTTTCCGGGTTCCAGATGCTCGTCCTCGTCGGTTCCTGGAGGAGGAGTCTCGGGTCTCGCCTGCTTATCCTTGGGGCGGGAATCCAAAACGAGTTTGGGAGTGGAGTAAAAACGATATAGATAAAAGATTCCGTTTCTTCTGACTAGAAGGGATTTTTCCTTATCTTCGTGAACGACTTCGATTTTCTCGTCGCTTTGGGGATTGGTCGCTAAGGAAAGAAATTTCTCACGAACCTGAGAATAGGATGCCTCCCAGGCCACCTCGGCGAACCCGTCCAGGGTAGGCTTGCCTCCGTTATTTCGGGTGGAATTGTCCCCCGGAAACTGGGAGAATACTGCCGTCCATGGAAATAGAACGGTTAAGAATAAAGCGCCAACGGTTTTCCCTTTCATATTCTAACCTATCGGCAGAAGGAAGGCTTCCGATTAGGAATCTTCCCCGAAATCCTCGTAATCATCCTCTTCTTCCTTCCTCTTTCCGGTGCCGCCGAAAGGCAATTTTCCGTTCCATTTTAGTACGATGAGTATCCCTAAAATCAAAATATTCGGCAAAACGAATAGGAAAGCGATCTCATGATAGAGGCCATAGACCGCCAAATTGGAAGCGATCACAGAAATGAAACATCCGGAAAGAATAGGGATTTCCTGAGCCAAAAGTCTGCTTAGGAAAGATCCGCTTTCGGGAGAGATACGAGCGGCATGCAGTATCTCAGAGGAAAGATAGGAGTAGAAGAATAGAAAAAAGACCGGAAGAATGAGGGAAAGGAAGAAGTAATTTCCGAAAGAGTCCGCATAATGGGGAGTTCCTATGAGTCCTCCCATCCAAGTCCAGACTAGGGAGAAGGAGGCGGAGATTAAAAATCCTATACTTCCGTATTGCAGACTTCCTCCCGATTCGAAAATCGAGAGGATCTTTGTAGGTACGATTCTCAACCAGTCCGTCAATTCCTGCTTTTCGAAAGTATCCTTGCCGCTCAGATAAATCAGGTCGAAATAATAATCGACTAAGGACAAGGAAACTAACGTGAAAATTAGAAAGATCAGGTAGAGAAAGAATTCCATATCAATGTCTGAAGTGCCTCATGCCGGTAAATACCATGATCAACCCGTGTTCGTCCGCGGCTTTAATCACTTCTTCGTCCCGAATGGAACCTCCGGGTTGGATGATCGCCTTGGCTCCCACTTTCGCGATCGCGTCTATTCCGTCCCGGAAAGGGAAGAATGCGTCGCTCGCAACATAAGAACCTACTACGGAGAGTCCCACGTTCAACGCTTTTGTGGCACCCAATTGCACGGAATCCACTCTGGACATCTGTCCGGCTCCGATTCCTAGAGTTGCGTTTTCTTCGGTGTAAACGATCGCATTGGACTTGATGAATTTCACAGTGGACCAGGCGAACATGAGCCCTCGGATATCCTCTTCCGTAGGTTGCTTTTTCGTCACTACTTTCAGATCCTTTTCGGTGATCGTAGCGTAGTCCCTGTCTTGTAAAAGCATACCGTGGTGGATGGGTCTTAAATCCATTTCGTCCAGCGCTTCTTGGAAGTTTGCTATTTCAATGAGTCGCACGTTCGGTTTCTTGGCGAAGAATTCCAGCGCCGCAGGCTCGAATTTTTGGGCGATCACTCCCTCTACGAATGTCTCTCCGATTAGAACCGCGAGTTCTCCCGAAACGGCTCCCTTGATTCCGATGATTCCTCCGAAAGCGGAAATGGGATCGGTTCTTTTAGCCAATCGGAATGCTTCTAAAGGATCGTCCGCATAAGCGATCCCGCAAGGATTCAAATGTTTGATAATGCAGACCGTATTGTCGGGAAGAAGAGCGGAGATATGGAATGCCGCGTCGAAATCCAACATATTATTGAAGGATAATTCTTTACCCTGAAGAGGAGCGAATTCGCTTTTATTGAAAAGAGGCTCGTAGAATGCGCCGCCCTGGTGGGGGTTCTCGCCGTATCTCAGCTTTTGTTTTTTGGTGAAGGAAAGATTCAGAATGTCGGGGAATTTTTCTCCGGCGAGTTTATTGAACCAGGAGGAAATAGCGGCATCGTAAAGAGCCGTATGAGAAAACGCCTTTCTCATCAAAAGGAAAGAAGTATCCGCATCCACGGAACCTTCGTTAACCTTCATGGAATCTTCCACAGTCTTGTAATCGTTGGGATCCGTGACTACTACCGTGTGGCGATAATTCTTGGCCGCGGAACGTAGCATGGACGGCCCGCCGATATCTATATTCTCGATGGCCTCGTCTAATTTCACTCCCGGCTTGGATACTGTCTGTACGAAAGGATAGAGATTTACAACTACGAGATCGATCTTAGGTATTCCGAGCTCTTCCATTTTCTTTTTGTGCTCGGGATTGGAAACCACTCCCAAAAGGCCTCCGTGAACTTTCGGGTGGAGAGTCTTTACTCTGCCGTCGAGGATTTCCGGAAAGCCGGTATAATCGTCAATGGCGACGGCCTTGATTCCGTTTTCTTGGAGAGTCTTGAGTGTTCCGCCGGTGGAGATGATTTCAACGCCTTTGGAGTCCAGATATTTCGCGAAACCGATCAGTCCTGTCTTGTCGCTGACCGAGATGAGGGCACGAGTGATTTTGATCATGCTAGAGGATGGAAACCTTCCTATCTTTGATGAGTAGCCTATCTTCGCAGAATAATTTCACCGCGAGGGGCAGGATTTTATGTTCCTCTTTGAGAATGGCAAGAGTCAATTCTCTTTCCGTCATCTTCTCCTCGATTTTCACGACTCCTTGGAGAATGATGGGACCGGAATCCACTCCCTCGTCCACGAAATGAGCGGTGCATCCGGCAATTTTCACACCGTACTCGAAAGCCTGCTTTTGGGCATCCAGGCCCGGGAAGGAGGGTAAAAGAGACGGGTGTATATTTAGGATACGATTCGGAAAGGCTCGGATGATCTCCGGCTTTAAAATTCTCATGTAACCACAGGCAACGATCAGGTCCGGAGATAATTCCTGGAGGGTGTGTAGTAACTCCTCATGGTATTGCGACTTTTGGGAGTAGGATTTGAAATCTAGGACTTTGACAGGGATCCGAAAGGACTCGGCGACTTGGATGGCCTTAGCAGAGGGATTATCCGTGACTAGACAAATCGGATCCCCGTGGATTTTATTCTTCCGGAGAGAGGCCAAAACCGCCTCAAAATTGCTCCCCCGGCCCGAAGCTAAAAAAACAAGCTTTTTTCTGGGTTTGGGAAACAGACTTGCCAAGAATTTTCGCATCCGATACGCTAAGAATTGCCCGTCCACGTTAAGGCGGTCCGGAAATTTGTCGAAGAGTATTTCAGGAGAGACACATGTCACTTGCCAGAAAATCGACGGCTTCGGTCGAACAGTACAAATCCAACGAAATTTCTACTGTAAGTCAGGGAAAGCTCATAGTCATGCTTTATGAGGGAGCGATCCGTTTTTTAAATGTGGCCATCGATAATAATACCCCTCGCAAGTACGATGTGGTGAACAACCATATCCTCAAGGCTCAGGAAATCGTCACCGAGCTCATGTTAGCCTTGAACATGGAAAATGGGGGAGAGGTCGCCAATAATCTCCTAGGCATTTATGTTTATATCAAAAAGCGACTTCTCGAAGCCAATATGAAGAAGGACAGCGAGATCCTACACGAAATCATCAAGTATCTGGAAGATTTGAAAAATGCTTGGGAAGAAATCGAGAAGAAGGAAAAAGCTTCCTCCGTAGTTCCTATGCCGGCTCCGGGCTCCAGAGGCACCGGACTCTCTCTCCAAGGATAATTAAGGACTCTCTCGCCTGATGCCATCCCCTAAGAACCGATCCGCAAAGACGAAGGAAAACGAATTGGAGTCTTTGTATCTTAAAAAGATCTCATTCTTAGAGGAACTTATCCGTCTTCAGAACCGCCAAATGGAAGTTCTTTCCTTCGGAGACGGCGAGAATGCCGCAAAGCTAGAACACGAAAATTCTAGACTCATGGAAAGTATGATGAGTCTAGATCGTAAGATCGAACGTCTCGAAGAATCGTATCCCCAGTCTTTGGAAATCATCCGCCTATCCGACGAAATCTTCCGTAAACTGGAGGAGTCTCGGGACCTGAACGAAAAAGTGGGTCTTAAGATGGAAGAGATACTACACGAATACAGAAAGGAACTGAATCTAGTCCAGGCTGAAATCCAGCTAAAGAGATTCCTCACAAAAAGGAAGCTAGGGTGGAAGACGGGGACCTGCTAAGCCGAGCCCTAGACTTTTACGGACTTCCAAGAAAATTCGACGCTGAGCTAGTCCGAACCCGCTTCCGAGAACTTTCCCGAAAATACCATCCCGATTCGGGGGAATACGAAACCGATTTCCTATTCAAAGAACTCGTTCAGTTGAGAGATGTGCTTTTGCATTCTCTAGAATCCAAAGAGGAAGCATTGGAGACCGGAACGAAAGCGGAAGACAGAGAAGGCTTCGTATCCTATAAGGAAGCCAAAAAGAGAACCGCGGAAGCTCTCGAAAGATATTTCCAGTTTACGGAAGGCAATCCTGTCTTTCTAAAAGGAGAAGAAAATCCGGCTCTTAGAAAATTAAGAGAAGAGCTGGAGACCGTTGTGGGAGAATGGAAGGAGTTTTTGGATCATTATCCCCAAAGCATCTGGAAGGAAGACGCGGAAAAAACTCTGCAAAAACTTTCGGTCTGGTTTAAAGACTAAGGAACCTGCAATGTGTTGGAAGGCATGGAGAATACGTATATATCCTTTGTGCCTGAATTTAGATCCAAGGAAATCACGGAGGATCTGAGAGTAATATAATCCCCCGAATTCAAAGTGGCGATGATCTTACAAACCCTGTTCGTATTCTCTCCTGGACCGGGAGTGGATAGAGGGCCGGTGCTTGTCGTGATTTCTATGGAATATTCTATAGGTTGGTTGGGAAGAAGATTCAAAGGCAATTCGCAACCCTTGCCGATGGAAAAATCGGAAGGATTCCTAGAATCGAAAACCGTGGCAGCGGAATAAAGAGTGTATCCTCCGAAGAATGCCTCCGGATTTCCGGCTCTCAGTCTTAGCTCGTATCCGCTCGAGATGGGAGCGATTCCGATTAGAGTGGGAGGAGTCGTGATGATTCTATTGCTGGAATAATGTTTGCAAGCGGAGAAAAGAAAAAGGATGAGAATCGGAAGAAGCCGGGAAAGGCATTTTGTCCTTCCGAAAGATAAAGATTGGTTCATTTATTAGCTGCGAATATAATCTTCCCAACCGAATTTTTCAGCCAGTTGTTCCGATACGGAAAACTGTGGAAAACGTCTCTTGTTTGTCGATCGATTTTCAGGGATCTCCCATTTGAGCTCGTGTAGCAGTTTATTTCCTTTCTTGGAATTGCAGTCCCTACAGGCGGTAACCAGATTTTCCCAGGTATGGTAGTCCAGAGGCTTTTTGTCTTTCGGGATTTCGTTCCATCGACTCTTAGGAATCACATGGTCCAGGGTAAGACGAGAAGAAGGGTATTTCCTGCGGCAATACACGCATTCGTGATTGTCCCTAAGGAAAATATTTTCCCGGGAAAGCTTATGCTTTCTTTTGGGAACCTTGTAATAACCGGTGAGTAGAATGATCCGAGGAGCGGTGAATCGGACCTTTTCGGAGCGGATAAGAAGAGCCTTCTCGTCCTTGACCAGCTCGGCCTTGTTTAAGACCAAAAGAATAATCGCGTCTTTTACCGTACGAATTGCGACCGGAACATAGGTCGCATTCAGCACCAACACAGGCTGGGCGAGGACGTCCATATCTTACCAGACATTAGATTGTCCTAAAGAGATGTCGAGTAAAACTAAGGCTTTTCCGAACGTTTCTTTTTCAGATAAACCGCGGTCAGTAATATTACGATTCCGAGTCCCAGAAGGGAAAACACAGTTACCTGACCTTGGTGAACCCATGTCTTGAGCTGGTCTAGGTTCTTGGCCCCATAATGGCCTAGATAGACCCAGATTGGAACGGAAATCACTGCTGCGAAAGTGTCCAGGCAGAGAAAACGGAAAAAGGAAATTCGATCCGAAGTCCCGGCGGTGAGATAAATGGGCATTCTGAGTCCCGGCATGAAGCGTGCCATGAAAACCACCCAGTTTCCGTACTTGGAAAACTTGTCCTGGACCTGGGCGAATCTTTCCGGAGTTAGGAATTTGGCTACGAAAGGAATTCGTAGTACCTTCTCCCCGAAAACTCTACCCAAAAGGAAAACGGAGCCGTCTCCTATGATAACTCCGGCCATTCCTACCGCAAACATGATATGCTCGTTGGCGTAACCGAGTCCTGAGATGACTCCTCCCGATACTAAGGAAATATCTTCCGGAACGGGTAATCCGAAACCGCAAAGAATCAGGGTGAGGAAGACAGCGATATAAGCGAATTCGTGTCCGAACTGAGAGAAGAAATCGACGAGAGCGGAGATATTAACTAGATCCATGAATTCCGGTCCCGTTTCGGGACAATTGCACCAGTGAAACTTTTCCTGTACAAATGGGAATCCAAAAAAGCGGGAAAAAGAACGGATTCTTTTCTCTTTTTTCGGGTAGAAGGTACTACGACCTGGATTTTTACAGACTTGTTTGGCTTGCTTAGAGTTCTTCGCGCGCCGATTCTGGTCCTTAGGTGCAAAGAGATAGAAATCAGATTATAGAATCCGAAAATTCTTTTCTCGCTCCCTATGCGGTTTTTCAGGACCAAACCGGAGGTAGGGAATATTCGGAAGAAGAGCATCCCTATCGGATTCCTTTCCAGAGGGATCGAGATCGAGTCGTCCATTCCAGCGCTTTCAAACGATTGCAATACAAGACACAAGTATTCGTACATTCCGTGGGGGAGAATTATCGCAATCGTCTCACTCATACGTTGGAGGTTGCGGGTATTTCCAGGACCATCGCCTCCGCATTGGGTTTGAATTCTCTTCTCGCTGAAACAATCGCGCTCGCTCACGACTTGGGTCATACTCCCTTCGGTCATGCAGGCCAGGACATGCTTGCGGATCTCATGAAGGACTACGGAGGCTTCGAGCATAATAAGCAATCCCTTCGTATCGTTACATTCTTAGAAACTAGGTATCCTTCTTTTCCTGGGTTGAATCTTTGTAGGGAAACGATCAAAGGAATGATGAAGCACGGAGCGGAATACTCCGGATCTTCCTTAGGAAAAGAAAGAAAAGAAGAAGGTCCTAGTTTGGAAGGCCAATGTGCAGACGTGGCCGACGAGATCGCATATACGAACCATGATATAGATGACGGACTGGAGATGGGATACCTTCGTTTGGAAGATCTCTCCACGGTTTCTCTTTGGGCGGAAACCGCGCAAAAGGTGAGAGCTTCTTATCCTTCTCTCGGGGGAAAAGTTTTTGTGAGAACTGTGATCCGGGAACTCACGAACGGAATGGTATCCAATATGATCCAAAATATCCAGAATCGAATTTCCGATTGGAAGATCGAAACTAGATCCGACCTGAATCGAATCTATATGGAAGGCAAGAGAATCGCAAGTTACGATTCGGAATTTTCGGATAAAGTCCGAGAATTGAAAAGTTTCCTGCATGAGACTTTGTACAGGCATCCGTCCGTAGTGGTAACGAGCGATCGGGGAAGGGATATCATCGAGGCTTTATTCCATCATTTTAGAAAGCAGCCGGATTCGATTCCGGAAATCTATAGGGATAGGATAGCAAGCGAAGGTTTGGAAAGATGCGTATGCGATTTCGTGGCGGGAATGACGGATCGTTATGCAGAGGAATTGGCCCATAGCGTGGGAATTCCTACAGCTACGAAATAACGAATTTAAATCACCGAAGAAATCACTTCTCGGATCGCCAAAAGCAATGCGTCCACTTCTTCCGTAGAAGTAAAGGTTCCGGTGGAGATGCGTATGGCGCGTAACGCTTCTTCTTTTGTGTAGCCCATGGAAAGAAGAGAAGGGGCCGGTTCCCTGGATCTGGATTTACAGGAAGAACCCGTAGAAAGAGCAAAACCCTTTTCCTCCATTCCCATCATGAAAAAGTCCAGGTCTTCCACGGGAAGAATCGCGAAAGTAGTGGAGGCTAGTCTAGGTGAGTTTTCCGCCACGATTTCCGCACCTAATCCTTTTAGTTCGGATTCTATTCTTCTTTGGAAATCTTCCAGTCGGACGGCCTTCTTTTCCATCTCTTGGAATTGGATTTTGGCTGCTTCCGCTAAGCTTAGGATTGCAGGCGAGTTTTCCGTGCCCGCGCGGTGCCCATTTTCTTGGTTTCCTCCTCCAAAGATCCCGCCTTCTTTTAAGAGCTTTGGTTCGAACCAAACCGCAGATGCGCCCAGGCCGGCTCCTATTTTATGACCGGAAAAAGTGAATCCGGTCAGTCGTGCAAACGGAACCGGGATCTTACCGAAGGATTGCATTAGATCGGAGAATAGAGATACGTTTCTATTTTCGCAAATGGTTGCGATCTCTTCGAGAGGCTGGACGACTCCGGTTTCGTTTCCCGCATGGATGATACATACGGGACCCGGTTCTTCTTTTAATACCGAATCCAGTTCTGCCAAGGATATGAGTCCTGATTTATCCGTATGCAAAACGGAGGTGGGAATTTCCAGACTATGAAAGGCAGCGTAAACCGAAGCGTGTTCGAAAGGAGAAAGATAGACTTTCGTCTTTACGGAAGGTTTGAGAAAATAAGCGAGTAAGTAATTAGCTTCGGTTCCTGAGGATGCGAATACGAATCCTTTCGCGTCCTTACCTGTAAGTTGGGAAAGGATCTTTCTGGATTCCTCGATCTTTCCCTGTCTAGCTAGGGAAAAACGTGTGGGCCCGGAAGGATTGAAGAAATCCTCCTCATATTCCGAATAGACCCTGGAAAGCAAACCGGGGATGGGCGGATGAGTTGCGTTATAATCGAAGTACTTAATTCGTTTCATCGAAAATGTCGTCGGCTTCTTCGTATCTGCCTTTTCGACGAAGTACATACTGCAATAGTTTCTTTTTGTCTTCGATTAAATCTTCATAGCCGGATTTATCGTTTCTATAATTCGGATCCACCGTATAGACTTCCGTATCCAAGCCGTCCAGTTCTCTCAATGCCTCGTCCCATTTGGCTTCGAAGAGTAGACAACGGACTCTCATGAGCTTGGCTTGGAAACGGACTCCTAGGTCCGTGGATTTGGATTTGAAAACGGACTCGAACATCTCTCCGGCTTTTTTCCTATATTGGGAATCTCTTTCTCCCAATCGGTAATAGAGCCTGGCCGCACGGAATAGATTGGAATAGAATACTTTGGAACCTTCTTCATCGGAAGGATCGCAAGGAAGGGTAGCAATTGCCGACGGTCCCCAATATTTAGCTTCCGTGGGAATATTTCGTTTGGAACAGGAGAAGAATAAAACCCGAGTATAGAGGGAGACGGATTCCTCCGGAGAAAGGGAGGACGCTCCTCCCTTCATTCTCAAAAGTTCCAAGGTATTTAGAAGGATTCGTTTGTATTTATTGGCGGTAAGTCTAGTCGTTTCCGGATAATCTTCCGAGAAAATCATGGGATTGGATTCGGATCCCGCTATGGAATTCCAGATTCGTATTTCCTTGGGGAGATCCTCTTCTCCTAGTTCCTCCTCTTCCTTTTTACAGGAAAAGCTGAAGAAGTTCAGAATTCTTTTCCACCAAGGGAGTACGGGCTTGGCGGCGGTGCGGATTTTTTCGAATACGAATTCTTCTATCCGTAAAATAGACTGGAAATGCGCGAGTATCGCCTCTTCGGGACGGCAACTCGCAAACGACGTCAGTTTAATTTTTTCTAAAAGACCCTTTCCAACAATGGGAGGCTTGTCCCAAGTGAGGTCGACTTTAGAAGCGGGGGCGTTGTACCCATCGAAAGGGTTGTAATTGAGTGCCCTCTTATAATAATCCAAGGATTCCAGAGTTAACGAGGAGAATTCCTGCCAATATTCGAAAGGATCGATTCTCTTTCCTCCGGTTTCGAATTTGTTTCCGCTGGGATTCCCTAGTTGTTCCAGAGTCCAACCCTCGTTTTTCGCCTCCATCCAAGAAGGCACCCGAAATATATCGTCCATCCCTTGCTTGCCTAATTCCGAGGCACGAACGCAGGACTGAGACATTTTGTCCAAACGAAGGTAATGCTCCACTTGTCGGAACTCGACCTTTTCGGAAAGAAGTTCGTCTCCCTTGGCTTGCAATTTTGCGGATAGGGAGGGGTTGAGTTCGGGAGGCTCCAACCAAAGAGCCACGGTGCGTAAAAATTCGAACCTGCGCGGATAAACGTAGAAGGCTGCGATCGTCCAAATGAGTATCAGGGATAAGAAGAGCTTTTTCTTTTCTTTCAGAATACTGAACAATTTCTTTCCTCTCGGAGTCGGGAAAATTCGTTCGACGAATCGGTCCCTCGCTTCAGAGTTGAGCGAGTGAAACAATCGCTCTCTTTGATTCCAAACCCTATACAAGTCCGGGGATTATGAAACACGCAAGCATTATTCCGATTCTGGCATTTTCCGTCCTAACTTCGATTCCAGCATTTGCAAGCCCCCAAACTCAGGGAAATTTTTTGGTTTGTAGAGACTCCGATCCGGAAGGAAGGCCTAGATCCGTTTGGCCCTCCTTTTTCTTTTCCCTAGGCTTGGAGAGTTTGAACAAGGCGAGAAGGTCGGAAGGTAGAGAGAGAGCGGAGGAAATCGTAGAATCCATATCGTACTACGATAAATATATACGTTGCTCCGAATCCGTGGGAGTTCCCGTCTCCGCAATCGCCCGCTGGAACAAAGCATTGGCTCATTATTATATTGGACAATGGAAAGAAGCCCTCCAGGAAACGGATCTTGCGGAAAAGGCGGATCCGAATTTCAAAGAAACCTATATTCTGAAAGCCACGATCCTTCTAAATCAGGCGGAGTACGAAAAGACAGCTCAGTATTTGGAAAAGAATCTGAGTCGCTTCCCGGACGATCCCGATATCTATTATCTTTTGAGTTCCGCGGTTCTGGCTCTGAAGAACGACGCAAAGGCTATTCTATACCTAAGCTCTCTACGGGATCTCATCAAGCAAAAGGATGCCAATCCTAAATACCCGGAATTCGTTTATCTTTCACTGGGCAAGACCTACTTTGCCCAAGGACAGAACAATAAGGCTCTATTCTATATCTCCGGGTATCTGGAGATGAGACCGGAGAATTGGGAGGTCCGATTCTTACTCGCAAGAATCCTGGACCAGTTGGGAAAATTCTCTCAGGCAAAGAAGCAATTGCAGAGAATCCTCCAAGAGATCCAAGGAAATTCTTCGGTGGAACTGATGCTCGGAGAGATGTACTTCATCGAAAGCCGTTCCATGGCGGCTGGGTATTTCGAAGGGCTTAAGAAAAGCGGAAAATTGCCCAAAGACGGCATTCTATACGGGCTCAATGCGGTCTTGAATTCCAGATATATGGACGCCGGAAAAATCCTATTCCCTTTGCGGGAAAAATCTCCCCGTAGACTTTCCGTTCGCTTGGCAGTGATGGAAATTTTGAAAAGGGACCCGAATTTTCCTAAAATCGAATATGTAAAGGAACTGGTGGAAACCGCAGGGATAGCACTTCAATCACAGCTTCCTAATTTGGCGGAGACTCTATTGATCGAGGCCATCCAAATCTCCGTTCGAGAGAATATGGACAAGACCTCCATAGCGGAAGAATACGATTTTCTCGCAAGCGTTTACGAAAGAAACGGTTCCATATATCGTTCCATTCTCTCCGTCCGAAAGGCGATCGAGTATTCCCAAACTCCCGAAGATTCCAGAAAATATAATTTACATTTAGCTTATTTACTGCGCGGGAATCCTCCCGGTAGGATCCAAGAGTCGGAAGATATCATCGGGAAAATACTGGCCGAGGACTCCAAGAATCATTACGCACATTATCTTTCCGGAATCGTACTATTCCAATTGGAAAAATACGAACAAAGCCGCGCGGCGTTCAGCGAGGCGATTCTTTTGGATCCCAAGGGAGCTTCCTATTATTTCTATAGGGCCACGACCTTGGAAAAATTGGGCAAGATACCCGCTATGGAAGAGGATCTGCGGAAAGCCATGGAGCTGGATCCCGAAAATCCGATCGCATATAATTACCTAGGTTACCATTACTCCGAAAGAGGAGAACGCTTAGACGAGGCTCTGGAGTTGATCCGAAAGGCGGTGGAACTCGCTCCGGATAACGAGGCTTATCAGGATAGTTTGGGATGGATCTATTTCAAGAAAGGTAGAATAGAGGAGGCCTTATTACATTTGAATTTGGCCTACCAGATCTTGCAGGACAAGAACGAAAACGATCCTACGATCTGCGAGCATTTAGGAGACGTGCATTTCGAAAAAAGGGAATTCGCGGATACTAGAACCTTCTGGGAAAAATCCGAAAGCCTATTTCAAAAGAAGGAAGACAAGGCGAGAATTCGGGAAAAACTGGGGAGGCTGAAAGCAAATCCGGCTACGAACAAACCCTGATTCGGCCGGGAGGATTCCATTTTGACAACAAACGAATTACGAGTCGGCGGGTTCATTCGCCTAACTCTGTTCGCCGCATTTTTACTTTCGAATTGCGTTACGGCGGACATTGAGGAAATTCCCTTTAGACAAAAGGGAAAATTGAAATTCTACTCGGCAAAATCCAAGGAAGGTTCCAAATATTTGGAGAGCCTTCGTAAATTAGAAGAATCGAATACATCTTACTCTGGAGAATTCGATATCCGTATCCAGAATTTCTTTCCTAATAAGGAAGTATTTTCCTTAAACGGTAAAATCCATTACGATAAGCCGAGCGGCAAAATGCAGATCGAATTGACCGATAAGCTATTCGGGATCGTAGTCTCCAAACTCTATACGGACGGAGAAATCATTCGAATTAAGGCCGCCAGCGTGGAAAAGGTCCACGAGCAACCGATGGATGATATCGTTCTTTCCGATCCGAATACCGGAAAAAAAACCGTGGTTCCATTTCCGGTGATCTATCATCTTCTTTCCAACAGAAATGCCCAGCTCTTCCGCCCCGAATGGACTTTGGTTCATCCGGGAGAAGGGATCATCTTCGTAAGAAAACCGGGAGAAGAATGGACCTATTACGCTTCCGAGAAGGGGTTTTATTCTGTGGAATGGGATTCTAGCGGGAAGAATGTGAAGGCGGTCACGAATGTGCAGGGGGACTTGGAATTTCCTCCCAAGCTAACCGTGACTCGGATCGTTTCCAGAGACCAGGGAACGGACCAAAACAGAATCGAAATCAAGATGAAAAAAGTGAATAAGAACGAAGGTCCGAACCAAGTGAGTTTCGGATTCTAAAGGCGGCCTGAAATGATCGACGTAGAAAAAAACGGACATATATTAGAACTTTATATTAAAACCAACGAAACCAATTCGTTAGGCAAGGAATTCTTCGATAAACTCGCAAGTACGATGCAGGAAGCGGAGAAGGACAGGACGGTTAAGGCCATTCTTCTTTCCGGAAGAAACGACAAATTCTTTTCCAACGGTTTTAATCCCGAGATATTCGTAGGAAAAACCCTGGAAGAGATCAAATCCGTATTGAATGACGCTTTGGGCGCCTGCGCTCGTGTTTTATTTTCCAATAAGCCGGTAATCTGCGCTATGAACGGACACTCCATGGGAGTCGGAGCCGTTCTTGCGATCTTTTCTGATTACAGGATTCTTGTGGAAAAGAAAGGAAGGTTGGGCTTTCCGGAATCCATGATCGGCATCAATTTTCCTTCGACTGCCGCACTCGTATTAAAGGATTTAGTGGGAATAAAAACCGCTAGGGATTTGCTTTATAGCGGAAAGGGCTTAAAGGCCGACGAAGCGGTACAGTTAGGCCTAGTAGAAGAATCTGCGACTCCGGAAGAATTGATCGCCAAAGCCAGAAAATGGTGCCAGCAATTCGAGGGAATGGCGATCGAATCCGTCGTAGGAATTAAATTGGCCCTTAGAGATTCTCAAAGACTAGCAGCGGATCAATTCCGAAAACGTGATATAGACTTGCTGGCGGAGGCGGTATTTACCCCCAACGGCCAGGAAGGAATGAGATCCATCCTGGAACGTAGAAGGCCGGTATTTACCTAAGAGTGAAATACTTTTCCCGGATTCAGGATTTCCTTTTGGTCCAAGGATTTCTTGAGTCCGTTGAGTGCTTCGATTCCCGGCTTTCCTAACGCGTTTTGGTACCAAGTCTTATGATCGAAACCCACACCGTGGTGGTGGCTGATCGGAGCCTTATGCGCAAAGAATGCGTCCGAGACCTTCTTCTTCATTCTAAACCATTGCTCTTCCGGCTTTTTCTCGTCCATAGGGAATAGAATCGTATAATACAAGCAAGCTCCGTCGTGGTAGCTATGGGAAAGATGGCACATTGCGATGCACCCCGGGATGGATTTCTGCAAGGCATCGATTCCTGCGGCATGCAACTCTTCGAGTCTGTCGTAAGTGGTGGAAGTCTCCATCGTATCCACTCCCAATCCGTACTGCATGATATGATTTCTTAGGAAAGGCATATTGTATCTGCCGTGGATCCAATTCTGTCCCAGATGTTCTCCGGCAAACAATCCTCCGAATTTTTTCCAGATAGGTTTCATGGATTTGAAAGAATGATTCACTTCTGATCGGGAGCCGTCTAAACCGACTAAGACCACACACTTTCCTTCCCCGAGTCCCATCCAACGGAGTACCAAGGATTGCAGAGATTTCTTTAGGATACGGGAGAACGTATTCTTCTTTCCTAATTCTCCCAGATATTCGTACAGTCTGGTTTCGTTCGCATCGGAAAGTCGAAGCATAGAGGTCTTAATTTCGGCATGATTCGTTTGCCGAACGAAGTCTATGGAATTCTTAAGATTCGGGAAAACGATTCCGAAATACTTTCGGGTCTCCGGAATCTTATGAATCCTGACGGTCACCTCCGTGATGACCCCGAGTAGACCCTCGCTACCTGCAACGATTTGGTTCCAGTCCGGACCGATGGAGGCTGCGGGAGCCCTGAGAGTTTCCACGGTTCCGGAAGGAGAGATTAATTTCACGGAACTTAGAATTTCCTCTATCTTTCCGTATCGATTGGATTGTTGGCCGGCGCTTCTTGCCGCGACCCAGCCGCCTAACGTGGAGTATTCGAAGGATTGGGGAAAATGTCCCAAAGTGTAACCTTTTAAATTCAGCCCGTATTCCAGTTTAGGCCCGTAGATTCCCGCTTGGAAGGTGGCCGTTTGGCTGATCGGATCGAATGCGATTAAATCCGTCATAAGAGTCGTGTCCAAGGATAGAACCGCTTTTTGTCCCTTACCCTTAATGACTTCCAGGCCTCCTACCACAGAGGAACCTCCACCGAAAGGGATCACCGTGATTTTGGATTTGGAGCAGTATTCCAGAATCGCTTTTACTTCGGAGTCTTTCTTGGGATAGGCGACCGCATCCACATAGTTCTTAAGAGTATTCGTATGAAAACGAAGAACATCGTAGTAGCTCTTACCTGCGGAATGGAAAACCCTCTCATAACGATCGGTTTTCAATCTGTCTTTTCCAAGAATACCGTGTAGCGCTTTCAGATCGGAGGGACTCAATTTCGGATTGGGAAGTTTGAAACTCTCCAAGGGAACAGCGGGAGTTTCACGGATGCTTTCCAGCTTGAATTCTCTTTGTAGAAGTTTCAGGATTTCGGGCATCTGTGCTTTTCTTCCGAAATCCTGGTCGTTCGCTCCCCAAGCATTCCATCTAAGATTGGATCTGGAATAATCTATATTAGGATTGAGCTCGTGATAGAACATGCGGTTTCTCCGAAATTTTGGGGTCGACTCCAATAAATCCGAATCTTGTTTGTAAGCAAAGGAAAAATTAGAGAATTCATTTTAGGGAAGAAGGTCCAACTTCTTTCTAAGTTCGGCGACCTTCCCATCCTCGGGAGAAAGCTGGTAAGCTTCTTCCAAAAGTTTTCTAGCGCGTATACTATTGCCGGAAATTCTATACAGGTCCGTTAGATTTACGAGATTCTTGGTATGTGAGGGATTTCGAACCCGAAGCCTTTCTCCCCATTCTATTGCCGCTTGCAAGGACGAGTCGGTCTTTTTTTGCACAAAGGATTTCTTCCAAAATATAGAAGCCTGAAAAAGCGCCTCCGTATCGGAAGGATCCCACTCTAAGGAAATTTCCGACCAGATCGCGGCCTTTTCGTATTGTGAATCCTTATCGTAGAGTTTAGAAAGGAATCTCGCCGTAAAAGGAGAATACATCCCGGATCCTTTGGACCTGGAAAGGGAAGCTTCCAGAATTCGGATCGCTTCGCTCATCTTTCCGTTTCGAACCAGATTTTCTGATTCTACTATACTCTTGCGATCTTCCATATAAAGGTTCTTTTCGGGAAGATAAGAAATGGAAAGGAGGCTTAGGTCGTCGGAGAGTTTTCCTTTTCTTGCCAAGGATTTCTGGATTGCCTTCAGATCTCCCTGGCTTTCCTCAACGGAATGTAGGAACTGAGTCTCGTCTTCGTTGATGACTCTTTTTCCGGAAAAATCCTGTTCCAGGATCAGATCGTCCCTTCCGTCCGAACCGCAGAATACCGTATCCCCGGGGAGCATACGAAAAGTTTGCACTTGGATTTTGGAGCCGAACAGTTCCGAGATTCCTATTTTGAGAATATGAGAATCGGCCCCCAAAAACATCGCCTTGCCGTCCCTGTAAAGAACCGGCCAAGGATGTTCCGCATTAATAAAATATAAAGTTCCGGTCTTATGATCGAGTAGTCCGAGTACTGCGGAGACCAACATGAATCCGTCGAACGTCTCGAAAACGTTCTGTAGATCCACGAATGTTTCCTTTAACCATCTCTCAGGGGATCTGGACTGGATTTCCGGAGAGAGTCTCGTTCTGCTTACTATGGAATTGAATACCGATCCTAGAACCAAGGCTCCGCCGGCTCCCTGGATGGATTTTCCCATCGCGTCCCCGTTGATAAAGGCAGTATATTCCGTTTCTCTCAATCGGATCCTGTAGGCGCTTAGAAAATCCCCGCCCAATTCGTAATCCTTGTTTTTGAAGGAGAATTTCTTGTACTGATCTAGTAGGAATTCCAACTTTACGGAAGAATCGGGGGACTCCTCGGACTTGATCAGAGGGGAGAGTAATAAGGAGGTTAGGAAATAATCCCCGTCCTGCTTTTCCTTCAGGGCCTGGATTTGGAGCATTTGCTCCGAGATTTCCTTATTTCTTTCCAAAATGCGGAAACGACTCACGAAATTCAGGAAGCGGTATCTTTCCAGGATCACCGCAAATACTAGGGCGATCAAATAGGCGATGCCTAAATTCTGCAGGGAATAGGATGCCTGAGAAGTTCCTATATTCGGAGAATATAATAATACCGACCCTATAAAGAATAGAAGGGACAATCCTAGAATGATAAAATACGTCTTCCTGAGAAGTGGAATAAATACTAGGGTGATAAGAACGATTTGGAGTCCGGATACGTAATTCGGGTCATCCGCGATTCTTCCCGTAAAGAAGGAAGTGCTAAGTACTAGATAGGAGACGAAGACGTACGCGTATTCCAAACTATAATGACGTGTGGGAATTCGAAACAGAGTGTCTAGTAAAAGAACCCCAAGACATAGAAGACTGACAATAGTCAATCCGATTCGGAAATAGAATAATTCCGGAAATTCCGGATGCAGTTTCTGGTCGGTTCCAAAAGCGAATCCTAACCACACGAAGATACCTAAGATACATCCGGGATACTGCAAGGCTCGGATTTGCCTTCTTAGGTCTTCCTTGTATTCCTCTTGGAATCTCTTTCTTTCAGGGTCCTCTTCCAAAAAGGAGAGGATCCATCCGAATCTGTTACGAATCCGTTTTGTAATGAAGGGATCGGATGACATTTGTTAGATCGAACCGTGTTCGTTAACCGAAGACGGATTTTAGTTAGATCCGAGCTTCGACACGAGGACGATACTCTCAGACTCCGATTCTGCCGTAAAGAATTTGTGTGATTTCTTAATTCTTGACCGACTATCCTTCGGAAGAGACTCTGTGTATCTATGTCAAAAGCATTATCCAAGCAGCACCTCTCGGCCGAAATATCCTCTCAAGTTTTCGATACACTAGTTATAGGAGGCGGGATCACAGGAGCTACCTTGCTATGGGATGCTAGCCTAAGAGGTTTAAAGGCGATTTTGGTGGAAAAAAACGACTTCGCGTCGGGAACCACTCAAGCCACTTCCAAATTGATCCACGGTGGACTTCGATACTTAAAGAATGCAGAATTCGGTCTAGTGAGGGAGTCCTTAAGAGAGAGAAGGATCCTCGCGAAGATCGCTCCTCATTCTTTGAAAACATTGCCTTTTCTCATCCCCATCTATTCCGGTGCGGAGAAGTGGATCACTCATGTGGGTCTCGCAATGTACGACGCTTTTTCTTACGATCGAAATAGGGAGATCAGCTCCGATTCCTGGATTCCCAAATATAGATTCTTTTCCAAAGAAGAAATCATTCTGGAAGCTCCTTCCTTACCTAGAGAGGGTTTGAAAGGTGGATTTTTATATTACGATTACCAAAACTTGAATCCGGAAAGGCAGACCTGCGAGTTTATTTTTTCCGCGGAGAGAAAGGGGGGGCTCGCATTCAATTATACGGAACTCGTGGCAATCTCCAGACAAGGAGAAGTGTACCAGGCAATCCTAAAAGATAAAAGAAGCGGGAAGTCCTATCCTGTCTTCGCCAAGACAGTCGTGAACGCCGCCGGGCCTTGGGCGGATTTCGTGGAATCTCTAGCCGGAGTGGGAATGGATAAGGTTCTCGTTCGCTCTAAAGGAATCCATATAGTCACTAGGTCTCTCGGCACCTCCAAAGCCATCGTCCTGAAAAAAAGGGACAAGACTCATATGTTCGTTCTGCCTTGGAGGGGAAAAACCATCATAGGAACCACGGATACCGTATTCTCCGATTCCCCCGACAAATTCAAGGTCACGAAGCAGGACATCCAGGGACTATTAGAGGAAATTAATTATGCGTTCGGATATTCCGATCTAACGGAACGCGACGTAGATTTCTATTACGGTGGAATGAGACCTTTGGTAGAGGATCCGGGCGAAAAATCGGATACTTATAATGCTTCTCGCAAAACGGAAATCTTGGACCATAAGGACAAAGGCCTCCCCGGATTCTTTACCGCATTGGGAGGAAAATATACCACGAGCCGTCATCTGGCGGAAAAGATCGCGGATAAACTTTGCGATTATTTACCCGGAAACTTTCTGCCCTGCGAAACGACGCAAGTTCCTTTACTCAGCGGAGAATTTTCCGATCTATCTTCCCTGGTACAAGGTCTTGTTAAGAAGTTTCCGAAGCTTTCGGGGGAATATTTGGAAACCGCTGCCGTTCGATACGGAAGTCTTGCCTACAATATACTGAACTTGGCAAAACCGGGAGAGAATGCTGCTCTCTTAGCCAACGGGGAAAAAATACATGCATCCGAAATTCGTTATATAGCTAAAAACGAAAAAATAGAAAAAGCCACCGACTTTTTCTTCCGTAGGTCGGGTGTAGGTGTGCCGGGGCTACCAGATGCGGAAAATCTAAACTTGATTTTGAACGAATTAGGGTCTACTTTAGGTTGGAATTCCTCTAAGAAAAAAGCGGAAGGACTAGAAATCCAGGCAAGATATCGTTTTTAATTCGGAAGATCGGAGTTTAAGAAAGAGGCGAACGAAGAATGGATTGGAATATCGCATACCTATTATTCGGCGCCTCTTTCGGTTGTATCTGGTCTTTGGGGATTCTACTTTCTCCCGTTTCCTTAGGAGAAAGGACAAGAATCGCTCTTATCATGCTATTCTCCTCACTCTGGCTTATGGGAGGAGCGACATTCATTTCCGGAATGGTTCGCACTTATCCGATATTGTACGGATTCCATCTTCCTTTCGCATTGGGAATCGCACCCATTCTATACATACATTTTCAGGTCACTTTGCTTGGACTGGAAATTTCCAAAAAGGAGATCCTCCTACATTTTCTTCCCAATGTATTCTGCCTGATTTTGCTATTACCTTTTTGGGCGGGAGGAGAAGAGTTCAGAGCGAGAACGTTGCAGGAGATTACGCAGCCCGGGGGGTATTCCAGCATACTGGCTTTTCTGCAAATCACTCCTAAAATTTCAATTCTTTCCTATTTTCTACCCTTACTCTGGATATACCGAAGTTATTTATTCCGCTCCGAACAGGACGAAAACGAAGAAAGAGCTAGAAGAATGTTCCTACTCTTTATCAGTTTGGTTTGTCTCGTCATTTTCTGGGGACTCCTAGGATCCGTTATGAGAAGAATAGAATTCGTAAAAGAGAGTATCTTCAGTCTTCCCGCATTATTGGTTTTAGGGTATCTGCTCTCCCAAAGGGAACCGAATTGGCTCGGTTTCGTAGGAAAAAGTTTAAGAGAAGTAAGGTATAAGAAATCCAGACTCAACGGAATGGATGAAACAAAGATCAAGAATCGCCTGGAAACTCTGATGAAAAGAGAAAAGGTATACGCCGACGAGGATCTCACGCTTTCCCAGTTAGCGGAGGAATTGGAGCTTACCAACCACCAACTTTCCGAATTCTTAAATCGACGATTGTCTATGAAATTTTCGGATTATATCAACTCTTGGAGGGTGGAAGAAGCCAAGGTATTGCTCTTGGAAGATCCGAACCGTTCCATTTTGGCGATCTCCGAATCCGTAGGATTCAATTCCAAGTCCGCATTCAACGAAGCGTTTAAGAAATTTACGGAATCCACCCCCAGCGAATTCAGAAAGACCGCCGTTTTGTATAAAGCTTCGTTAAAATTTTAAAATCCATACGTCCTGAGTTATACGCCAGGACGACAAACTTCTTAAACGACCATATACTCTCCTCCATCCAAGGAGGTGGCATGAAAACTCTTGCCGATTTATTTCAATCGTCCAAAAATAAATATGGGGATCTTCCCGCGTTTCTGACTAAAAAATCCTCGGGGGAATTCGAATCGGTCGGATATTCCGAATTGTACGAATTAGGATTACGGCTTGGTACCGCACTTATAGAACTGGAATTTCCTTACAAAGGACATGCCGCCGTCCTTGCCGACAATCGCTTAGAATGGATTATCGCGGACTATGCGATCATAATGGCCGGAGGTGCGGACGTTCCTAGGGGAACGGATGTCACGGATTCCGACCTGAATCATATTCTTCCTCATAGCGGTTCCACGATCGTATTTGCGGAGAATGACGGCGTGCTACGGAAACTACAGCAGAACCAAGGAGCGATCCGCGACGTACAATCGATTATTCTAATGGATCCGAACGCAAAAGGAACCGGGAAAGAGCTTCGGTTTTGGGATCTGATCCAAAGAGGAAAAGAACTCAGGGAGAAGGGGAATCGCCAGATGGAAGAAAGGATTTCGCTGATCCAAGAAGAGGATCTTTTTACTCTGATTTACACGGCGGGAACTACGGGACGCCCCAAGGGAGTTCCTCTCACACATAAGAATATCATGTCCCAGATCAATCGCATACCTATCCAGCTCGCCGCGGGAGAAAGGATACTTTCCATTCTTCCCGTATGGCATAGTTTCGAAAGGATGTTCGAAATGGTATGCATCCATTTCGGAGCGGGTACGTACTATTCTTCCGTGAGGACTTTGAAGGAGGATCTAAAAAAGGTCAAACCTACTTTTATGGCCTCCGCGCCTAGGTTATGGGAAAGCATATACCAGGGGATCTATGCGACCGTATCCAAATCCTCCAATATAAAACAAAAATTGTTTCGCGCGGCATTGTTTTTCTCCTCGAATCTACAATCCGCAAAGCGCTGGCTAGGTTTCCGAGAATTGGATCTGACGGGTAGGAATTCCTTCGTTTCCTTTTTCGTGGGAATTTTCAAGATTATACAATATATTTTGAATATTCTCCCCGCCGCCTTCCTGGATCGGATCGTTTTGAGTAAGATTCGCCAGGCTACGGGAGGACAGCTAAAAGGTACCGTTTCCGGAGGAGGAGCGCTTCCCATCCATGTGGACAAATTTTTCAATGCGATCGGCATCCAGGTTTTGGAAGGATACGGTCTCACCGAAACTTCTCCCGTGATCTCCGTTCGCATCTTAAACGAGGCGGTGATGGGAACCGTAGGTCCTTTGTACAAGGAAACCTCTTTAAGAATCCTAGATCCGAATACGTCCAAGATTCTCTGGACGACGGAAGAGGGCGGACCGAAGGGGTTCGGTATCAAGGGTGAGATCCATGTTAAAGGGGATCAGGTAATGTCCGGATATTATCATGATGAAGAAAATACCCGCAAAGTGATGCAGGACGGTTGGTTCAATACGGGCGACCTGGGAATGATGACTTACAATAACTGTCTGAAAATCGTAGGCAGAACCAAAGAAACCATCGTTCTATTGGGAGGAGAGAATGTGGAGCCGGTCCCGATAGAGAATATTCTCGGTCAGTCGGAACTCATCCTACAATGTATGGTGATCGGTCAGGATCAGAAATATCTTTCCGCCCTTATCGTTCCGAATCCCGAATTTTTTCCGAATTACAAGTCCGGCGTCGGATTCGGTTCTCCGGAGGAAGAGGCAAAATGTGTGGCAAAGATCCAATCCGTAATTAAGAATTCCATCTCCGCTACGAACGGATTCAAGTCATTTGAAAGAGTGGTGGATTTCAGGATCCTACCTAAACCTTTCGAGACGGGAGACGAGCTTACCGCGAAACTTTCCGTAAAACGCCATATAGTTACGGAAAAATATTCCGGATTGATTTCGGATATTTACTCCGGCAAAAAGGAAGAGGCCATTAGGTAAGCGGATTTCTAATCAAGGTCGCGAGAATTTTAGGATTCCCTGAAATTCTTTCGCGTCCTTGGGCTGATTATTAAAAGACCGAACGTCATAAATGTTAAAAAGTGAAAGTATTAGCGAGAACGACTCCCATGAAATCTTTTACCACTTCGGCGACCTCGTCCAACTTGATCGAATCCTGATCCACGATTCTCTGTCCGACGGCTCCTAAAATAATACTGATCAGCAGTCTGTTCAGATTCGGATTCGTAATCCCTAAATGCTTGGTAATGATGGTGACGTATTCCTTCATCGCTTCCGCGATCAGTTGTTTTTCCTCTTCGTGGTTTTTGAGTCTGGATACGTCGCAGATGATATATAATAAATTCTGGAAATAGGTCTCTCTATCCTTGACCATCGAAAATAAGGCTTCCACTCTCTTTTCGATGGATTGGTTGTCTTCTCCCTTGGAGTAAACCTGAAGCTCCTCAATATCCTTGTTCAGGACGAACTTGACCAGTTCCTTGAAGATATCCTCTTTAGTGGAGAAATAATGGTAAAGGGTACCGGTGGAAACATCCAGCTCGGTTGCGATTTCTCTCATAGAAACGGCCGAATACCCTCTCCGAGCCAAAATATCCACACATTTAGAGAGGATTTCGGCCTTATACTTTTCGTGGTTTACGATTTTGGGCATTTCTTGTCAGTCCTGAATGAGAGTTTTTCTATTTCTATTTTCGCTCATCGAATTCTCGGATTTGTTATAAATCCGAGAATTCTTCCCTGATCTCTATATTCTAGGGGTAAGTTAATTATTTTATTTGTTCGAAAAAAGAATGCAAGTTTTTTTTCCAATTAGGGAAAAGATGAGAGAGTATCTTATCCTTTTGGGCCTCGGCGTCCTTCTTACCTAGCTCGAAGGCGTATTGGACCAATTGCGGACTGGTATAATCAAAACCCTGATCTATAAATTTCCCCTCGGGAGAAATCAGCAAGGTATCCCGGAGAATTTCCGGGGATTTCCCCACCAAGGTGGTGCTTTCGTAGAAGACCCCGATTTTAGGCAGCTCAGGAGAGAATTTTTCGAGGAGTAGGTTATTTGTCAGGCCCCCGTCCAGATAGTAATTTCCGTTTAGGCTTTGCAAAGGTAGAACCGGAAAGGCAGAGCAGGAATTCATCACGATCTGCGCAGCCGTCTCCGGATCCTTAAAATCCTCTTCCGTAAAGATCCTTTCTCTCCATCCCCAGTCTTTCATCTTCTTCAGGACCCGGTAAGGCAGATTTCCTTTCTTTCGCAATTCCTCATCTTGGAAATAGGCTCTTATAATGGAAGCGGCCTTGGCTAAAAGTAGCCTTTGGATGGGTTCTCCTTTTCGATTTTTATCTAGGGTCTCTTTGGGGATCTCTACCGTATGAATTCGAATTTTGGCAGCCTTGGAAATTAGCTTGGGAAATCGAAGGCAATAGTTCACGGTTCTTCTTGCGATTGTATGATGAGGGAAGGGAGAAAGAATCCTTAGGAGTCGATTCCAATAGAAATTCTTGGGGTTTCTTTTGGTGAGTTCTTGGAAGTAATTGGAACTATCCACTTCCGTTTCGGAAAGAGTGCTAACTGCCATCGCCGCACCGGCGCTTACGCCGGAAACTTCTTTGATCCGAATCCCCCAGGTTCGGAGGGCGAATGCGAAACCTAGTCCGTAAAAAGCCTTAATCCCTCCGCCTGCAATTGCGAGAGCGATTTCTTTTTGGGTACCTATTTCTTGCCATAAGGTCCGGATTCCTTTCTTAATTTTGTCTTCAAAAGAAAAATCCGGGTCCATAGATTCTAACAGAATGGTTGTGAATCCCAATCATGGCAATTTTAATTTGATGAAAATCAATCTATTTCCAGGATCGGACGGAAGTTCTTATACAAAAGCGAGGTGGACCTTGGCGGACGAGAATCAGTTGGACGAAATGCAAAAGGAATGGGAAAAATTCTCCAAGAAGGCTCCGGGGCTACTCATTCCTCCACCGGCCTTTAAGGAACTCTCCGGAGAATTCGTTTCTTACGTAAGAAAGAAAGAGCTAACTTGCAGTTTTTATATAGAACCGCGTTTTTCCAATCCTATGGGAGTGTTCCAAGGAGGTTTTTTGGGAGCGGCATTCGATAATACCTTCGGACCTCTTTGTTATTTGGCGGCCGGAAAACCCACAACTACATTGGAACTCAGCGTTAGTTATATACGTATGGTAAAGGAAAACCAAAGGATTACAGTAAATGCCAAGGTCGTTGCGAGAGGGAACCAACATATTTATTTGGAAGGGCAAGCTTTCGACGAGGAAGGGAAGTTGCTCGCCAAGTCCACGACCCAGGTGTTGATTCTAAGAATTCCGGGAGGAAGCGAGGCTTAAGGATTCCCGGTAAGAATTTTTAAGCCTGTAAGGATTCTTCCGAACCGGTTTGAGCGCTTGTTGGACCGGTGATTCTTTCAAGAGGGAGTTTTTTCACGTGTTCTGACATTTCCTTCAGAATATTGGCGGTGATTTCTTTCATGATATCACCCATCACTTCCGTTTCCAACACTTCGGCGATCATCTTACCTATATCTTCTCCTAACTTCTTGGAAATTTCGGACATGAAGGGGATGCGGGACAATTCTTCTAACAGAAATTTGGACTGAAGGGATTCGTTTACTTTTGCATTCAGGCGTTCCGTGTGTTTGGAAAAGGCTTGGTTCGCTAATTGGCTATAATCCAAACGGAGCATCACGTCTTGGACTCTTTCAAGAGAATGTAGGAAGACCGCATCCGCTATCGTATCCACGATCACGTCCCGGAAGCGGAAAGTGATCTCCCTAGTCAAGGCCTCGCTCACGTTTTGACCGGAAGTTCCGAAACGATAGAATGCGATCGCTAGTTTTACTCCTCTCAGGAGTAGGAAGGGTCTTAGAAAATACAAAGGAACGATTCCTACGAGTTCGTACCAGTTGGTTCTAAGATATTTTTTCAGATCCTTTTTTTCACGAATCTTGAACCAAACCTCGAATCCCCAGAGTATGATTACTACGAGGTCGAAAGCCAGTACGTAGGTGGGAATATCCTTATGAATGAAGTCTTTGTATGAGTTTAAGAATAGCAGGAAGAATACGTCGATTGCGGCGATACTGAGAAGAAAGTAATCCCTTGCCGTACCAGGGAGAACGCTTCTCCAATATTTGACGGTCTGAATCCAATTTCTGATTTTAGAAGGCTTTTGGGGCTTTCCTGTCTCTTTAGCCATGCGGAATCCGCCGAATCGGTTCGGTGTTTACAAGTTTTTCCGAAGTTCGCATTCTGGTCACTAGATTTCGCGAATGCATTTGGTGATCGACGGTTTCAACTTGATTTACAAATTTCCGGAACTGGAGGAATTCATGTATTCCAACCGTTTGCGGGACGCCAGGGTCGGCTTGCTGAGAATTCTAGAGTCTTATTCCAAGAAGATAAAGAGTCCCAAGATCCACGTTTTTTTCGACGGAAAGAAAGAGAAGGGAAACGATACCCGCAAGGATGCATACGGAGATTTGCAGGTTTATTTCAGCTTGGATGAAAAAGCCGACGAACTAATCAAAGAATATATTAAATTCTCTCCTAGACCGGCGGATTTGTTTGTGGTCACCTCCGACCAGGAAATTTTGATATTTGCGAAACGCTTAGGAGCCAAAACGATTCTTTCGGAAGAATTCGCCGAAAAAGTCGAAAAGGCCTTCTCGGAAAAACCCAAGATAGAGGAAAAAGACTCCAAGGAAAAATTATCTCCTTCGGAACTCCTTTATTGGAAGGAACTCTTTAAAAAGGGAAAGTGAAAGGGTGCTTTTTAATACGATTCTATTTCTCGTTTTCTTCTCCGTAGTCTATCCGATTTATTGGCTACTTCCGGAGCGTCGCAGATCGGATTTCCTTCTTTTAGCTAGTGCCGTATTTTACATCCTCGGATCGGCGACCCTGTTAGGAGGGATAGGATTCTTCCTACATTTTTTAGGAATCGTGCTCCTAAATTACTTCGCTTACTTTAAGATTCGGACTTCGTCCTCGCCTAAGCCCTGGATGATCTTCGCCGTTCTATTGAACGTGATCAATCTGGGATTTTTCAAGTATTTCTACTTTATCAATCGTATTCTTTACGATCTCACATCCTTTCCTTTCTTCGAGGAAGTTCCAAGAATCCTACAGATATCCCTTCCTTTGGCGGTTAGCTTTTACAGTTTCCAGATGATCGCCGCCGCGGTAGACGCCTATAGAAAGCCGGAAGGGGAGATCATATCCCTCAAAAAGTATCTAGGATTTGTGATATTCTTCCCGGTTCTTATCGTCGGTCCCATTTTGAGAGTAAGGGATTATTTTCCCAACCTGAATTCCTTACGTCCGGATAAGGATAAGATCGTAAGAGGGTCCTATCTGGTCATAGGCGGATTATTGAAGAAGATCCTAGTCGCGGATCCGGTTGCCGGAGTCATCGCACCCGTTTTCTCCCATCCGGGGCAATACGATATTCTCTCCTTGGTCATGGTCGCTTTCGGATATGCGATCCAAGTATATTGCGATTTCTCCGGATTGACCGACATGGCGAGAGGTGTGGCTCTGATGTTCGGGTTCGAACTCCCCGAAAACTTCGAAGCTCCTTTATTTTCTCCTTCGGGTAAGGTGCTTTGGCAGCGTTGGCATATGACGCTTTCCTTTTGGTTGCGGGATTATATCTATTTCTCCTTAGGGGGAAGTAGAAAGGGAGAATGGAGAACCTACATCAACCTGATCATCACGATGACCGTAGGAGGAATTTGGCACGGAGCGGATTACACGTTCGTAACCTGGGGATTTTATTGGGGGTCGATTCTCGCCTTGGAACGTTTCCTCATGGGAAAATTCGGTTGGGACGACGGAGAAAATAGCAATCGAATCGTGAAGTTCCTACGTATCCAATTCGTATTCGCTCTCTTTTCGTTTAGTGCGATTCTTTTCAGAGCGAATTCCGCGAAAACAATGGTGCAACACGTTGTAGGACTCGTAACTAATACCGCATCGCATTTCTCCTCCCAATTGCAATCTCTGAAGTTAGGCTGGGTGGAAGAAGCGACGAGTCTAGTCGCAGGGCCTTCCCCTTTCTTATTCGATACGATGAAGAATATGGAGAAGATTTTTTACGCTTATCTGGGGTTCGTTTTCTTCCATTGGGTCCAGACCCGGAAGGATAAATTGATATCTTTAGCGAAAGGCAGGGACTGGGCGCTCATTCTCGGCGGTGTCGGGACGATACTTTCGATCGCTCTTTTCTCGGAAGACTCGGGCGTTTGCGTGTATTGCCAATTTTAAAGGAGAAGGAACCGTGAAAAAGAATCTATTTTTATTTATTCCATTGCTCATCCTTCTTTTTTCCATCGCTGTGGATCGTATTCTCACCATGAATGCTTTCGAGCCTTATTATTCCAAATCGTTCTCGCATTTGAATTTTATCAGTAAAGAAGATCTGTATAAGGATCTTAAGGCGGAATTACAAAAACCTTCGTCCGAGAGAAGTAAGATTCTGGTATTTTTCGGAAATTCCAGGGCATTGCTTCTGCCTTATTCCGAACTCAGGAAGAAATACCCGGATTGGATGTTGTATAATTTTTCCGTTCCCGGCGGTTCTCCCGATTATTTCCTATATTGGGTGGAGAGATTCGTTTCGGATGGAGTTCGTCCCGATTTCGTTCTCCTGGATCAATCATTAGAAATCTATAATAGAACTCCTCTCTTAGCCTTGGACGAGGTGATCGTTTACGGTGTTTCCGTAGATTTCGTACTTAGGCATCTATCCACCTACTCTAGGGAAGAAATCTCCGTTTTCTTATCCAAGAGACTATTTCACACTTTTCGGGATAGGCCCAAGCTTTGGAGAGTCCTGGAGCGCTTAAAGAACGATTCCGCGGAAGCGGATATGTACAGAAACGGGGTACATAAGGTTTTGGATATGCTGGAAAAGGAAAAGGGGAGTACTCCTAGAGAATTGACCCCCTTGAAACAAGCGGAGGAAACCATAGTGACCATGTCGGACTCGGATTTTTCTTCCTATCTTAGACCTTATACTTTTTATCCGGATATGCTTTCGGTTCAGACGGAATCGGTCCGACTCCTGCAAAAAGCGAATATACCTTACGCTACGATTTGGGTGAGAGTAGCAAGACCTTACTTCGAGTTGTATAAGTCCAGGATCGTGGATACATCGGAAGGTCCCAAAACCCCGTATCAGGTTTGGAAACCGATCATAGACGATTGGAGTCTAAAAACCGGAACCGCATTATGGAATATGAATGAAGACCCGGAGTATAATTGCGACGAGTTTGCGGACCCGGGGCATATGTCTCCGAATTGTTTTCCCGCCTTCGGAGATTATATATTCAGAAAATTAAAAGAAACCGAGGTTACGGGAAAGAATCAAGGGAAGTAAGAGGCCAAGGCGGGCAGAATCTCACCCGCTTTCCCCTGTAGAAATAGATCAGCGTGTCTGCTGTATCCACTTTCTTCCGTATTGAT
This sequence comes from Leptospira wolffii serovar Khorat str. Khorat-H2, assembly GCF_000306115.2. Taxonomy (NCBI): domain Bacteria; kingdom Pseudomonadati; phylum Spirochaetota; class Leptospiria; order Leptospirales; family Leptospiraceae; genus Leptospira; species Leptospira wolffii. The sequence goes on from NZ_AKWX02000004.1 coordinate 469,320, forward strand.
TTCGATAACTAAGGATCCGTTTTCTCTTGCGATCCTGGCCAGTTCCACCGGAATCCCCACCATACCGGAAGAGCCTATGACTAGAGTCACTTCGGCAGATTCTGCGTATTTTACGGATTCGTTTAAGAGATCCTCATCATAACTTTCTCCGAACCAAAGCACTCCAGGACGAAGACTACCCCCGCAATGATCGCATAAGGGAGGAACCTCTCCCATAGGTAGAATCGTTTCGCTTTGATGGTTACAGGAAATACAACGGTTACGGAAAATATTACCGTGGATTTCAAGTAAACGTTTCGAACCCGCTTTGCGGTGCAGTCCGTCCACATTCTGAGTTACCAGTCGGAATCCGGGAAATTTCTCCTCCAATTCGGCAAGAACCTTATGCGCCGGGTTCGGTTCTTTTTGAGAGATCAGTTCCATTCTCCAAAGATACCATTCCCAAACTAGCTTAGGATTTTTCCGGAAAGCTTCCGGGGTTGCTAGTTCTTCCGCACGAAAATTCTTCCATAACCCGTCTTTGCCTCGGAATGTGGGAACTCCGCTTTCCGCAGAAATCCCCGCTCCCGTGAGTGCCAATATTCTTTTAGAAGATTTAAGCCGCTCCCGAATAACCGATCCTAAGGGCAGAATCATTCGGGTAAATATAGTCCCGTTCGGACTTCCTTTTCCTTGTCGGTGCCGGCTAATATTTGTACGATTTTAAGAGCGAACTCGAAGGCCGAGCCGGGACCGATGCTAGTCAGTATCTTTCCGGAAATTTCGATCCGGTTGCCCGTATAATTCGGAGTCTTGGGAACGCTTCCGGGAAACGCAGTAAATCGAACGGATTCGTTTAGAATATTATGATGTAATAAAACTCCCGGAGAAGCGCATATCGCACCTACCCATCGTTTTTCTTCCGAGAATTTAAGTAGAATCTCCCCGAGTATGGGATTTTCCTTTAAATTTTGAGTCCCCGTTTTGCCTCCGGGGAGAAGAATCATATCGAAATCATAAGGATCTATTTCGGAAAGAAGAACATCCGGCAAAATTCGGACTCCACGAGAAGATGTCACCGGGCCTTGGGAAAGACCGGCGGAAACGACTTCTATACCGGCTCTTCTTAATACGTCAACAAGAATGACTGCCTCCATTTCCTCCATGCCGTTTGCAAACGGAATTAGAACCTTAGACATACGGGTAAACCTTTCCTAGAAAAGAATAGAATCGGAAAACAGAGGATCCCGACCAATCAGATAAGAATCTAAGATCGGGTTTTTTGCAAGGAAAAGTCCGAGAAGACTTTCGGGAAGAATCGGATTAGATCCGATTCGACCAGGTGACGTTCGAATTTAAGAGATAATTGGAGGCCATAGCCACCAGAATGGAAGCCATATCGCATAGGAACTTAATGGGAAGATGTACCAAATTCCAGTCGGAAGAGAAGGAATAATACAGATAATGAAAGCTCAAAATCTGCAAAAGGATTCCCCAAACGCTAACCGTGTGAAATAGAAAGAGCCCGCGTAGTGCATTCCATTTTTCGAATCTTCTCTCGTAAAATGTGAAGTAGTTATTCAGAATGAAATTGGATACTATGGACAATTCGATTCCGAACAGTACGGAGATAGAAATTGGATCCAAAAAGGAAATCCCAGTATTCAATTGACCGAAACCTAAAAGTTCTCCGAGTAAAAAACCGAGTAAATTTACGATCACACCTGTGGCTCCGACAAGACAATAAAGTAGAAAGGTAGGTGAGATCCATTTTCCGAAACGAATATCCAAAAGAGCCAAAAAGAAGCTTTTAATAACTGAATTGTCCAGCTTAGTCGTGCCGTGGATCCTATTTTGGAAAGTATAGGGAATTTCCTCGATCTTGAGTTTGGTTTCGGAACGTCCCAAGAATTCCAGAAGAATTTTGAATCCCCTAGGATTGATGGAATTCTTTACCTCCGAATAAATGGATCTTTTGATTCCGAAATATCCGCTCATGGGATCCGAAACGGGGAGTCCCAGAATCCTCTGGGCCAAAAAATTGGCGAACCTACTGATCGCGGTACGGATAAAGGACCATTTACCAGTAGAACCGCCTGCGGCATATCTGGTTCCTAGGCAAAGATCCACATCTCTTTCGGAAAAAGAACGAATCATCTCCGGAAGTATTTTCTCGTCGTGCTGCAGATCCGAATCCATCACGACGAATACGTCACCCTCAGCGATTCCCATACCGGTGAGTACGGCGGAAGACAGGCCTTTACTGTCCAATCTGCGAATTACTTTTAGCTGAGGAATACTCTCCTTCAGATCCTCTGCGATCTTCCAGGTCCGGTCCGGGCTGTCGTCGTCCACCACGATGATTTCGTATTTATAATCGGACAAGGATCTACTGATCCGATCCGCCGCGATCGGAAGATTTTCGCTTTCGTTATATGTAGGAAGAATGACGGAAATCTTGGGAGCCATCTTTGACCAGAATTTCTTTTGGAAAAAATTAGGGCAACGCAAAATATGTAATTAATTGATTACATACATTTGTTTTCGGATTCTTCCCGACTTAGGTATAGAAAATTAGAAAAGTTTTAAGTCGAAATGGAACTCGGTCGGAGATCGGAAAGTTACGATCGAGACGTATTAAACTTTGACCGACGAACAGCGCGCTATGTTCGAATGAAAAAGGAAGTAGAAAGAGAAAGCCGGAAAAAATCCGGCTTTGGAATGTATTTGGATTATTTGCAGCAGAGTAGGGCGCTTGCGCTGCCGTTTCTTTGTGCAACTCCGGCAAGATATTCGTTATCCGCGCATTGTCCTTTATAGGATCCGGAGGCGAAGTCTCCACCTTTTGAGGAAGAACGACTATCTCCTCGATCGAACCAGGCTGTGCGGCAGGAATTTCCTAGACTTCGGTTTGCGGAAGAACATAGAATTCCGCTCGTTCCCCACCAACGCTTAGAGAATCCGGACACATAGTAGTTTTGAGGACATTCGTATTTAGTAAATCCTCCTGCCCAATCCCCGGTTCCGTGATAGCGTGCCCCTGTTTCGTTTACAGCCTGCACATTAAACGCTCGATTGGAATTCCAGAGGAGTCCGAAATTGATATCTGTGCAAAGAGCCTTCTGGTTTTGGCTGAGACCGTTCAGTCTATATCCGTCCGGGCACGTTCCTTTGGTTGCTCCATTGTCCCAGTCGTTATTTAGAGTGGAGGAATTATCGTCGCCGCTTCCCAAAGAAAGACTAGTGAAATGATTCGTATTCACGGTTTGTCCCTGGTTGCCGGGAAAGGAAATCAAACGTCCTAGATGCGCGAATCTCCAATCGTCCTTTAGGGTCCTAGACCAATCGCTGGATACAAGTCCCCATCCGTCATTGCCGTTTAAAGGCCAAATTGCGAAGTCTATATCCTTCTCTATAAGGTAATCCACGAGACGCTTCAGCCATTCCTGATCCGCTGGATTCGTTTCGGTCGGAGAGGACCCGAATTCACTTACCCAAACGGGTGCGGTGAAATAGTATTCGGAATCCGTAACATAGCCCCATTCGGAATGGATCGTATTGCGAAAAGTATTCAGGTCCATATCCTTATATTTGATATTGTTTCCCGAGGTGGAATCATCCCCATTATGATTCGGACCTATATATGCGTAATTATGAGCCGCATATACAAGTTTGTTCGGAATGCGAAAGTGGATGGGTAGATCTCTAACCGGCTTCAAATGAGGTCGCTCTCCGGAACCGATAACCGGAACGAGTCCCCACCAGTTGATTCCTTCCACTACGATTAGGATATCCGGATGAGCGATATTGATCTTATTTCCTAATTCTTGCGCGGCCTTGTGCCAATCGTTCACATCGTTTGACCCCCAGTTCGGACTGTCAGGGATATAAGTGTCCGCCTTTCTTTGTGTACGGACCTCGTTCCTAAGATCGGCCGCAACCACTAAAGGATTATTAATATATCGGTTGACCATAAAGATCCAATCGTTCTGCCACATTTCGGTGGTTTGATTATAGGCGAAGCTCGAGCCGGTATGATACCAGAGGCCGTTATAATCGTATCCGCAGCACCATTCCGAAAAAGTGGTGTGGTTGTTCAGAACGACCGCGATTCCGGCGTCGGTCAGGGCTTTTACAGTCAGATCGTAAACTTCCAAAGGAGTTTTTCCGAAGAATTGAGGGTTTGCCGAGATGTATTCGTTCGGTACGGGAGTGGAATCGTGAAGCATCTTGTTGGAGAAAGGGAGCCGGACCGCATTGAAGCCCCATTCTTGTATAAGCCCAATTATATTTCCGATAGGTTGTTTATCCAAACCTCCGACTACTTGGCGAGTGTCGCTTGCTCCATACCAGTTAGCGGCCTTCAATTTGAATCTCTTCTGGTTTACGTCCACGATATATCTTCCGTTTGTGCTCAAAGGAAAAGTATAACCGTTCGAACTAAACGAAAGCGCTTGGACGGAAGAAGCAGGGTTAGAGGATTGAGGCGAATTTCCTAAGAAACCCAGAGCGAGTCCCGTGTTCGGATCCTCGGGGGAACAGGTGGAAACTAAGAAGGAGCAGGTTAAAACAATAAGAAGAAGGGGAAGCCTCTTCCTAAGTATACGATGGTTCATTTCAAATTCTCTCCAATGAATTTCCGATCGGAAATTCGGATGTCTTTATTTTTCAGTAACCATTGAACGATTTTTGCTTATAAGTGAAATGTTTTTGGGGGCGGGAATCCTTATAAGGCGCTTATATTTTTAAAAATAAACGTTCGCTTTTACGTTGTGGTGGAGAATCCAACGGATCGGAATGAAGTATCCGGTGTTGATATATATTGAATTTATATAATATTATAAATTTTGTCTGTGGGACGTTTGTTCCGAATTGCCCGAAAAAAACCGAAAGGCTTTTTCGGGCGAGTATTCGTTTATATTTTAATTTGATTTTTCGTCTAGAAATTCTTCAACTAGAGCAGCGGTCAATTCCGGGTAGCGGGTCCTAGTACCGGATACGGTCAGGATTTCGCCCAGATATTCTCCATGTCCGCTGGGAAGGACGATTAGTCTGGAGCCGGAGATCAATCTGGTCAATTCCGCTGCATGTTCCAGAGTGCCTACATCCCTGTCTCCCGAAATGATTAGGGTGGGGGCTTTGACCGATTTGACTTCTCGGTCGCTTGTATCCCGAAAGTTGAGCATTCTATTTACGTCTTTCTCGTACATCGTATGAAGCTTTTTAGGATCCGGATTCACTTTCAGAAAAGAGTCTTTTAGAGGCTGGGGCATGCTTTCGAAAGTCGCTTTCTTCATGAAATCCCAGAATTGAGGCGGAGCGCCCGATTTTTTGGTCATGGAAGAAGCGAATACTAATTTGCGAACCAATTTGGGATGACGTAGTGTGAGTTGTAAAGCGACACTCGCTCCGTTACTGAAGCCGAATACATCCGCTTTTTCTATCTTCAATTGCTTCAGTAATCCGGCCACATCGTCCGCAGAAGAATCGAATCGCACCGGTGCATTTCTGTCGGAGGTCCTACCGTGAGCCTGTTCGTCTAAGGCGATGACTTTTCGATGCTGCGCAAATAGGGGAAGAATTCTACCATAGGTCACTTCTATATTGGATCCGCCTCCGTTTAGAAGTACCAACGGAACTCCTTCGTCGGAGCCGTGGATTTCATAGTAAATATCGATTCCATTCACTGGGAGATGTCCGCTTTTCTTCGGAACGGAAGTGATAGAGGGAGCATTTTCTCGTAAAGAAAAGCGAGATCCTGAGGAGCAGGATGCGAAAGAGATTAGTAAGAATAAGCTCGCGATGATATAAAGAGGACCGATTTTCATGATCATTCTCCCGATTCCAATTCGGATAAATATTCCGTTAGTTTGTCCAAATGCACCGCCGTTCCAGCTTCGCGAGAAGCGACGCTGGAGGCTCCGTCGGTTGACCCGTCTAAGAAGGCCACGTGTTCCGTAAATACCAACTTAGTTCTTTTCGGGCCCAGATTTTCGATTTGTACAGAAATCAAAGACACCGAGTATAATACTCCGTTCAAATGCATATCATAAACGAAAACGAGTCTAGTATCCTCCAACAATTCGTGGAACCGGGCGGTGTATAAGGTTTCCATCGTATCACCGAATTTTCCGTGTAAGATTTCGATTCCTCCCACACGAAAATCCAATTCTCTCCTGATTAGTTTCCATTCTTTCGGCCCGAAGAACCAATGAGATTTGGCTTCCGAGCTTGCCCAAGCAGAATAGACCGCTTTTGCGGTCGCATTATAGATTCTCTCGATGCTGAAATTCTCATGGGCAATCGTCTTTAGAGTCCTCATATTTTACTCCCTGTCTTCGCTTTCCAAAAATTCACCTAAACGATCCAAATTATTCTCCCAAAATTTTCTGCGATCGTTTAGCCAATTCTCCACGAGCTTCAAAGAATCGGGCCTCATTTTGCAAGAGCGAACCCGACCGACCTTACTCGTTTGGATGAGACCGCTTTCCTCCAAAATCTGAATATGCTGCACGACGGCAGCCATACTCATTTTCAAAGGATGAGCGAGTTCACTCACGGAGGCTTCCTTCTGACTTAGAGTTTCCACTATGGTCCTCCTAGAAGGATCGGATAGAGCGTAAAAGATCCGATCCAAGGAGGGTGAAGAATGGTTAAGCATATGCTTTAGTATAAAGATTTTACATAAATAGTCAAGTGTTTACTTAAGTATTCTGAGAAGAATGAGCCCTACGGCTGGATAATATTACTTCCGATAATGTATATTATGTCGCATTGGATAAAATTTTTCAAGAAAGGGCTATGAAATTGGCCTGAAATCGTCGGTCCTCCTACAATTTTTGGGAGTTCCTGGGACGATCTACCGTTTCCAGGAGCTTCCAGTTTTTTACTAAGAGACCCTTCGGGTCGAAAACTCGTAAGAGGTACTACAAAATCTCTGCCTAACTCATAACGAAGAGCTACAACGACGTTGAAATGCTTTTTTACCTCGAGACTGTCGTCCGTAGGTAGATAGGTCTTTCTCTCTTTCTTGCGATTACCGGATGGACAAAAAGATAGAACTCGTAAGAACGAACTGGATCAATACCCCTGCCAAAGAGAAATCGTAACGATGGTTTTGCCATTGTCCGATTTATTTTCACATTGGCATTTGATTTTGGCAGATTGGCTATAATAGCCTTGGCCGAGAGAAAATCCGGGGGCCGGCTTACAGCTTTTATACAATCCTCCGTCGACGAGACGATTGCAGGCTTCTTGGATAGCGGCTTCTATATCTCCGCCTTGGGAATCCACCTTTCCGGGAAGGACTAAAAAGGCAGCGGCGGAGATCGTAAGTAAAATAGCTAGGATGGTTTTTTTCATGAGGATTCCGAAAACAAATAGGAATCTTCATTTTGGAAAGAAAATATTTCAAACGAAATTTTTTGCGAAATTGAAAATTATATCAAAATCAAAAAGGATCTCTAATCACATGGCAAATTCTTCCGCCTTTCTTTGTAAAGAATTGCTCAATTCCTCGCATTTACGAGCTTGAGCAGCTGTTTCCAAAGCCTGGTCGGAGACGAAACTGTTCGCGTTCTGTATGCCGTCTAAAAAGGACTTAATTTCATCCAATCCTTTCTTTTCTTCCTCCGTGGCCTGGTGTACGATCTCCGCAATTCGATCCACTTTCCGCAAGGCAGAACCGACGGTTCTTCTCGCTTCCATTTGTCCGGCAAGTAATGCGAAGAAGGAATCTAGGCTTTCTTTCACGAGATCCACGTCCGAAAGAATAAAAGAAATTGTCTTCGTACCGGATTGGACAATCTCGGTGTTTCTTTCCATTTCATTCTTTCCTTCTCTTGTGAGTCGTGAGATTTCCTTAATCGCCCTTCCTGTTTGTTCGGCAAGTTTCGAAATCTCCTCCGCAACGACCGCAAAACCCTTACCGTGCTCCCCGGCTCTGGCTGCTTCTATGGAAGCGTTCAGGGCTAGGAGATTTACTTTATCGGCTATATCGTTGATGGCTCCCAATTTGGAAGTCGTAGCGGACGAACTAACACCGATGCGATCGATCGATTTTTCGATGGCTTTTAGGCTTTCTTCGGATTCTCTTGCATGAGTCCAAGCCGTTTCGAAGAGTTTCTTCGTGGAAATTAGGCCTTCTTCCATTTTATTGAAACTTTCCTCTAAGTTTTGAAAGGAGGACCCGAGTTCGTTTGT
>NZ_AKWX02000004.1:782500-916783 GCF_000306115.2 Leptospira wolffii serovar Khorat str. Khorat-H2
AGAAGAATTCGTTCCTCAATACCATATCGCTTCCTATCTGGGAATCACTCCAGTTTCCTTAAGCAGAATCAAATCCAAGAAGAGAAAATCCTAGCCCCGAATCGATCGGCTACGCAAAAGAAGTAGAGATAAGTAGCGAGGCGTCTTGGTTCATAAATATATTTTTACCGCGATGGAATGTTCTAATTTTCACCCCGTGGAACCCGGCACCGAGAAGTAATGATTCCAGTTCCTCATGTGTGAAACCGTTATGTATTTTCGGATGGTGAACCAATTCGTTCTTATCAAAATCGACGATGATCAACTTTCCGTTCTCGTTCAAAATCGTGCGCAAATTCTTTAATAATCCGCCAAGGACCGGTACATGCAGCAAAACAAGAGAAGCCAAAATCAAATCCGCTCGGATGTCGATATCGGACTTCATAAGATCTGCATGAATGGTTTCGGCATTTGCAATATTGTTTCTCGTGATTTTCTCTTTCACGATTTCCAACATTTGCTCGGAAGAATCGACCAAAAACAATCGATCAACGATCGAATGCAATTCCAGACCGACGAGTCCCGTGCCGCATCCATAATCGAGTAAAGTCCCTTTTTTACTTCCCTGTATCTCCGGTTTTACGGCTTCGGAAATGATTTTTGCCAATTGGATTCTTTCTTCGGTATCATACATACTCGCCAATCGGTTGAAAACATTATCTTCCATAGGATTCTATTGCAACGATTGATCGGGAAACTTTTACCGTTTCATTTTCAATAGTAACGTCAATTTATCGAAGGATTCTCCCCAACCGACCGTCATCACAGGCCGGAGTCCCAGGAAAGTTTGGCGCTCTTTTTCCGTAGCCTCCCCGAATACTTCCCATTTCACGGACACTCTCGTTTTCTTAGGGCCTTCGCTAATAAAACTCACCATGGTCAATACCATATCCGGATAATCCGGAGCGAAAGGAAGCTTGGTTAGTTTCCCTTCCTTGTCGCAAAAATTCTGAGTATAGACCAAAAGATCGTTCGGATGAATCTTTTTGTAATTCAATTTTCCGTATTTTGTCTGTCCGTCCGAAGTAGTCATAGACCATTGGGAACTCTCCCCTTCTTTCACTCCGACTTTCATAAAATACATACTGGCTCCTTTCGGGCCGAGCCATTTGGAGAAACGATCCGGTCGGATCCACATATCGAATACCGTTTTGGCATCCGCATCGAAAGATCTTTCGATCCTAAAAATCTCATCCTCTCCGGCCTCGTTAGAGACGGATCCTTTCGAAGTCGCACACCCTAAAAATAGAATGATATTTAAGGTCACTATCCATTTTAAGAATTTTTTATATCCAACCATTTTTCCCTCTAGTTTTTTTGTAAGAACCTAAAACTCCACGATCCGTCTTACCTAATCTTTTCCAGATACTTGGCCAAGTTGCCCATGTGTTGCTTACCGCCCTCGATCGCTCCGTATTTTTCGTTGACCCTCTCCAGCTCTTCCTTGCTAGGGAAGATTTGTTCCATGATACAATTGGTTCCCTCTCCTGATTTCTCGAATAGAATTCTGGATTGAAAATGTACATCCTGAGTTCCTTCTCCGTCGCCTAGATGTTCATAAAGAATGGAATCGGGTTTTCGAATTTCCGTAAACTGGATCTTGTTTTTATAATCATGTCCGTCGGGTCCGTGCATGATGAAATCCCAAATTCCTCCGTCCGAAAAATCGAAACTCTTCGTTGTCACGGTGAAACCGTCCGGCCCCCACCATTCGGAAAGATGTTCCGCAGTGGACCATACCTCGAAAGCGAGATCGACGGGTACGTCGAAGTATCTTTTATAAATGACCTTATTTCCTTCTATGATCGTTTCCACGTTATTTCCTATCACGAGCTCTCTCCTTCTTTATCTTTAATAGATATCTTTCCAGTTTATCCAATCTCTTATTCCAAAGATTTACGATATCGGTTAACCAATCTTCCAATTCGCCTATCCCCGAAGCGTCCAGACTATAGATACGCATCTGCGCATCCTTCTTCATCCGGAGGACCTTAGCTTCTTTGAGTATTTTTAAATGCTGGGATATCGCCGGAGGACTCATTGTGAAATTTTTACCTATCTCCGAGGCATTGAGTTCTCCGTTCATCGCGACCAATTTCACAATTTCCCTTCTTGTATCGTCCGCAAGCGCTGCAAAAGCATTCATATACCTATATTTAAGAATTTATTTAATTAAGTCAAGTTTTAATTAAAGTATTACTTAATTAAAAGCAAAAAAAGAAGAATAGAACCTCCTTTCTGCGGCAGGGATGCAAAGGGCGAAGTCCGGGCTTTGCCCGGATGAGCGGTAGCGAACCCGTAGCAGCCCGGCTCGAGCGAATGCGAGAGGCCGCCCCAAAATAAAAAAGGCGCCGATTTCTCGACGCCTTTCTCTGGAAGTTTTTCCGTTATTAAGAAGATTCTTATTTTGCGGAAGCAGCCTCGCGGATCACATAAGCGGCGATCTCGTTCTTCTGGATCTGAGTGGTTCCTTCGAAGATACAAAGAATTTTCGCGTCTCTCATGAGCTTTTCCACAGGATACTCTTTGGTGTATCCGTATCCACCGTAGATTTGTACCGCGTCGGTAGCCGCTTTCATTGCGGTCTCGGAGCAGTATGCTTTGGCGATTGCGGAATACTTAGGTAGACGAGGATCCTCGGCGTCGGACATGCGTGCGGAAAGGTAGCAGATCTGACGAGCAGTCTCCACTCCGATGGACATGTCTGCCAGCATGTGCTGAACCGCTTGGAAGCTGGAGATCTTGGATCCGAACTGCTCTCTTTGGCGAGCGTATTTGGATGCGTGATCCAGAGCCGCTTGAGCCACACCCACTCCCATCGCCGCAACGTATGGACGGGATGCGTTCAGTGTTTGGAGTGCATAGATGAATCCGAGGTTTTCTTTCCCGATCATGTTCGCTTCTTCTACAGCGCAGTCTTCGAAGATGATCTGGCGAGTATCGGATGCACGAATTCCCAGTTTATCTTCTTTTTTACCTACGATTAGGCCAGGGGTGTCTCTTTTTACGTAGAAGCAGGAAACTCCGCGAGTTCCACGGCCTTTGTCGGTATACGCAAATACTGTATAAGCTCCCGCGCTACCGCCTCCGGTAATCCATTGCTTGGTTCCGTTGATCACCCATTTGTCGCCTTTTTTAACCGCGGTGGTGCTCATTCCCGGAACGTCGGAACCGGCTCCCGGCTCGGAAAGACAGAAGGAAACTCCGTATTCTCCGTCGATGACAGGTTGGAGCCATTTTTTCTTTTGCTCGTGGCTTGCACCCTTCATGATCGGTAGAATTCCCAGTCCGGTATATCCGAAGCAAAGGCTGATTCCGAGGCATCCTCTGGAAAGCTCTTCGGTGACCAAGCACTGCTCTACGGAACCGAGTCCCCATCCGCCGTATTCTTCGGGGATAGTGAGGCCATTCACCCCAAGTTCGGTTCTCATTCTATTGATAAGTTCTTCTGGATGCTTGTTTTCTTCGTCCCAGTGGATGGCAACTTCGTGGGTGATCTCCTTCTTTACGAAGTTTCTGATCGTGTCCCTAATCTCGATCTGTTGCTCAGTCAGTTCCTGATACATTTGTTCCCTTCTTGCGAGAGTTTCTGGTCCTAATTTTTCGCCGGGGTCGATTCCATCAAGAAAAACATGGCTGATTAAACGCCGATTTTGGCCCTAATGGGACAGAATTCGGGGAAATATCAAATTTTTAGGTCGGTTTGGCGATTTAAAAGCTTATAAAAAACAGAACGTTCGTTCTGTTTTACTAAGAGAACTCACTCCAAACCTTCGAAAGAGAGCTTGGCTACATCCGTTTTGAGCACCGTCTTTTTTTCTATTTTTTGAACCGGAACCCGGAGTTCCAATCTATGCAATCTGGATTTCACCACGAATTGGAGAGTGTTTGCCTTGGTTTCCATCTCGATTTCGTGTTCATTTTGAGCGACTAACTTACCCTCCAGGATGGATCCGTCCTTTAAATGGGCACGATCCACTAAACCCGCTTTTTCATCCAATAGCTTCGCTTCTAAGAATAAATTCTCCGAATCGAATCCCACGAGTTTGCTTGTAAAACTTTCTCCCGTGACCAATTGCACCGTCACCTTTCCGGTCATAGCGATTCGATATAGCTTTTGATCGATGCTTTCCTTGTTCTCGTTCCAATGGTTTGCATACAAACCTTCTTCACAAAACTCCACGAGGAAGGTTCGCTTAGTAACCGCAAGTAACCAACCGAGAAGAATGGTCACAGTATAATCGTGCCATTGTGCCGTCTCGGTTATACGGGATGTCTGTCCGGCCGGAGGCTCCGGAAAGGAAGAATTTAAGAATCGGATCGGAACCAGGCCTCCCAAAAAAGCCCAATAAGATTGGCTGGATTGCAACTTACAAGAATTCGAGGATTCGGCTGCCAATATGATCCGATGTTCGGGATTACTGCTAATCCGCTTATCGATTGTACAGAAATTGAGCAGACAAAGTAGAGCGGAGCATGCCGAGATTCGGATCATTTTTTTGTGTATACTCGTTAAATCCATCGCCTGGTACCTATTTCACTTCGATCGTTTCGCAAGCCCCTAATTTAAGGATAAGAACATGTTCTCCGATTAAGAATTCGTATTGGTAAGAATTGGAGTGGCCCATACGTTATGCCCAGTAGTTTTTTATAAACTTTATTTTTTTAATTTATTAACCGCTTGCCTTTTCCCGCACTTGCACCTTACAATCTATAACCGGTTTATCCCTTTCCAAACCTCCGAAAGCTCGCGGTTATAACGGGATATTCTAAAGTTACGATTAAATGAAAATTAAGCAAACTCAAAGTCTATCCGCTGATATCTTCCTTTTCAGGAAAATCGTTTGGAAACGTACTGCCTCCATTCGACCTTTCTTAATCGTACTCCTTTTTACTCTTTTCTTCCAAAATTGTTTTCTGAATCCCATCTTTAAACCTTTTGTCTTTCCCGAAAAGGAAGCCCAAAATTTCTCGTTTCTATCCGCCTTATTCGGGGGAGGCGGAAGTAACCACCAAGGCGGATCCGGTGTGACTCCGGTGATCCCCGCAGGCGGCCCTCTTCCGGGAGGAGGAGGAAGCGTCGGCGCTACGTCCGGAGGCTATTCTTCCCAATCTGGTGCCACCGTAAATCTTTCATGGGCTGCCGCTTCGGACGATGTAACCGCAGCGGACAGTTTGGTATACCAAGTCTATTATTCCACGAACTCCCAAGACATTTATGTAAACACTGCGGAAGCTCTTACCTCCGGCGGAGCCTCCGCTTACGGAGAGCCCGGCGCTAATATGACGAGCGCTTCGATCAGCGGATTGGCTGCGAGTACGACGTATTATTTTAATATTTTGGTGAGAGACCAGGACCAGACTGCATCTATTTATAACGGAAGAAGTATTCTAACGGAAGGACCGGACACCGTCCAACCTGTCCCGGGCAATAACGGCGCATTTACCGCAGTCGTAGGCTCCCCGTTCGTCAACAAGTATCCGGTGACTCTGACTTGGACCGCCGCTACGGATAACGTGACCTCCCAAGCGAATCTGGTGTATGAAATATATTACGATATAGACAATAATAATAATTTCGGGAACATCGCATCGATCCGAGCGAACGGAGTCCAGGCGATGGCTCCAACGGCAAATGTGACCCAGTATACGGTATACAACCTTTCCGCAAATGCAATGTATATGTTCGTGATTCTTGTCAGCGACGAAGCGGGCAACACATGGCTCTATAACAATTCATGGCTTAATTATGCGAGAACTCCTTATGCCAGCTTTATTTTCGATTCTTTAGTAACGGTGAGAGGGGATATAGGAAACAATAGAGCTGCGGCGAATAGTGCATGCATCAGTCGCAAAAATGCGATGAACAAGATCGCGTATCCTTGGAAATCTTTATGCAATACCATGTCCTTGATCTCCTTGCCGGACGGAACCTGGCTCAACAGTTATATCTCAGGCGCGCAACAAACTCCCGGCTCCCCGATCTTAGGTACGGAAGGTCTTATAATCGCAAATAATATGACCGAACTACTTTTCGGTAATCTGCAGAATACCATTCGTAGCGCTCTTCCGGAATACAGTAGCATCAACGGTTGGTGGAGTTTTTCCGACGCGAACGGCCATTATTCCCTTTCCAATTGCCTCGGTGGAACTTCGAACTTTCCCTCAGACCTGGGAACATACGGAGATCCGGATTCTACCGACTACAATTGGTTTTCTTTAACCGACGGAAACTGCGATATCCCGAGAGCCATTCTTTGCATCTGCCTCTGAGAAGAATGGACAGAGAAACGTAAGTTTCGAATCTCGGCCGTTAGGAGTATTCTATTTTTTTAACGTAAGCTTTGGTGTCCCGGATGCACTTGGATTTTTGGATATTTTGCGGCGATATTCTTTAGTAAATCGAAGCTTTCCCTGTTAGCTTCCAGATCCTTGGAGAATTCTCCCGGAGTCACGTTATTCTCCCATCCCCATTTCGTGTGGCAGGAATCTCCCAATAGCAAATGGGTTCCGGAAACGGATTTTACGAGAAACGCCAAGCTTCCCACCGTATGGCCGGGAACATGGATCACATACAAAGATTGGTCTCCGAAGAAATCCAGAACCTTGGTCTTAGATCCGTCCTTGGTTTGGAATTCCAGACTGGAGATCGCAGGATTCTCCCCTAGGATTCGATCCGTAGATCCCTGGACGAACAGATTGATAAATCTCTTGTCCGCCGATTCTCCCGGTCCGGTGATGATGGGAGTTCCTACAGGAAGATCGGGGGTTCCGAAAATATGATCCATGTGCATATGAGTTAGAAAGACTCCTTCCAACTTTTTAGGATCTTTCTCCCTCCATTCCCGGATGGTTTTATGAATCACGAGTTCTTTTACGTTCATCTGAGAAACTACGAAACCGGGAAGAGGCCATTCCGCCGTGTCCTTGCGAAAGACGGCAGACATTCCAGTATCCACGATATAACGTCCGAATTTAGGATGATCGATCACATAGAAATAAATCTGTATGGGCTCTTTGCCCGGATGGATTCCCGCTGCGATGGCTTTCGGATCCTTTAGGTCTATGAGTCCTTTTCGATCCACGAACCAATCCGCTGCCGCGATTTTCTGGAATACGATCGGTCCCTTTTCGGAGGGATTGAGATTGGAAAGATCCGAAGAAGTTCCCTTGGAAAGAGAAGATGATCGGTGAGAAGTGACCGCGCAGGCGCTCAAAGTAAGAAGAAGTGTAAGTATGAGTAAAATCTTTTGTTTCACGGTTAATAGACCTGGATTTAGATTCTAGGTTCGAAATGTTTTTGGAAAGGAATTTACGATTGGGACCGGGAGAATTTTGGAATATCGTAATCCGATATTCCTTAGTCATCGAGGGCCTCGGCTGTTTCGGAAAACTCCCCACCCTTTTTTGGGTGGTACCCGAGCCGGCCGAAAAAGCCTGTATCATAG
Source organism: Leptospira wolffii serovar Khorat str. Khorat-H2 (assembly GCF_000306115.2). Taxonomy (NCBI): domain Bacteria; kingdom Pseudomonadati; phylum Spirochaetota; class Leptospiria; order Leptospirales; family Leptospiraceae; genus Leptospira; species Leptospira wolffii. The sequence continues at coordinate 789,988 of NZ_AKWX02000004.1, forward strand.
ATCCGGATTTCTTTCCACTCTAAAATTTGGGGCGGAATTTTGTAGGAACTCTTTAGCAATTCATTAAAAGTAATATAGAATTGCATAAATTCCGCTTAATAAGCATTACCAGGAGCTACTTCGAAGAAGCGATTCGCATCGAGAAAAGCAAAACGACTCTCATACAAGAGCCGCTTTCCCACTTAAATCACTTTATCTTTTTTTAATTCCTCTATATCGGAATCGGAATATCCGAGGGACTTCAGAATTTCCTCATTATGCTCGCCGTGAGCGGGAGGGTCTGTCCTATAAGTCACCTTGCTTTCCGAGAACGGAAAAGGAGATCCGAACTGGATATAATCCCCGTATTCCGGATGCTTGCGATCCAGGATCATCCCCTTTTCTCTCATCACAGGATCCTGGGAAACCTCTTCCAGAGTCTTTACGGGAGTGAGGCAAGAATCCGGATTCTGAAAGATCGGTCCTAGATCGGCCAGGGTCTTGGAGGCAAAGTAATCCGTTAGTATTTTTTTCCACTCCGGAAAATGCTCTTCGTCTATCGGGACATTCGTGAGATGAGAATCCAATCCGGACTGTCTTAAGAATGTTTTAAAGAACATCTCCTCCAAGGCTCCAAGCGCCACCCAACGTCCCTCTTTTGTCCTATAAGTGGAATAATTCGGAAGTTTTCCGGAAAGCAGCTCGTTTCCTCCCTCCGGGCTTTTACCGGTCGCGGAATAAATTCCACCATACAAAGAGATGAATTGCAAAGAAGCCTCCATCATGGAGATAGCGATTTTCTGTCCTTTGCCTGTCTTCTCCCTATAATAGAGCGCTGCGAGAATCGAAGAAAGAGCGGTTAACGTTCCACCGCCTATATCCGCGAGTTGAAATCCGGGAGCCTGGGGAGTCTTTCCTGTTTGAGAGAGAACTCCCGACAAGGAGAGATAATTCAGGTCATGGCCTGCAAAATCCCGATAGGCTCCGGAGTCACCGTATCCGTAGATTCCGCAATATATGAGTCGCGGGAATCTTTCCTTCAGATCCTCGTATCCCAAGCCCATCTTGGAAAGTCCGTCGGGTCGGAATCCTTCCAACAGAATGTCCGCATCTTCCAAGAGCTTGAACAGAATCTCTTTCGATTTTTCTCTCTTTAGATTGAGAGTAATCGCCTTCTTATTCCGATTCAACATAAGATATAGAGAAGGAGCCCCGTTGGCTTTCTTGAACATAACCCTCGTCGCATCCATGGCTCTCGGATTTTCGATTTTTATGATTTCCGCTCCCATATCCCCCAGATACATGGAGCATAAAGGACCGGGTAAAAGTAAGCTGAGATCTACGACCTTTACACCGGAAAGTGGACCTTTGTTCATTTTAAGAATCTTCCTGAGGATAAACTTCCGACCTATGTAGATCCGGAAGTAAGAAAGAAAAGCGATTTTTAAACGAAAAAGAACGGCGTTCGATTTCTTAATCGAACATTTCTCCGGCAGTCAACCATACACCGGCCATTATGAGAACGATACCCGTCCATTGGGACCAATTTAACTTTTCCTTAAAGAAGACCGCCGAAGCGAGTAGAACGATGATGAATCCAGCGGATGTGAAAAGCGGATAAGCCAAGGATAGCTTCAAGCCTTTGCCCAATACCCAGCGATAACCCAAGAGCGCGATTCCGAACGACGCGAGCCCTGCGAAAAATACTGGATGAAGAAAACTTTTGATCAGACCTTCCACCCCGGGAGTCGCATCCGTTTTGTCCCCCAACGAGCTTGCCTTAATTAGAATATTTGCCAGAGCGTTAAAAAAAAGCGCGGTAATGAAAACGAGAACCACGGTCAGCTTCATTCGATCTCTCTCTACAGTTCGATTTTTGTTTTCTTGTAACCCGCCGACTTAAAGGTTGTATTATCCCTTATGCGGAAAAACGGGAGAACTCTCCCCGGATTCCAGTCCATCGAAAGCGAAGGGAATGAAATAGCAAGGTCAAATCGCGAATGCAAAGAAAAACCTTCCAGTTCAACGGGATCCGACTCTCTTATATCGATTCGGAAACTCCCGGAAAGAATACGATTCTCATCGCCCATGCCAACGGTTTTTCCGCAGCCTGCTATTCCTATCTGATTCGTAGACTCTCCCCAGAAAATCGGGTACTCGCGCTCGACTTCTGCGGTCACGGAGAATCGGAACCGAGTCTCGATTGGAAGAATTGGTTCTTCTTCCGAGACCAGATTCTTACCTTAATAGAAAAGGAAAATCTAAAGGACGTGGTGGGTATCGGTCATTCTTTAGGAGGCGCGAGCCTTCTTCTCGCCAGCTACCAAAAGCCGAATTTGTTCCGCAAAATCTTCGTCATGGATCCGGTGGTCCTGAACTTTCCGGTCATTCTCGCCACATTCTTCATAGGCAATCCTCTGGCCAAAGGAGCATTAAAGAGAAGGAGAGAATTCAAAGATTTGAATATTGTAAGAAAGGCCTATAGAAAATCCCCTACTTTCGCCCGTTGGGCCGAAGAACCGTTCGAAGATTATCTATCGTCTTGCCTGAAAGAAGAGAACGGAAAATTAGTTTTGTGTTGCCCTCCCGAATTGGAAGCGAAAATATTCAATTCCGTTCATTGGAAGAGTCTCTTGCAATACGGAAGAATTTCGAGCGAAGTCCATATTACGATTCCTAAAGATTACGAGGTTTGCTCTCCCAAGGCGGCCCGTAGGATAGTGAAAGGAAATCCCAATTCTTCCCTGGAAATCTGGCCGGGAACGAATCATTTTTTTCCGTTCGAAGAACCGGATAAAACTTACGAGAGAATTCTAAGCAGATTATAAGGCGATCCTATGGCGGAGAATCGAGACGGTATACTGTTCTATTTCGGAGGGAGGGTCCTTCTCGCACACAAGGGCCTGTCCACGGATCCGCATTCTCATTACGCCGTTTCCATTTTGATCTCTCTTAGCTATCCTTTAAAGATCGTGGACGAGTTCGGAATCACTCGGGAATTCAAGGCGGCGGTTTTAGCCCCGAATACCCATCATACCCTTCTCGCGGAAGAATGCGACCTGATCGTATTGCAACTCGATCCTTACGGCTCCGACTACGCTCCCATTGCTGCGAGATTCGGCAGGAAAGGAATTCATGAGATCCCCTTCACGGATCTGGAATCCACATTAGAACGTTGTAATTTATTATTCACGGAGAACCCCAGTTGCTCCGACGCTCGAGAACTCTTCGAAGATATACTTACAGCCGTTGGCAGCGAAAAACCTGCCAAAGTTTCCCTGGACCCTAGAATTTTAGCCGCCACAAAGAAGATGCAGGAAAGTCTTCCCGGATCCGTCTCCGTCCCTGAATTAGCAAAAGAATCCGGATTTTCCGAAACTCGCTTCATGCACGTATTCAAGATCCAAATGGGCCTTCCCGTCAGACAATTTCAACTTTGGTTACGACTTCATGAGGCGGCCAAACTTCTAAAAGAAGGCGGAAATCTAACGGAAGCCTCCCATGCAGCCGGTTTCGCAGACCAGGCCCATCTTAGTCGCACTTTCAAGAGAATGTTCGGAGTTCAGCCTTCCCGCTTTTTAGGAGCGAATACGAACGTGACCGTTCATTTTTGTGTATAATTTTTTTATGATAGAAGGACGGAAAGAAAAGGAGCGCTCCGAAACTCGAAGGAGCGCCCTAAAAAATTAGAGAATGTTAGTGAGCAGTGCTGAAGTTTTTCAGTTTACCTTGAGCCGCTAATTCTTTGCGGACAGCTTCCTGAATTTCCTTACGATATCCCAACTCGAAGAACACGTCAGCGATCACGAAAATAGGCGCCGATACGATCGCCTGGAATAGGTTATCGAATAGGGCCGGACGACTCTTTTCGAAGATAAAATGTCCGTAGAATTGAGCTCCCCATCCTACCAATTGCGCGACTGCGAATACGGTCCAAGCGGTAGTGGAATCCAAAGAGGCGGTCAGATAATGGGCCAGAGCCAATAAGGAACCGAAAACGATGCTAGTCGCCGCGGCAAAGATGAAGTCCAAAGAGAAGTAATACACAATAACCAGCGCGGCAAAAATCGTAGCGGCGGTGATTCCGAATCCTTGGATTCTAAAAATTTCGAATCTACTCAATACTAAAAAAAGAGTGAATGTAATCGTAGGAACCCCGAGAACGTGAATCCAAACGTTTCTCTTTTCTTGGTGATAGGCCGAATAAAAGGCCATTTCCTTTGCAAATCTCATGGCTAACTCCTCACAGTGTAGCACTTATTATATCCGGATTTCCTACCGTGGCTTGAACGAACCTGCCGTTTTCGAAAAAAAATCCGTTGCATAATCTTTGTTCGAAATAAAGCTGAGAGTAGGAGTTCCTACACTCCTAAATTAAGAAATTCGTTAGAAAGGGAATATGCCGTACGTTAACGTAAAAGTAGCCGGTCCTTTGACCAAAGAGCAAAAGAAAGCCATCGTGAAAGAAATTACGGAAACCTTATCCAAAGTTGCAGGAAAGGCTCCGGATAGCACATATATAGTGATAGACGAGGTCTCCCGAGAAAATTGGGCCAAGGGCGGTGATCTACTCGAGTAGATATGGATACCCTCTTCTTCGCGATCTCAAAATTGGCTGGGGCGGTATTATTTCCCCTGCCGGGTTGTCTTCTTCTGCTAGTCTGGATCGGGCTCCTTGCCCCTAAATGGAAGGTTAAGATTCGGATCCTTCTTCCTACGATACTTCTATGGATATGCGCCACGGATACTTTTTCTCAATGGATGATCCATGGCTTGGAAGAGGACTTCCCTCCCGTTCGCTTGGAGAATCTGGAAAAGGCGGATGCAATCCTAGTCCTCGGCGGGGCCGTGGACAATCTGGCATTACACGAAGATAGAACCCAACTCACTTCCGCGGCGGAGAGAATGACGGACGCAATTCTTCTTTTCCAAAAAAAGAAGGCTCCTCGTATCGTTTTCACGGGGGGCTCGGGCAATCTATTCTTCCAAACTAGAAAGGAATCGGATTCCGCTTCAATATTCTTCCAATCCTTAGGGATTCCGAAAAACGCGATCTTTCTGGAAAGCGAAAGTAGGAACACTAAGGAGAATGCCGAGAAAACCGCGGAGCTTTTCCGAAAAAACGGATGGAAATCCGCTATTCTAGTCACTTCCGCCTTTCATATGGAGAGATCCTTGTTGGTATTCGGTAAGACAGGAATTTCCCTCAAGCCTTGGCCTACGGATTATCGCTCTAAAGTGAAAATTCTTACCATCGACGATTTTATACCTTCTTCCCAAAGTTTGGAGAATACGAGTATAGCTTGGAAGGAAAGAATCGGGCTCTTCGTTTACCGCACCCGGGAGAGTATTTCCACTTTTCTTCCCCTCCGGTTCCGATATCCTTGGTCTAAGGACTGGAATTAAGTATATATGAACGTAAAGTTTACCATCCTGGCAGGTACAATCGCAGTTTCTTTGGCCGCGATCGCCTTCTTTTCTTCGAAAGAGACTTCCTACACCCTATTGGACGCTTCGGAACTGGCTGCCAATCCCGCTCATTACGATGCGGATGAACTATTGAGAGTGAGAGGATTCGTTAAATTGGGTAGCGTGACGAGAGAAGGCAAAACCGCCAAATTCGTGTTGCAATTAAACGATCGCGAGGTCCCGGTTTTCTTCACGGGAGCCACTCTTCTGCCGGACGCCTTTAAGGAAGGCACCCGAGCCAGAGTCGACGGAGTCTGGAAAAACGGAGTCCTGGTCGCAGACCGAGTGGAAGCGAAATGCGCCTCTAAATACGAGGCAGGCTACTCGGATCAGGAAGAATGAGCTCTTCCCAATCGAATTTCGGGTTCTTGCAGAACCCGCCAAATCCCCCGAAAACTTTCCTTTAGAAATATATTAAGAAAAAATTATGAACGATCTCGGCGCACTCTGTCTAATCTCCTCCTTCTCGATTCTTTTATTCTCCATCTTCCAAACCGGTTACGGGATCTGGAAAAAGGACTCGCGCGCCCTGGAGTTGGGGCGATATACTTTGATGGCCAATTTCGGAGTCATTCTTCTCGCGTTCATTATACTCGTCGTAGAGCTTATGCGGACCGACCTGAATAATTATTATGTGGCGATGCATTCCAGCGAACATCTGCCCCTATTCTATAAGATTACCTCCGTATGGTCCGGCTCCTCCGGTTCCCTTTTATTCTGGAATCTTCTTCTTTCTTTATTCACCTTCATCGTATTATGGCAAACCAAGGATCTTTTAAACGATAGAATTCCCGTCATGCATTTAAGCCTCGGGATTATCGCCTGCTTCTTTTCTTTTCTAGCGATCTTCTTCCCGGATGCCCAACCCTTCCGTGAATTCCATCCGGCCGCCGCGGCCGGCAGGGGATTGAATCCTTTACTACAGCACTGGGCGATGATCATCCATCCTCCGATTCTTTATATCGGGTACGTAAGCTTCGCGATCCCGTTTGCAATCGCTACCTCGGCTCTCATCACCGGACATCTCTCCGAGAATTGGTTCAGATTCGTAAGAAGATGGAGTATTTTCTCCTGGTTCTTTTTAGGAACGGGGATCCTTTTGGGATCCAAATGGGCCTACGAAGAATTGGGCTGGGGAGGTTATTGGGCCTGGGATCCCGTGGAAAATGCTAGCCTAATGCCTTGGCTATTGGCCACGGCCTTTCTGCACTCCATGATCATTCAGGAAAGGAGGGGAATGTTAAAATTCTGGAATATGCTCCTGATCATTTTGGCCTTCCACTTCTGCCTTCTGGGGACATGGATCACTCGAAGCGGAGTTTTAGAAGGGCCCCATTCCTTTTCCAAATCCAGCATCGGAACCCCTTTCATCTATTTCATCGGTATTAGCTTTTTTGTACATATCGGAATTCTAATTTATCGTAGGGAGCAACTGAAACCCGAAAGGAACCTGGAAGCGATGACTTCCAAGGAAGGTAGCTTCCTTCTCAATAATTTCCTTTTGGTAATCGCGACTCTCTCCATTCTCTTAGGAGTTTTTTCTCCACTTCTTTACGGCAGAGAGTTCAAGGCCCCCTGGTTTAACTCCTGGGGAGTCCCAGCGGGAATTCTACTCACGCTTCTCATGGGGTCCGCCCCTCTATTGGCGTGGAGAAAAGGCGCGGACAAAATTTTCTTTACCACCCTATTCAAACCTTTGATCGCGGGAGTGATCGGAGCGGGATTATATATATTCTATTATTCTAATAACTTCTCGGTAAGCGATTATAGCCTAGGCGATATATTAGGAGAAGTTTACAGCGTTCTCACTGTGGGACTCGGAATCTTTACTATAGCAGGAATCGTTCAGGAATACCATACGGGAATCCGGGCGAGACAATCCGCCATCCCGGGTGAAAATTACTTCGTTGCGGGCTTCCGGATGCTTCTGAAGAACAAGAGAAGATACGGAGGCTACCTGGTCCACCTTTCCATGGTGATTCTTTTCATCGGGTTAGCCGGAAACGCCTTCAAACAGAATACTTCCGTAAAGTTCTTCTATTTCCTGGAACTCTCTAAGACGGACGAAGTAGTCTATTATAGCCAGGACACCGCGATTTTAGGAGCTTATACGATCGGTGCAAGCACTCTCAAAATCAAACCGATGATCAACGGAGACGGCCAATCCGGAGTGAGCCACAGAAACGTGATCGTCTCTCATGAGGCGACTTTCGAAGTTAAAAGACAACTGAAAGATTTCGAAACCATGGTCACGGAGAGAAGGTATTATCCTCAGATCTCTCATCTCAGCGGAGATTTCGAAACGCATATCCCGACGAGCGAGCCCGCGATCGCTTCCACTCCTAAGGAGGATTTATATATCCAACTCGGAGCGATCGAACATTCGGATCTTTCGGACGAGAATCCGGATCTTCCCAGAATGTTCATGAACTTCTATTTCACTCGGGATCCGGCGGCCAAATTACAGCATTATCTGAGATTCCCGAGACAGATAGTCGCCAATCTGGAAGTCTGGATCAACCCGTTGGTGAAATTCATCTGGGCCGGTTCGCTTATGTTCTTCCTGTCGGGACTTTTGATACTCTTGCCGATAGGAGAGGATCGCAAATGAAACTTAAAATTTTCGGAATATTACTCTTCCTAATCTCGATTTCCGCCTCGGCGGATTCCACTTTCACGAACCTCACGGATCAGGAACAGATCCGAACCTTTCACAATGTGACGGAAAGGATTCGTTGCATATGCATCCCTTCCATAGCTATCAAGAGCTGTTCTTTCAATAATTGCACGGTTTCCGCAAAACTGAAACTATTCATAGAAAATAGGATACGTGCCGGAGAATCCGCCGATACGATCGTGGATAAGATGATCCATGGATTCGGTCCGGATGTGGTCACGGATCCGATCGTGACCAAATTTATAGAGAACGGAAACCAAGGAATGGCCCAAAGTATCGTAACCGGCTTCGGTCCGGATATCCTTGCCAAACCGGATTCCACTTGGATCGATGTGAGCATCGCGATGGCGGGGGCTTTGGGAATTCTTCTCATATATCTTTATCTAAAAAGGAGAACGGCTCCCAAGGCGGCGATATCTACGGAGCTCGGAAACGATTCCTCCTTCAATAAATACATATCCGAAATCGAGGAAAGACAGAAATAGTGGACTTTTTATTAATTTTCTTTTATATACTTTTGGCTTCGATTTTGGGAGCTCCTTTCGCCTACGTGTGGTATTATGGAGAAGAAAAAGGGGGCCTGACCGAAAACGAAGAATCCGAACTCTTCGATCGTAGGGACGTTCTTTTGGACAATCTAAAGGACCTAAAGATAGAATTCGATACAGGTAAGTTGACGGAGTCGGAGTTCAAATCTATCTCCTCCGGATTGATCCAGGAACTGGAGAAACAAGACCAAAAAATTAAAACGGGAGCTACGGAAAAGAAGGTAAACTTAGGAAACGCTTCTCCCGTATCCATGGGTCAGAAATTTTGCCATAATTGCGGATTTAAAATCGAGATTGTAGGAGCTAAATTCTGTCCGGAATGCGGAACTAAGTTAGGAGCCTGATATCCGAAAACGGATCAGGAGTGTCTTTTACGAAGCTCTTCTACTATATCGGAAAGGGAGAGACCTCTTTCCACCAATAGGACTTGGAGATGGAAGAGTAGATCCGCGGATTCATGAGTGAGTTCCTTTTTGTCCGCATTTTTAGCGGCGATGATCACCTCTCCAGCCTCTTCTCCCACTTTTTTGAGAATGCGATCCACTCCTCCTCGGAACAGATCGGCGGTATAGGACCTCTCCGGAAGTTCTTGCTTACGTTTCTTAAGGATTTGTTCCAACTGAAGCAAAAATTCCATGCTTTCCCCCACGATACTTCGAATATCCGGACGGGTTCGTACGGGTAAACTAAAAATTGCGGATTTTTTCCCGTTTCCTTCGCATACACCCATGATAAAAAAGGTCCGATAGAGTAAGAAGAATCTATGTGCTCGATCCGCAAACAGACCGCCTTATCTATTCTTTTCCTTTCCCCCCTAATCTTCTCCGATCCGATTTCTGCAGGAGCCAAATGGGAAACCTCGGTGCAAAACGCATTCGCAAAGGCCAAAGAAGAAGGTAAACCCATCTTCATAGACGTATACGCAGATTGGTGCGGATATTGTAAGACGCTAAAAAAAGAAATCTATCCCAAGAAGGAAGTCCAGGCGGAACTTTCCAAATTCGTCCTACTTTCACTGGACGGGGATAGGTTTCCGAATCTGAAAAGAAAGTATAACGTAACCGGTTACCCAACTCTATTGTTTCTAGATCGAAACGGAAGTCTGACCGAAAAAATTGCGGGCATGCCCGATTCTAAAATGGTCGTAAAGACTCTGAAGAATGCGTATGCAAAGAGAGATCAGGAATCATCCTTACTTTCCGATTTGAAAAAAGATCCGGAGAATAATCTATTACTCTTAAAAATGGGAGAATACTATTTCGAAGGAAGAGAATACCAAAAATCCGCGGAGTATTTCTATAAATCGTTCGCGTCGGAGGATCCCAGAACCCCTGAAAACAAGCATAAGGCCTTGTTCAATCTGGGAGTGGCATTCGTAGAATTGAAGAATTGGGAGAAGGCGATCAAATCATTCTCCTTATACTTGGATAAATTTCCCTCGGGCTCGGCCAGATCGGCCCTCTACTATCGTGGGATCTCCTACAAATCTTCGGGTAAGAAAGAAGAGGCAAAGGCGGATCTAACTAAGGCATTAGAGCTAAGCGCAAATCCGGAAGAGAAAAAAGAAATCCAAGATCTTTTGAATTTTTAAAACTCAAATCAGAGAACCCGAGACTCCAAGGATTATAAAATCACTTCATTCCGCCGGTTGTGAAAGATACGTAGAAAGTTCCTACAAATTTCGAGCCCCAAAAATTAGGTTGCGGAAAGCGAGACTCTATTGTACGACTCGAATTTTTTCCCACCGCCTCCCCCCACCCAGAACCCATTTGGGCGGGGCATTGCGTTTTCGAAATTTTAGGAATGGAATTTCCGTTCAGAATTTTACCAAGAATGGCGGAGCATGGATTTACGACGGTATTCCATCGCATCTGGATCTATGCTTTTCTTAAGTGAGCGTCTCTTTTAGACCGGCCTCTTTCCGATGGAGAAATATTGGAATCCTTCCTTTTGGAGAAGGTCCGAACGATATTGATTTCTACCGTCGAAGATCACTTTGCCTTTCATCAATTTCTTGATTCGATTGAAGTCTGGTTCCCTGAATTCTCTCCACTCGGTCAAGAGTAGTAGCGCGTCCGCATCCTGGAGAGCGTCGTAGGCGTCCTTCGCATATTCCACTTTTCCTTTGAAATATACTTCGGAAGTTTCCTTGGCCACGGGATCGAAGGCCTTGATTTTAGCGCCTTCTTCATGCAATTTTAGTAATAGAGGGATGGATGGTGCCTCTCTCATATCGTCGGTACCCGGTTTGAAAGCCAGACCCCAAACCGCGATATTCTTGCCTTTGACTCCGCCTTTTCCGAAAAATCCCTCGATCTTAGTGAACAATCTTGTCTTCTGGTCCTCGTTCACTGCTTCCACTTCTTGGATGATCCTAAGAGGGGTGGAGAATTTCTCGGAAGTGCGAATGAGAGCCCTTACGTCTTTAGGAAAGCAGGAACCGCCGTATCCGATTCCTGCGTATAAAAACTGACGACCTATTCTGGAATCCGTTCCCATACCTTTACGCACATCTTCATAATCGGCACCGACCGACTCGCAAAGATTCGCGATCTCGTTCGCAAAAGAGATCTTAGTCGCGAGAAACGCGTTACATGCGTATTTGGTCAATTCCGCAGAGACGGTTCCCATTCGGATGATAGGGTTTCCGTTCAAAACGAAAGGAGCGTACAATTGGGCGACCAATTCTCCCGCTCTCTCGCTATCCGCTCCGATGACTACTCTTTCCGGACGCATGAAGTCGTCGATAGCGGCGCCTTCTTTCAGAAACTCAGGATTGGAGACCACGTCAAATTCGTGTTTGGTTTGTTTGGAAATGATTTCTTTTACTGCGGCGGCGGTTCCGACCGGGACCGTGGATTTATCCACGATGACTTTATATCCGTTGATCGCCTTTCCTACTTGTTCGGCCACCGCGTAAACTGCAGTGAGATCGGCCGAGCCGTCATGAGATGTAGGAGTTCCTACAGCGATAAATATGAGATCGGATTTTTCTACCCCTTCCTGTAGGGAGGTGGTGAACTCTAGACGGTTTTCTTTACGGTTGCCTAAAACCAGTTCCGAAAGCCCCGGTTCGTAAATCGGAATGATCCCGTTCTTCAAATCCTCGATTTTTTTGGAATCCTTATCCACGCAGATGACGTGATTTCCGTATTCCGCAAAACAAGCTCCTGCCACGAGGCCAACATATCCGCTTCCGATCACACAAACTTTCATACGGAAACCAGAATCTAGGGCAAGGAGAGGCTGGGAAGGAATTTATACGGGAAAATCCCCTTTTTTCGACTCGACTTGGACCGGAATCCAAGCCGCACCTTCGAATTTAGGCAGATCCAATCTTTCCAGCTCGAATTGCAGAATGCCGTCCTTCCAGAGGTAAGAACCCTCGGCATGACTCTCCCCGGAATGAAGAGCGATTCCCAAAGAATACTTCCCGGGAGAAAAATTCGCGGGAAAACGAAAGGTCACCCTGACTTCTTCTCCGGCACGAACCTTTTTTTGGCCCCCGCCTATATGATACGTATTGGTCCCGAAGATCCTAATTCCCCGATGGTCGTCTATATGGAAGCCTATGGTCAAATCCTCTATATCCGAATGAAATGCTGTCGAAACGAAAAGCTCCACCTGCGCCCCTACAGAAAGAAGAGTAGGATTGATCTTGCCGGAGTGTCTCATTTCCACACCGAGACTACACACGACGGAGTCCTCTGAGGAAAGGGAGGTGTTTCCTTCCTGGGAAGAATTCGCTATGATCTGCATATATTCCCTAAATCCCGAAATAGGATCCCCATCGAATACTAGTTTGCCTTTTTCTAATACAATCAGCCGGGTGCAGACGGATTTTAGAAGCTCCAAATCGTGACTCACTATGAGGGTGAGAGTCCCTTCTTCCGAGAATTTTCGGAAACGATTCAGACTCTTTTGTTGAAAACTTGCATCCCCCACGGCGAGGGCCTCGTCCACGATAAGAATGTCCGGACGTTTGGCCGTCGCCAATGCGAATCCTAATCTCATGGTCATCCCGGAGGAATAATTCTTGAGAGGGGCCTTACGAAATTCGGATAATCCGGAAAAGGCGAAAATTTCCTCCGAGGAATCCTGCAATTCCTTAGGATCGAGTCCCCAAACCAACCCGTTATAGTATAAATTTTCCTCTCCGGACAGTTCCGGATTGAACCCGACGCCGAGCTCCAGAATGGAACGTACGGTCCCCCTTCTTTCCAACTTTCCCGAATCCGGTTCGGAGACTCCCGTAAGCAATTTAAGAAGAGTGGATTTCCCCGCACCGTTTCTACCGATGATTCCGATCACCTCTCCCTTATCAGCAGTAAAAGAGATACCATCCAAAGCCTTATACTTCACATCCAACCCGAAGTATCCGAAGGTAAGAGCGCTCAAAAGCCTATTCAGAGGCTTGCTGTATCCTTCGTAGGTCTTGGAGAGATTTTCTATCTTAATCAAAGGTGATCCAACACGATTTGGTTTAGTTTAGAGCGACTCAGAAGTAGAATGCCCGCGAAGAGGAATAGAAAGGGAAGGAATTCGACAAATCCGGCACGGGATTCATATCCGATCAATAATGCGGAGCGAAAAGTCTCCAAAGGAAAGAAGAACGGGTTGAAAACATTCCATTTTCCTAATGCTCCTTTGGACTCGTATACGATCGGCAATCCCCAAAATAGGAATTGGGTCAAGAGTCTTACCAAAGGGGAAATATCCCTAAGTATGATATTGATTCTCGCCAGATAATTCTGCACACATACCAGATACAATCCTGTCAAGACCATACAAACGAAAGAGAGCAGAACCCCGAGAATATTGACCTTACCTAGCCAAAAGAGGAAGATCAAAATCGGAACGGAAGTGATAGCCCAATGAAGTAGGAATTGCATGAAAGGAATCCAAAGAAAAATCTCAGGCCCCAAAGGAGATCTCTTAATCAGTTGGCGATTGTCCGTAAGAATTCCGGTCCCTCGGATCAAGAACTCCTGGAGAGGAATCCAAAAGAGTAGCCCGCTCAGCACATGAGCGAAATATTCCTTTGTATCGCCCCCTCCGGATCGGATTCCCAGAAAATAAAAAACGATCGTATAGACAAGAATCAGACTTAGATTCTGTAGAAACATCCAAGTGAGCCCCAAAGCGGAGCCTGCGTATTGCAACGCGTAGTCTCTCCTTACGAGGACGAGTAAGATTCGGATCTGTAGGAAAAAATCGGATCGAAGCACCCTGGGGACCTAAGAAATCGTCCGTCTCTTAAGTCGAAACGGATCAATTATCTTCTAGCCGTGTAGAATGTTTGCAGGAAAAGATCCCGTCAATTCCAAAAATCCAATGGTCCAGAAGTTCCACATCCAAGGGAAATAGAATGTCCTTCAATCTGTAATAGACTTCCAAATCTTCCCGGCTAGGTTTGCAGAACATTCCCGGATGGTTATGGGCGAGTATGATCTGGGAGGCCTCGTCGTTCAGAATAATCCGGACCAAATCCCTGGGATGGATGCCTACTTCTTCCAAGCTGCCTCGAGAGACCGTTTCGACTCGAAGGAGTTGGCCGGCAGGAGAGATCGTAGCGAGCACGAAACATTCTCTCTTTAAAGGATAGAACAAGGCTCTCAGGTATTCAAGAAGGCTTGTTTCATCATACTTGGCTAATTGTATGGATTTGTATTTGAGACGTCTGGCAAGCTCTACCGCCGCCAAAAGGGTACAGGTCTTTGCCTTACCCAATCCGAATATATTGAAGTTTCTGGGGATATCCAGAGAAAGAAGACCTCCTATCCCTCTGGAAGCTTCTAGGATACCTCGACTTAAATCCTCGATAGGTAGTCCACGACTGCCCTTGCCCAAAAGAACGGCTATAAGCTCCCAGTCTTCCAGATTTTCCGCATCGTAAACGATACGGGTCCTCGGGTCGGGTCCCAGCCCCCAACGCAAGGTCTTGGCCTTAAATCTTTCTCAGATTTTTACGGCTCAGCTCGGAAAGGGTTTCGGAGAACCAATTTCCGTCCTGTACCAAATCGCCCTGGAAAGATTCTTCCAAGAAATCCGCGAAGGTTTTGGAATCCGGCTCTCCGGCACGGACTTTCTCCCGCCAATCAAACCCGGCTCCCCGGAGACCTTTGCGATTTCTTTCGTAGGCTCCTGCATCTTGTAGAGATCGAATCATCATACTTTCTCTCCCTCGTCCTTATTTAGACGACATAAATTAGAATTATCACACCAATAATCTACTAAACGGTTATTTATATACTAAACGAATTTATAGATACCGTCAAGCGTTTACTGTATTTTTTTAGCATTCTTGGAATTCTCTTCCGGAAACTCCGTTCCTGCTAATAAGGCTATTCTACGCAAACCCCCGGACAAAATGGCGTCGGGCGTCTTACAGATCTGAAAAAAATTCCAGATTCTCCTAAAAAACGTACCACATACTAGGTTTCTCGGACCCGTCCAGGAATGCGGCTCTTACAGATCCTGGTCCTATTCTTTCCGTTAGTAGAAATATTCTCCCAAAGCTCTCCCTTGCCCCCAGAACTCATCCTCCGCCCATGGAGAACCGGAGGAGAAATCTCCGGTTTCGCAAGAATGGACTCCGGCGAAAAGACCGGTTATGGAGGAATCCTACAGGTCCCCTTCTTCTTAGGAAAAGAAGAAGGCTTTCGGATTTCCATCCTCGGCTCCGACCGAGACTCCCTAGGAAAGCGCAGCTCCGAATTCGGACTAGGTTATCGCTCTCCCCGATTCATTCTATTTGGATTCCAGATACAGTTGGGAGGTTCCCCGGAAAAATCCCCCGGCATACACGCTTCCTTCGGATTGCATCGTGCTTTTGGAAGTTTGGATTTTCTTTTTAGAAAAAAGATGGATGAGGAGATCTTCGGAGTTCTTCTCCGCTCCGGACACGAATCCGGGATCCAAATCACCGTAAGTCTCGAAACGATCCGCAGAAACGACGGAACGGAAAAGGAGGAGAGAATTTCCTTCGGATTCGTTTGGTCTTTAGAAAGAATTTCCGGAGACGTAAAAATCGGCGAAACAGGCGAGGAGCCGTCGGGGCATATCGTTCTAGGAATCTCTCCTTTCTACAAAACACTATATTCGGAAAAACAAGAGCCTCCTCCTAAACCCAAAACTGAAAAACCGAAGAAGAAGTTGCCCTCTCTTTCTGCGGACGAACTACTCTCCTACGGCTTTTCTCTTTCCGAATCCCTATCTATCTCTTCCGCTTCCAAAGAAGAAGAGAAAATATTCTTAGAACGGATTTCCTCCCTTTCGGAAGAAAAGAGAAAGAAAATCCGTAGGCTCATTCTTAAAAAAGAAAGGAGCGGCCTATGAGAAGAATGGCCTCCGTTCTATTCTTCTTGGCTTATCCCGTTCTCGCGGAAAATCTTCCGACTCCTTTCTCCGCCGGATTCTCCTTTTCCACGTACGATTCCCGCTTTTTCCGAAAAAGCACGGAAACCGTTTGGCTGCGGGGAGAATTCTGTCCGAAAGAACCCGACTCTTCCGAATGTCCGAAACATAAGGTATTCTTCGAAAAAAGGGGAGAGAGTCCTCTTCTGTCCTACGCATTCGAAAATAATTTTTTATATTTTTCTTATGGGAATCGATTTCGACCTCTAAAACATTTCTTTTTCCTAAGAGAAACCTTCGACTTCTCCTCTTTCTGGTTTTTGGAACAACCCACCGTTCGAACAGGTTTCCTAGGCCTGAAATTGGGACAGAGTCATTTCGGAGCCTACTACTCCGATTCGGGAGCGGAGAAAAGACCCGGATTCTTTCTCAAACCTTTTAAGGATTATATGGAGCTGGCCTATTCTCCCGAGACCAAGGAAGGATTTCTGCTTCTGGAATACCCTTCCGCGGAAGAGCAAAGGAACCAAAAGAAAAGATTCGGATTCAAAATGGAAGCCTTCGGAACCGGGGAAAATCCGCAAGGCCTAGTATCCGCATATTGGAAAGAGCCTGAAAACAACCGCAGGGTTTTTCTCACGGGTTATAGAGGAAGATCGGGACAATTATTCCAATTGGGAGAATCCGTGGCATCGGAGGAGAAGGCGTCCCTTTTCCGGCTCGTTTGGGAACCGGCACCCTATTCCCAAATCCAAATCGCTCAATCCGAAAGGATCTCTCCGGAGGGAAGGATTTTGTATACGGCCAAATCTTTCTTGGGAAAAGCGAGCCTATTCGAATTTCCATTTTTCGCCTTGGTCGCTCAAGCCAGAGCCTATCATTTTTCAAATGAGGAGCCTTGGGTCTGGGGGAAAGGGTTCTTCTTGGCGTATCAAAAAAGAGGATGGAAATGGGAAGTAGGGCAAGAATGGAGAAGAAACGGGGATAGAATTACCGAAGCAGGATTGCAGATCACCGTGGCACAGGATTGGAAAATCTACTCGGCTCTCGTTTATTCGGAAGAAAGGAATCTTCTCCCCTCCTTTGCGGAAGAATCCATCACTCCCGAGGAAACGGGATTAGTCGTGACGGACAAAACATTCTATTCTCTTTTGCGAATATTCCATCCTTACTTCGCCGTCCACCTTCGCCATAGTAGGGACAAAGGAGGACGAGGGGACGGACTCAGCGTTCGTTTCCAGGTATTTCTTCCTTTGGGAGATTAGAATGTATCCCCCGAAGGAAAAGGAATTAGTCCAGCTTGACCCGGAGCTCCTGTAGAATATGAATCAGGAAGGTAATGAGCCCTGAGAAAATGTACAACCCGATAAGTCCGTAGACCAGCCAAGGCCAACGTTCCACTCCGATATAGAACAGAAGAGCGGCGGCGGCCCCCAACATCAGAGCCGCTTTTCCGGGAGTCAGCTTGGAACGAATTGCCACCTGGGGCTTGCCATATCTTACGTTAGATACCATAAGTATCGCCACGATCACGAATAGAGGAATCGTGATCCAATGGGGGATATGCTCTTTTCCGATAAAGATCGGAAAGAAACCGATCGTAACTCCCGCAACGGGAGAGGGAAGTCCCGTAAAGGAACCAGGATCGTGTGCTACGTTGAATCTGGCGAGACGATACGCGGCACAGATAGGAAAGATCGCTGCGATGAGCATCCCGATCGGAAAAAGATCTTCTTTTCCGAAGACGTCGATCTTATACTCTTCCAAGACCATATTATAAAAAAGGAAACCTGGTGCGATCCCGAAAGCCGTCAAGTCCGCCAAACTATCCAGGTCGGCTCCGAGTTCGCTCGTGGCGTCCAAGGCTCTCGCAACCATACCGTCCAAACCGTCGCAGATAGCCGCGAGCAATATGAAGAATCCGGAAAGAATATAGGCCTGAGCTCCGTTTCCGCTCACTTCCGAAGCGATCAAAATGGAAACGAAACCCATGCTCAAGTTTCCTAGAGTGATCATATTTGGGATCCAATGTAACCTGCGATTCATATATAGGTCTCCTGTCTTACCGGACTCACCGTAAAGTCCAAACTTTTAGAATATCCCTGTCGAAATAGATAATAACCCAAGGCCGCAACCATAGCGCCGTTATCCGTGCAGTAGATCTTTTTTTGCGGAGAAAAAAATTCCAGGGAATTTTTCTTCGCGTAGGCTTCCAACCTCGCCTTTAATGTGGAGTTTGCCATAACTCCGCCCCCGGCTAAAATCCTACGGATTCCAGTAATTGAAACCGCCCGCTTCAAATTCCTCTCCACGAGTTCGAATGCCGTATTTTGAAAATGATAGCATACCCTAGGAACGGGGAGATCCGGCTGTTTTGCCAATAAATGAGCCACTGCGGTCTTTAAACCGGAAAAGGAAAATGCCACTCTGTCCTGCTCTAAATTTCTCAATAAGAGAGGAAGTAGTTCCTTCTCCTTCGGTTCCGGTCTATATTTCGAAGCCTCCGCCTCTATGGGAGGTCCTCCCGGATAGGGCAAGGAAAGCTGGCCCGCCACCTTATCGAATGCCTCTCCCAAGGCGTCGTCCAATGTATCTCCTACTGTTTCCATTCTCCCGAAATGGGGAATCTTGTAGATGGCGGAATTCCCTCCGGATAGCAGAAGTCCCAGAGCTGGAAAGACGGGTTCCACTCCTTCCAATTGCAGAACCGCGAAATGGGCCTGGAGATGACAAAGAGGTACGATAGGAGTTCCGTAAACCGAATGGATGCAACGGGCGAGTTGCGCTCCTATCATCAGAGAACCGGTCAGTCCGGGAGATCTCGTAACGGCCACGTAATCCAAGTCGGAAAGACTCACCTCCGCTTCCTCCAGAACCTCGGAAAGAAGAGGATTGATCTTTTCCAAATGAGCTCTCGATGCAATTTCGGGGACGATTCCCCGAAACGGTTTATGCAAATCGATCTGACTGAAGATCTTTAAGGATAGAAGTTCTTTTCCGTCTTTTACGATTCCTAGACTGGTCTCGTCGCAGCTAGTCTCGATACCAAGGCCGATCATTCTCTTAGGACTTGGAATCTTGGGAAAGGATCTCCACCGCTTTCTTCAATTGGGGATCCAATTCGGTATCGGTAAGAGATCTATCTTTTTCGGATAAGGTCTTATTCTTATATACCGCGCGGGCCACATCGGAACTCAGTTTGATGCCCTGCTCTTTCAGGGCCTTTTCGAATAACTGAAAATTCTGCTCGTTGTATTCGGGATATTTAACGGCCAATTGGTCTAGGAGTTTTTTCTCTCCCATTTTACGCAGATAGAATCTATCATCCTCGTTGGGCTCGATCGCCTTCACCACGATGTCCGGTTGGATTCCCTTACCGTGTAAAGATCTGCCGGAAGGAGTGAAATATTTTTGCACAGTCAATTTCACCGCCATTCCGTATGATAAAGGATATACGATCTGAACGGAACCCTTGCCGAAGGAAGTCGTCCCCAGAATCTTCGCTCTTCCATGATCCTGCATGGCTCCCGCAAAAATCTCGGAAGCGGAAGCGGAACCTTCGTTGATTAGAACCACGAGAGGGATTTTGGTATATTTTTCGCCGCGAGAAGTGGACTTGGAAACGTCCGCGAGTTCCCCCCCTCTTCCTCGAACGGAAACGATGTCGAGCCCCTCGGGAAGAAAGATATCGGAAAGAGCGACTGATAAAGGAAGAAGTCCTCCAGGATTCATGCGCAGGTCCACGATGAGTCCCTCAGCCTTCTTATCCACGAGTTGTTTCACATGCTTCTTAAATTCTTCCAGGGTGTTCTCGCCCATGAACTGGTTCAGTCGAACATAGCCCACTTTTTCCTTTTCGAATAGAAAAGAGCGTACATAACGGATCTTTATATTTTCCCGAACTAAGGTAAATTGAAGAGGTTCCTTGATATTCTTTCTTTCCACCTTGATCGAAACGGAAGAACCGGGCTTACCCCTCATCAATTTGATCCCTTCGGAATAACCCAGATTGGCGGTACTCTTGCCGTCTATCTCTATAATCCTATCCTGGGGAAGAATACCTGCTTTCATGGCAGGAGTATCCTCAATCGGCGAGACTACCACGATGGCTCCGTCGGTATAGGCGACTTCCATCCCCACTCCTCCGAAACTCCCTCTGGTTTCCTCCCGCATCTGTCTGTATTCTTCTTCCTCTAAGAAGGTGGAATGCGGATCTCCGAGAGAAGCGAGCATGCCTTTGATTGCTCCGAGGAATACTTTTTCCTCGTCTATGGTTTCGACGTAACCGTTCTGGGCCAGGCCGAAGACTTCATGGAATAATTGCAGATATTTTTCGGAGGTTTCGGAAACCGCTCTGGCCTTCAGAGGTTGGAAGACCAGAGCGATAAATAGAACGAAGACGGCCCCCGCCCAGAAGAATCTTTCCTTATTTTTCATTCTTACCGACCAACTCGGAATAAATCTGAGGATACTTTTCTTTTATTTTTGCGAGTACCGCGTCTTGGTCCAATTTATATCTTTCGCAAGCGTCGGAGAGAATCTCTCGGTCGGTTCGAACCTTTTGTTCCGCAGCGAAATTCAATCGGTCTCCCAAACGGGCTTCCGTCAGATATTCCATTACGAGTTTTAGATCCGCTTCTCCGATTTGCTTTTTTGGAGATGCGCAGAATAGGGAGAAGAGAAGAAGGAGTAAGACCGCAAGCCTGCGGGAATTGGAAAGAAAAATCACTCTTTCAGAATTCTTCCCGAAAGACGGTCAATGTCAACCAGGAATTCGTAAGCTCTTAGGGAAGAATCCGGAGCGGAAAGTCGAAGTTTTTCCGATTTTCACGACTCCGATTTACAAGCGATTCAATAAGTGCGATAAAGACCGATTAGTTTTCCGAGAATCACAACCTTCTTACTACGGATAGGCTTGTATTTAGGGTTTCTAGCCTCGAGTCGGATATGATCCGATTCCTTATAATATACTTTGAGAGTGGCTTCGTCCTCGATCAAGGCTACGACGATCTCTCCGTTACGAGCGATATCCTTTTTTTGGATAATGGCCACGTCCCCATCGTTGATCCCCGCTTCTATCATGGAATCCCCCTGCACTTTTAGAGCGAAGGTGATTCCCTTAGAGGCCATCTCTTCGGGAACGGGAATATAGGTCTCGATATTTTCCTCCGCCAAGATAGGGAGTCCGGCCGCAACCCTTCCTAATAGAGGAATACTAGGCGTGGGAACCGGCAGACTCTCAAAAGGACTCTGGCGCTGCAATTCGATCGCCCTGGATTGATTTTTAGAAGTCTTCAGGTATCCCTTTTTCTCGATCGCCTTAAGGTGATCGTAAGCACCTTTGGCAGTAATGCTGAACTCGTCACCGATCTCCCTGATTGTGGGAGGAAAGCCTCTCTCCTTGATTACATTCGTGATGAAATTTAGGACTGCGAGTTGCTTTTCGGTGAGATCTTTCATGCTTAACAAGTTATTAGTGAATAGATGTTTTGCAAGTACTTTTTTGGCAACGGAACAGATTAAAACATTTGACTATGTTTAGACTATATATAGACTAATAGGTATGAAGAAGAAGGTGAATCTGGGAGAAGCCAAGGCGCACCTGGGAAAATACCTGAAGGCCGCTAGTGCGGGAGAAAGGATCATTCTTGCGGAAAGAAACCGTCCGATCGCAGAATTGAAGATTCTTCCCGAGGTCACCCGAACGAAACGACCCAAGCCTGGGATCCTACGGAACAAATTTACGGTTCCCGACGATTTCAATTCTACTTTAACCCAATTCGAAGCGGATTATTACGGAGACTGATCGTTTGAGAACGATCCTCTTAGATACGCAAATTCTATTATGGTTCTTACTGGACGACCCTAAATTGCCCGGTATAGTGAGAGACCTCGCAAAGGAGGAGGATTCCCTTTTTCTTTTCCACCAGGTTTCCCTTTGGGAGATTCAGATCAAATTCGATCAGGGAAAGCTCCCCTTACACAAGCATCCGGGAGATTTTCTAGTCCAGGCATGTTTGCAATCCGGACTGGAAAAAGCGGATCTCCAAGACGAGGCGATCTTCTTTTTATCCAAGATTCCCCCCTTACATAGGGATCCTTTCGACAGACTCTTGGTATCGCATACGATTTTGAACGGCTGGGAATTAGCGACTACGGATTCTATTCTGGAAAAATATCCGATCCGTATATTAAAATAATAGAATTTGCTCTATTTCAGGTATTCGCTTTTCAGTACGAAGGACCCCTTAGAAACTACTTGGGAACCCTCCGGAAGACCGCCTAGTAGGATCACATCGTCTTCGATCGTATCTCCTACTATCACATTGACGGCCTCGAAGGTATTCTCTCCGTGAGTAACGAATACGTAGGATTTGCCTTCTATCTCATGGACCGCTTCGAGAGGGACCATCTTGCGTTTTCCTTCTCCGGTGCTGACGACTAAGCCGGCGACCTTCGCCGTAACCGTCTGACCGGGCTTCAATTTTCCGCCTTTATTCTGGACCATGATTCTCAGCTTTGCGGTCCTTTTCACGTTATCCAAAACGGTTCCCACATACCCGACTTTTCCTTGGATCTGGACATTACTATGCTCGTCCCCCAACGGAAAGATCGTGGCCTGGGCTCCTTCTCTCACTCCGGCTAGATCTTTTTCGTAGACATCCAGAAGCACCCAAAGATGACTTAGGTTCGCTACCGTGAATAATTCCTCGTTACGAGTGACTTGCTGACCCAGTATGGCCTTTCTTTCCGTGATCTCACCGTTGATCGGACTACGGAGAACCAAGTTGGAGGAAACATAAATCCCTCTCTCTATCCCTTCTATCTCGGAAGGAGTGAGCCCGTAATTGTCCAGTTTGATTCGAGTAGTCTCCACTTCCGTTCTGGCGGTCTTGTATTGCATGGTCGCTAGTTCGTATTCTTTGGCGGAGGTAACTTTCATTTCGAAAAGCTCTTTGGCCCTGTCCGCCTGCAATTTCAAGGCCTCCAGGGAAGCTCTCGCTTTTACATACGCGGCCTCGACCTCTCCCAATTGTACGGAGGAAAGAATGGCAAGAGGAGATCCTTGGCTGACCTTGTCCCCTTCCTTGACTAAAACCTTTTTGATGCGGGCCTCCACCTGAGAACCCACCTTGGCCATGCTCTCCGGATCGTAAGTGATCCTACCCGGCAGTGCCAATTCTTCGAACTGCGCCACTTCCTTTAAGCTAACATACGTTAAAGGATGCCTACGAATCACGTCCTCAGGCACGGAGAATACGTTCTTGTTCTCTTCTTGAACCTTCTTTTCCGGTTTCTTTTTGGAGAAATACTTGTAACCGTAAACGGCGGTGGTCACCACCAAGGCCAAAAGGATTAGAATTTTATATTTTTGGAATAGTTCTTTCATTGTCCTTCTCCTTTTACCGGGCTCTTAGCCGCCGATTCCGCGATTTTTCCCGTGGCGGCCTTATAGCCTTCTACGGCATTGAAGTAGAGATAGAGTAGATCGTAGTATTCGCGGAGGATGGTGAGGTAATTTTTTTCTGCTTGGAGGAAGGTGACCTGATCGGAAGCGCCTCGGACATAGGCGATCCGCGATTTTTCCTCCAACTGCTTGTTCTTTTGCAGCAGATTGATTCTTTCGTATTTGGTAAGTAATTCTTCCCTGGCTAAAAGTTCCTTTTTAGCGGCCTCAATCTCGGCCATTACTTCCCTTTTCTTAGCGTCCAGCGCCAATTCGTATTTACGGTATTCTTCCTTGGCGGAGTATACTTTTCCCTGTCCTCTATCGTTCAGAGGGATAGGGATCGTGGCAAAAACGCCTCCGTAATTCTCCCCGCCTTTTACTCTCCATTCTCCTCCGAGTTGCAACCAACCCAAGGCCTCTTTTCTCTGGAGCTCGATATTCAGTTTCTTTTCCTGGAGCCTTTGTTCTAGAGCAACGACGTCCGGACGCTCGATGGAAGGAAAATCCTCTTTGAGGTAAAGACCCAATTCTTCCAGGGTTCTGAATTTCATGGATTCCACCTTAAAGGCAAAGACTCCCTCCGACTCGGAGAGTCCGGAAAGAATGCGAAGGTCCTTTTCGATGGTCTGTCTTCTTACGATCGCGTCGCGGTAATATTTCTCCACCTGGATCCTTTCCAGTTCCAGACGCTCGAATTCTAACGGAGAAATATCCCCCTTTTGGACCCGGAACTTGGTGAGTTCCAAAAGATCGCTGTAGTTTTCGTAGAATTCCTTATTGGTATCCACAAGTAGAGTTAAGAATACGAAGGCCCAATAGTTCTGGCGCAATCTCATCCGAAAGATCCGGTCGAAATTCCGAAAGTCCTGGATGGAAGCCTCGAACGCTTTCTTAGCGACTCGAGTACGAAGCGGAACCACTCCGTAAACGTCCAGATCTTGGAAAAGGCCGGGCGCGGTTTCCGGACTTCCTCCTTGAGAGTTCGGATTTCCTCCGATGAATTGCTGTTGGAACTGAAGCACAGGATTCCGATACAAGGAAGCAGTGATCACCTGGCCTCTCTGGATTCCCATATTCTGTCTTTCCGCCAAGTAAAGCGGGTTATTGGAAACGGCATATTCCGTCAGACGATCGATATCCCAATCGATGATTTTAGTGTTCGCAGGAACCGGAGAAACTCCGGATCCCGCTTGGGAAGTATTGGAAGAAGACTTGGATTCGTTGATCGTAGGAAGAGTTCCCTTCTTGTCTTCGGAGATTTCGAACGGGATCGTCTCGGGATACACGACAGTACTGAAAGGAAAGAAGAACGCGGAAGCGGAAAAAAGCAGAAGAAGAGCCCAGCCGCTTCCTTTTTCGACAGAGGGTTTAGCAATCGATCTTGCTTCGGTTAACAATAAGAAATCTTGCATCCTCTATCCTTATGACTATTTGAATATTCGCCCCCGGTACCGCAAGTCAGTTTGTTTTCAGGCCCGATGAAAGCTCTCAGAAAAGTCTGTACAAATACCATTTTCCTTCCGATTTCACGAAATACGGATTGATGAGCTCCTTCTCCAACTTGGAGTTTTCCTTAAACCGCAGTTTAACCTCGCAAGCGCTCGAGCTTTCAAAATATAGATCCGCTACGATGCCTCCGGATTGTAATAATAGGTCCCTAACTGTGCGGACTTCGGAAGAATTCTTCTGTTTTTGCAAAAGTTCCCTATCGAAGAAGTAAGTTTGGAAGTAATTATTCTCCGTAGCTAATTCCCTTATCAGATCCTCTCGGCTCCAATGCCCTTTCAGATCCAAATAGATTCCTTCCTTAACGGACACGATCTCGGGTAAAAATCTAAAATCCTTTTTGACCGTTCCGTCCACTAACCTTTTCAGTAAGGAAAGAATCTCCTGCGTATTTTTAGTATGATCCGCCTGGTGTCCCGCTAAGAACACCTTACCTTTCTCCAGGTTCGGCGGAATCTCCGTCTCTCTTGCCGAGGAGAATGTTCTATCCTGCGGCCCCGAACAGAGAAGGATATGCGCAAAAACTAAGAAGAGCAATGCGGCAGAGGTTAGAATGCGAAAGGATCTCTTGGAGAAAAAAAGCGCGTAGAATGTCTTGGAGAAAGGCAATATGATTCCGTACAAATAGATTAACATGAATAGGACCCTTGCGATCGATTCCCGGTTCCTTTTTTAACCCTGGCTTTTCAAGGCTTTCTTAAGCAATTCTTCCAGATCCTTTCCGTAGAGAACAGAAAGACGGGAAGGATTGTCCGTTAGGAATTTTCTCGCTCCTTCGGTGAATTCTGCGTCGCCTATGATGAAAGCCTTGTCCAACCCCATATCCTTGACTTGGCTTAATGTATCTCTTAGGAAGATGTCGGAAATCTTGGCGTCCTTCCATTTCCGGAACTTGAATAAGGCGCGGGTCTCCTTGTCGGTCTTGTTCAGACCCATAAAATTGACTCCGTCTCCCTCCTTGTTCGGAACCTCCCTACTCACCGTGTAATTCAAGGCAATCACCACTTTCACGCATAGGTTCTTGAAGTCCACCCCCTTGATCGTCCTAAAATGATCCAAGGCGCTGATTCCGATCTTAGCCACATCGACCACGATCTTATTTCCTTCCTCGTCTATGATTCCCTTGATATGGAAGGACTTGGAGGATTTAAGTCCCGAGATTTCGTAATATCTTTCCGTGGGAAAAAGCTCGGCAAATAGTCTGGAGATTTCCTGCTCGGGGCTGAAACCGCTCTTGGACGGTTTTCCCAAATCCAGTCTCTTGGTCTCCACCTGGTATTTATAATTTGCTAATTCTATGATGCGATTATCGTCCACCCGTTCCGATTCCGCTTCGATCAGGTATTCGCTCGCGTCTTCCAATCTTCCCATCTTGACGGCAATTAGAGAGAAATGGAAATCGGAATCGATCAGCTCCTGCTTCCAACCGTTGTTTCTCGCGGTCTCCATACAAAGGCGAGCGTGCTTCAACGCCTCGTTCCAATTTTCCTTTTGTATGAACTCCAACATGATAAACTGAAACAGAGTATAACGTATGTATTCGTCGGATACGACATCCACCACCGAATTCGCGACCTTTATCGCCTCGTCATGATCTCCCGATCTTGCGAGAGATAAGGCGTAGAGAAATCCGGATACGGAAGAGGAAGGTTCTTCTTCGAACGCTTTCTGGAAATAAGGCTTCGGATCCCCCTTCCTAAGTATCGCCGCGATCACTCCCTTAGCTATGAGAAGAGCAGGCATCTTGATTCTTTCGTCAGGAACCCTGGATAAGAATTTGTCCGCGATTCCGAATTCCTTTTGCCCGATCGCCATGAACCCGATGCGAACGTTCGCTTCGAAATTATTCGGGTCTACGGAAAGTGTATCCACATAATGGAAGACCGATTCCTCGAAAAGATCCTGTTGGTAAAAAATATCCGCGATACGATTCGAGACTGCGACTTCGGAAATTTCCTTATCGAAACTTCCTATTTTCTTAATTTTTTCCAGATGTCGTGCTTCGTTAATGTAATCCCCTTCCATGGCGTAGATCTTTGCCATGATGAAATGCGCTTTCACGTTGGAAGGATTCGCATCCAGAATATCGCGAATCAAAATCCGGGATTCCACATAGTTTCCCATCGCAGCCAAAGCCAGGGCCTTCTCGAAAGCGTCCTTTTTGGACTGGATGAGAAAGGAACCGGCAGCGACGATCAGTATGATTCCGGCTGCGATTAAAATTACGAAGACCATTTTGAGAATTTCTGCTATTAACTAAATAATTGTTGGATAAAATCAAACGTTTTCAATATTCTGCCACCGATGGGAAGAATCACGTATCTGCGTTTTGCATTTTCCCTCTTTCTACGGGATTGGATCACTAGTGTACTCCATGTGGCCTTCTCTTCCTTTTTCGCCTACGGCCTGATCTTCGGCGTCCATTCCCTGCGCGCGGAAAAAGCGCCTGCGGACATTACTAATATCGATCTCTTTTTGAAATCTCCGTATCTGGTTTTATCCCTTTCCGGCCTCGCTTTAGTTTTTATGACCGTGGTCCGGGTCATGGGTAGGTCGGGGGATAACGGAATCATGATGGCCGTGGGAGGAAATCGTCCGGGTGTGGTCCTTTTATTGACCCTGGAAGTCTGGATTTTGCATGTCCTAGGATTCCTTTCGGCGACCCTTTTGACCGCATTCTTTCCTTACGGCAAATCCGAGTTAACCTCCTTCTTGGATTATTTGGGCTCCCTTACGTTGGACGTCCTACTAGTGGGAGCCATCGGGAGTCTGGTGGCCTTCTTCTACACTCTCATGGATCCTTACCAATCCATTCGGAGGGGAAAATGATCCTGCGGATTAATAATCTATCCCGTCATTACGGGACGACCAAAGCTGTTGATCGGATTTCTTTCGATATCAATCAATCCGACTATGTCGCGATCGTGGGACCCTCCGGTTCCGGAAAAACGACCCTACTCTCTATGATCACCGGTATGCTTTCCAGCAGTTCCGGAGAGATTTATTTCGATACTCTCAAGATTTCCTCAATGAGCAAGTCGGAGTTGGCCGGATTTCGAGCCAAAAGCATAGGACTTATCTTCCAATTTTCCGACCTGGTTTCCCATTTGAGTGTGGAGGAGAATATTCTTCTACCGGCATTACTCGTAGGAAAATTCTCCGAACAGGAATACAGGGAAAAATGCGAATACCTGATTTCCAGTCTGAATCTACAAAGCATCCGCGATCAATTGCCTTCCCGTCTTTCAGGAGGACAAATCCAGATGACCGCGATTGCAAGAGCCCTCATCAACGAACCGGAAATTCTTCTGGCCGACGAACCTTCCGGAGACTTGGATCCGGAAAATAGCGAACTCGTCCGCAAACTTCTTTCCGATTTCAATTCCAGAGGACTCACCATACTTCTCGTTACGCACGATATGAACCTTGCGTTCGACGCTAAGACTATCTACGAAATGAGAGAAGGAAGTTTTACCAGAGTCGTAAAATGAGTCTTTATTTAGGCGTGGATATCGGCGCCCAAAGTATCAAAGCCTGTCTAACGGACGAATCCGGCGAGATTCATTCCCAAGCGAGTTGCCCCACCGGCGCAAAAATGGGAAACGTAGAATTCTTATCCGAACTCGAAGATCTGATTTCCGGAATTCTACGAAGCACGGGAAGGACCGCCTCCGCAATCGGCTTAGGAAGTCCGGGTCCCATAGACAAAGATCAAGGAATTCTAATATCTTCAGCGAACCTTCCCTTATTGAAGGAGGTTCCCATCGTATCTTCCCTCAATCGCAAATTCGGAATCCCCGTCTTCTACGATAACGACGCGAACTGCGCCGCATTGGGAGAATACTGGTTCGGAGCCGGAAAAAATTCTCCGAATCTGATCGTTCTTACGTTGGGCACGGGGCTCGGAGGCGGCTGGGTATTCGAAGGAAAATTATTCGACGGTTACAAAGGCAATTCCATGGAAGTGGGTCACACAACGGTGGTTCCTGAAGGAGCCCTATGCGGTTGCGGCCAAAGAGGCTGTATCGAGGCCTATTTCAGCGCGAGCGGGTTCGCGGCTAGATTCCTGGAAAAAACGGGGAGTCGCCTGGAGGATATAGAATCCTTTTTTAAAATGGCCGAGTCCGGAAATTCGGATGCAAAAGAAATACTGGACTACGGCACGGACAGACTCGCGGATGCGGTGAGAAATCTAGTACATACCTTGAATCCGGAATGCATCGTATTCTCCGGAGGGATCTCCTTGTCCTACGACCGTTTCGGAAAACCGCTTGAAACCAGGATCCGAGAGACGATTTTTCCCATATTCCGAGAATACACGAGAATTCTTCCCGGAGGAGCGGTGACGGGAGCTTTGGGAGCTGCGAGTCTTTGCTTAAGATGAGGAACTATGAACGAAACGAACTGTTTATTCTGTAAGATCATTCGCAAGGAAATTCCCGCGAAGATCGCTTTCGAAGACGAAAATATATTATCTTTTCATGATGTTTCTCCCCAGGCCCCCGTGCATGTGCTCGTAATCCCGAAAAAGCATATCGTCGCCCTAAACGAGGTCGATTCTTCCGACAAGGCCTTATTGGGAGAGATCCTGTATCGCGTCTCGGATCTAGCCAAGAGTTTAGGATTGGACAAGAACGGATTCCGAGTGGTGAATAATGCGGGGAAACTAGGAGGACAGACTGTCTTCCATCTGCATTTCCATCTTTTAGGCGAAAGACAAATGACCTGGCCGCCGGGCTAAGGTTAAGAACGGAGATCGGACTTTGAAGAAACTCGCCCTTGGCTTCTTAATCAGCGCCTTGTCCCTTGGATTCTTATTCTGGAACTTGGATCTTTCCGGCTTTTCCGAGATCCGGGAACGTTGGCAGCCGATCTATCTGATTCCTTTCTTGATTACGATCGTTTGGGGATTGTATCTATTCTCCTGGAGATGGTATCTGCTTCTGGGCAAGAAGGTTCCGTTTCGAACCTCCCTTCTTTCCGCATATATAGGAGTCGGAGCCAATCAGTTCCTACCCGCCAGAGGAGGGGATCTATTTCGATTATATTTCTGCAGGCAAGGCACGGATATAGGTTACGCTTCCTTGGTGAGCGGAATCTTTCTAGAAAAGGTTTTAGACTTCTCCTTTATTTTTTGCGCAGGACTCGGAGCCCTGTTCGTTCTGGGAGTCAACCAGGATAAGGCCAGATTCATCCTGCCGTTATTGGGAATCGTGGGAATCTTTTCCACTCTCGCAATCATCCGCTTCTTTCACGAAACACTGATTCGCTGGGGAGAAGCTCTCGCGGGCAAATTCAAGAAAAAGGAATTCTTCTCCGAAAAACTCTCCCCTCAGATCCGGGAGTTGGGAAGTTTTCTCACCACACGAAACGTGATCTTATACGGAGGATTGACCGCCGCCACCTGGCTTTTCGGATACGCAATCCATTATACTTTTCTACAATACTTGGTGGGGATTCATCTCAGTCCTCTTGAAACCGTATTCATCATGTTCTGCGGAGCCGTCGGAGTTATGGTCCCCTCCGCTCCTTCGGGTGCGGGAGTCTATCACGCTTCTATCACTTCCGGTTTCGTCCTTTTGGGGAGAAGCAGCTCGGAAGGACTCGTCTATGCGACGACGGTGCATCTAGGCCAGATGGTCGCATTAGGAATTCTGACTGCGATTTTATATATCTACTGGTCTTTTTCCGGCAAGGCGGTAGTAAAAGCGGATTCGTGAGGATCCTACCCATCTCGAGTCCGTTTTCGCATTAGTTTAGTATGAACCGAAAAAGAGATCCTTCCGAACTCAAGACCTTAGTTTCGACCTCTAACATACAAAAAGCGCTGCCGAAGATCGCGGAAGGCTTAAACAAATACGAAAGATTAATGGAAAACTTTCTTCGATCCGATGTATCTAAAGACACGGATTTTCAGAAAGAATTCAATCATTTCTACCGCCTGCGCAGAAGGAGCAATTTCCGCGAAATCTATTACGGATTTATGGAATCGCAGAAAAAGGAAAACCCTTCCTTCGAAAAAACCGTACGTTACCTAAAGGAAAAGACGGGGAGAGTAGAGGCTTCTTTTTCGAGTAAACTAGTTGCCACCCTAAATCCCGAACAACCGATTTGGGATTCGATCGTCCTAGGAAATTTAGAATTGGAAATCCCTAAAGCATCCGATCCGGACAGATTGGATAGAATAGTTCAGCTTTATTCAGAAATTCAGGATTGGTACGCGGATTATTTAAGTTCCGAAACAGGACAGGAAGCCGTCCGGCTTTTCGACGAAAAATACCCGGAAAATAAAATTTCGGATCTAAAGAAGATCGATTTTATCCTCTGGCAAATCCGCGATTAATCGAATTCTTTCTCTTCTCCCTCTTTCGCGTTAGATACTTTTAACACATTTTTTTGATTTTCAAATTATCGATTTATCCTAATATACGGAAATTCGGAATAAGAAAAGATAGCACATAACTTTTCACTTCGAAAAAATCCCAAGATTCAAGGAGAGTCGAATCCTATGTCCGTATTTCTTCCGAGTAGAAAAACCGGTTATTTTTGGGAAAGCGTAGAAAAAATCATAAAAATCGTCCACAAGGTGTCTTTAGACATAAATTCGGAAGATGAAAGAAAATTCGAGGATAGACTCTCCGGAGCCCTTCAACCGAACTTCGACGATTTTATAGACCAACGGAACATCCAGCAAGTAATGACGAGAATCACCGCCTTCGGGCATGATCACCGGCCCGACATGAGTATCGCCAAAGACGGAATTGCGATCGAAGTCAAGGTTATCCGCACCGGGGCGAGTATCCGAGAAGCGATAGGACAAGCGTTTATCTATAGATTAGGATATCGATTCGTCGTAATCATTTGGGTAGACACATCAAAAGACAAAAGTTATAAAATTGCCGCCGAAGATCCGAAATCGACCGAATTTCAATTTATCAAAGAGTTAGAAGATTATAATATATATTGTATAATCAAATAGGTTTTCGATAATTTTGCAAGCCAGGTGAGATTACGGATTTCTCATCTGTCTCCGAACGCGGTCCGAAATTCCTTTAAAATGCGAAGCAATTCCTTCTGGTCCGCAGAAGGAACGACGTCGAAATACGGCTTAAAGTAACCGAGCAAGACGGAAGGAATCTCTTCCTGCAGACTTTCCCCGTATTTGGTCAACTTGACGATGGTGGCTCTCTTATCCTCTTTGGAAGGAGTCTTAGTGACTAATTTCTTTTTCTGCAATCTGGCCACCGTACGGGAAGCGGATGGAGCGTCCTGCAAAGTCAAAGCTATAATCTCCGTCTGGTTCAGGGAGCCCTGTTCCCAGAGAGTCGCCAAAATCTGCCATTGTTCCGGAGTTAGATCGTATTCCTTCAATGCCCGAAGTAGTTCCCTTCTAAAAAGAAGGGCGACCCTATACACGTTGAATCCTATCTGATCGTCCAAACGGAACATTCTACAAGATTACCGGCATAAATTTACTTGTCCAGACAAATTTCTAATTGACCAAAACTGGAAATCGTGGTAAGCCCGGATTTACTTGTCTAAACAAGTATTTAAGAACAAAGGAGACTTCTTATGAAGTTGTTGGATATTTCCCTAAGATCGGCATTGGCCCTGGTATTCCTTCTATTCGGCGCCAGTAAATTCTACTCGTTTATACCCACTCCGCCCATGATGCCCCAGGCCGCGAATTTTATAGGTGCCATCGTCGCCTCCGGCTATCTTTGGCAATTGGTAGGAACTCTGGAAATCCTAGGCGGTCTTTTGCTGCTTTCCGATCGCTCGGTAAACCTGGGACTACTCTTGTTAGGACCCATAATAGCGAATATCGTACCCTATTTATTGGTTTTACAATCCGGTGTGGGAGTTCCTCCCATCGCGATGAGTATTTTTCTCTTAGCGGCCTTCGGAACCCTGGTGATCCGTCGAAGACGATCCTGGCTAAGGTTGATTACGGAAGAATGAGAAAGAAAGCGCCCCGATTTTCGGGACGCTTGTGTAGGAACTTATTTGGATGGTGAGAATTTTTCCAGATCTTCACAACCGGGAATTCTCGCCGGTCCGCCGCCTCCTCTCTGGCCTTTGAAAGGATCGCAGGTCGTGGTCTCGAGTCCTTTCACGCATTTTTCGTAAGCGTTTACCATTTCTTCCGTGATCTTTTCCTTCTTCTCTTCTCTAAGCTTCTTTTGCTCTTCGAATTTTTGCTGGAAGAAGGTCACACAAGCTTCTTCGGATTGGAGCATTTGCGGAACCATGGATCTGTATTGGGCCGGAATCTTTTCCAATTCGTCCTTGGTACATTCTATCGTTTTGGCACACATCGCTTTCTGAAAACGGGGAGCCAGATCCAAAAGCCTCTCTTCGGGAGATTTGGAACAGGCGGCAAGAAATAGGAAAACCGAGGCCGAAAGCATTAGCGCTGTTATACGTTTCATTTGAAACTCCGGAAATAAATTTCGGACAAATTTATCCGCCCGATTCCTACGGAAAATCCTTTTTCCTGACTGGAAAGAAATTGCGAATTCTTCCTTCGTTTTAATGGAGGGTTTCGATGGACCCGCTAGCAAATAACGTTGCCTCTTGCGGGTATTTCCGGGCCTCATAGAAGGAAAAGTCCTAGGCTCCCGGTATAGTTCGCCTTCTTTTCGTTAGAGGCGGATTTTTCGTCTTTTTTCCGTCACATATGTCTCAGGAAGATTTTTTATTTCCAAACATACATCAATCGCTTAGGTTCTTAAAAATTTCGAAAACCATGGACAAAACAAAAAACGGAAAAAATTCCCGGGTGGTCATCACGGGAATCGGAGTCATTCTCCCCAACACTTTCAACCTGGCCGACTTCTGGACGAATATTTCGGAAGGAAAGTCCCAACTAGATTTCATCACCCGCTTCCCTACGGAGAATTTCCCCGTGAAGGTCGCTGCGGAAATGAACACCTTCGACTGGAAGAAACATCTTCCCGATCTGTCCGAAAAACATGCAAAGAATTATAATACCGAAACTTTCGCGCTTATGGCTGCAATGGAGGAAGCCAATAAGGATGCAGGCATAGCCAAGGGCAGTTTAGAACCGTCTCGGGTGGGATTCATCGATTCTTCCTCTCGCGCCTCCTTATCCTGGTGGGATTTTGCATGGAGAAAATATCTGGAGGAAAAGAACGATAACGTTTTCGATCGATATTCAGTTCTGACTTCCATGGCTTCCAATCCCACGAATCTTACCGCCATCAACGCCAACATACAAGGATTCGTTACTACGATTTCGGCCGCTTGCGTCGGAGGTCACCACGCTATCAGCCTTTGCTACCAAGCCATCCGAAAAGGTAGAGCGGAGGTTATGTATGCCGGAGGCCACGAGTTTCCGCTTCTGCAACCTCTCATGATGATGTACTCCGATCCTTTGAGCCGTGTCATGTCGTTGGAAGATAAGGAACCCAAAAAAGGAATGCGTCCTTACGATAAGAATAGGGACGGCTTCCTATTGGGAGAAGGTGCAGTAGTTCTGGTACTAGAGCGTCTGGACAGAGCCCAACAAAGAGGGGCGAGAATCTACGCGGAAGTCTTGGGAACCTATAGTTATAACGAGGCGGACCATGCAATGAGAATGGACCTTACCGGCAAAAAGGCGGCTACCGGCCTGAAACATCTACTTAAAATCAGCGGCTTACGATTGGGAGACGTGGATTATTTCTGCGGACACGGGACCGCAACGCATAATAATGATTTGGCGGAAAGCAGAGCGATCTCTCTTTTGTATGATGGAAAGCCGAAATTCCATTGGGCACCGGTGGGTTCCATCAAGCCGATCTTCGGCCATACGTTCGGAGCGGCGGGCATCATCAACGTGGCGGCGACTTCTCTCATGCTCAAAAACCAAACGATATGTCCTACCATCAATTTGGAGAATCCGGATCCGGAATGCGACCACGACCACGTAGCCGAAGGAGCCCGGAAAACCAAAATCAGGAACGCGGTCTCCATGGCCTTCGCCATAGGTAGTCAATCCTCCTTCGTAAGTCTGGCCGCTCCCGAATTTTGAGGTGATAGGATGCAACTATCAAAACAATATAATATTCTAAAAAAGACCGGGATCGCCTTACTTTACAAGGGGCCTTTCTCCGAGACCACGATCTCTTCTCTGAACGAACTTCTAAAGGAAAAACTGGAAGGAGAAAAAAAGAAGAACCGGATCCTCACCGTTTTCGTGGAAATGGCACAGAATGTGGCCCATTATTCCGACGAAAGAGACGAGAAGTCCGGGATCGGAATCCTCGCATTAAGAAGAAAGGAAAAGAATTGGGAATTGAACTGCGGAAACGCGATCACTAGGGAACAAGCGGACTTTTTAAGATCCAGACTGGAGGAAACCAAAAAATTCTCTCCCGAGGAACTGAAACAAAAATACAACGATCAAATCAGATCCGATCGTCCAGAGGAAAGTAA
Source organism: Leptospira wolffii serovar Khorat str. Khorat-H2 (assembly GCF_000306115.2). NCBI lineage: Bacteria > Pseudomonadati > Spirochaetota > Leptospiria > Leptospirales > Leptospiraceae > Leptospira > Leptospira wolffii. The sequence continues at coordinate 825,413 of NZ_AKWX02000004.1, forward strand.
AGGAGCCGGATTGGGTTTCTACGAGATCGCCAGAAAGTCAGATCTACCTCTCGTATACCAATTCGAAGAAGGAGAAGACGGAATCTTCTTTAGATTAACCGCCAGATTTCTTCTGGATGGGAACGAATAGAACGAAATCGGTCTTTATAATGCTTAATCGAATTCAAACGGATTCGAATTGGATCAGTAAAATCGTATGATTATCCCTTGTGAGTCTTAGATTCGCCTCTTCGGACAAGGCTCGGGAAGTCTCCCTCAAGTCGTGGTTATCTCTTAGGATTTTTTCTATCTGATCTATATTCAGCACTTCCGTGAGTCCGTCCGTGCAAACCAAAATCATGTCCCCTTCTTCTATCTTGCCGGTATAATCGAAAATATCGGCCTGCATACTTTTAGTCCCGCCGCCGATGCAACTAGTGAGAAAGTTCCTACCGTGCATCGAACCCAGTTCCTCCCCGATATTATGATCCACGGTTACTTTCCTTAAGCCGTCCTTCTTTAAATGATACAGACGGCTATCGCCCACATTGAAAACCCAGGATTTTTTTCTACCGATTAGACAGCCTACGAGTGTGGTCCCCATCTTGGGTTTGCCGATGGATTCCCCGTAGGAATTGACTTCATTATTAATTTTACGTAATAGATTTTGCCAACCGCTGGAAGGCAATTCCTCGATGGGACGAATCGCTCTCTCCATCCAGGAAAGTTTTTCCAGAGCCACACGACTTGCGATCTCTCCCGCTTCGTGCCCACCCAACCCGTCGGCCAGTGCGAACAGCCCGGAATCCTGATTGGTATCCAGCTCGAGAATCGTATCCAATTCTCCGTGGACCTGACCGCAAACCAAGGACCCTACCGCCAAAAAGGAATCCTCGTTATGGGAGCGAAAATTTCCTTTATCCGTGATTGCGTAATAACGAAGTTTCATACGTATCCAAAAAAGGAAGCCGTTCCATTCTCGAAAAAGAAGAGTATGACAAGAGGATACGCTATCCGAAGTTTCCTACAAGAAAAAAGATACGATTCGAAGCATAAGAAAAACGGAAATAATCCATCGGAAAACACTAACGTATTTTCCTTTTTACTTGGCCGTATATCCGCCGTCCACGGGCAAAGCGACTCCCGTAACGAAGGAGGCTTCGTCTGAACAAAGCCAAACGGCCGCTTTCGCGACTTCTTCCGGTTCCGACAATCTACGGATCGGATGTAAAAGAGTGATTTTTCTTTCCGCTTCTTCCGGATCGGGAGAAGAATGAAACAATCCTTCTAACATTTCCGTACGGATGAATCCGGGACAAACGGCGTTCACCCTGATTTTTTTGTCGGCGTATTCCAAGGCCGCGGATTTGCTCAACCCCACCACACCGTGCTTTGCCGCAGCATAAGGGGCCACTTTCCAATCGGCTCCCACGAGTCCCGCGATGGAGGAAATATTCACGATCGATCCTCCTCCTCTCTTCAGTAAGGATTCGATTTGGTGCTTCATACAGAGCCAGACTCCCTTCAAGTCCACTCCTATAACCTTGTCCCAAACCTTTTCGGGATATTCGTGTAAAGGCAAGGCCAATCCTCCGACTGCCGCGTTATTCACGGCAAAGTCCAAGCCCCCGAAGAGCGCCTCCGCTTTTCCTACGAACTCCTTTACCTGAGAATCGTTTGAAACGTCGCAAACGAAAAACTTGGCTTCTCCTCCCGAACGACGAACTTCCTCTTCCACCTTTCGACCTTCTTCTTCGCGCCTTGCGCAGAATAAGACCTTAGCTCCTCGAGCAGCGAATTCCAGAACGATTGCTTTTCCGATTCCTGTATTTCCGCCGGTGACCAAAGCGACTTTGCCTTTCATCGAATTTTCCTCGCTTCTCCGGTTCTGACTCGATTCAGATATTTCTTCAAATGAGAATTTACCGTTTCCAAGTCCTCCAACTCTTGGGAAGGATCCGCAGCACCCAGGTCGGAAACAAGGATCAAAAGGTATCTCAATTCCTCCAAATGAACCTTCGCTTTTAGGATATTCTTGATCTTCTCGGAACGGATTCTGGTTCCCCAAGCGCCCGCAATTCTCACAGGCAATAAGGAAGAGACCGATTTGATGTGTTCTATCAGGCTAGGCTCCGCCTTCTCCTTCCACTCCTCGCATTTTTCGTAAAGATGCAACAGGAACACGTGGGATAATTTCCAAACTTCTAATTTACGGAACCCGAATACGAATCCGTCGGGTCCCGCATTTCCTTCGGCGCCCGCACCGATATCCGAACTCGCTTGCGAAATCAGTTTTCCCGTGGAGAATTTTGCACGGAAAGGTTCGGGAATCGGCACGACTTTCCTTTGATTATAATCGAAGAATAGTACTCTGATTTTGACCAAGGCGACTTTTTCCGTCCGATTCTTCTTGGATAATCGGAAGTAGAGATCGAAATGTTTCTCTCCCAGATTATCCAGGGAAACGTCGATAATCACCTTATCCTTATATAATAATTCTCCCTGGTATTGAATGGAGGCGTTCGCGAATATGATGCTATTTCCGTGGATGTCTGTGACGGAATAGCCCAAATACTGGAAAAATTGAAGATGGGCCTCCATAACCAGATCGAGTACGCTCGCGAAAGAAACATGTATGTCCAGACTCAGATCTATTTTGCGAATGGGAATCTCGGTGGAGAAATAATATTTCTCCGGAAATTCCGGCTCGGAATATTTAGTCTGGCTCTCGGTATTCATACTTCGAACCGTTTACGGAATGTTTCCGGAATCTCCAGGGTTTTCTTGGCGACGTAGTCGTAAAAGACCAGATAGATCTTCGCCTTGGCCACTTCTTCTCGGCTCGTTTTTTGTACGGCGAGTACGTCCAATTCGCATGACTTCCTACCCAAATTCGAGACTCCGACTCCGAATTCCAAGATGTCCCCTGCTTTAGCCTCCGATTTGTATTCGACCTCCATCTTAGGTACGATAATATTCGCGCCCGCTATATCCGCCTTGGACCAGGAATTGGATTCCAAGAAGGCGTCGAATGCTTCGTTTACGAGGGGAATCAAAGTTTCGTATGTTAGGTGGGAAACGTACAGTCCGCCTACTACGGTAGCGCTTCTCGTATCGGATCTTCTCACCTGGATGTCCGTTCGGAAAGAGTAGGATGGAGGGGATTGGGACATGAGACTCCTAAGCTCTTGGGGCTATAAACTAGTATCGGATCCGGGAAAACCGATCTTAAAGGCGGGATTATCGCAACCGGACTTCCCGATTTTTCTTTCCTAACGGAAAGGATCATTATACTCGAGTCGAATCATAGGGAAACTTCTTCCGGGAAAGTTACCGGAAGCATCGGATTTCGGTTCCGGCCCGTCTAACTGGGATTCCACTCTTTTGAGAAAGGTTAAGCCGGAATTTACCTAGGTTTTCGTATGAAATTCCCCTTTTTTCCGTCAAAAAGTGCATCTTTTACAGGAAAACTAAAGCGAATCGGCTTTAGCGACTTTTGGAAGAAATAGAGCATGCCGTCCAAGCCCGAAGATCGAAAGCCAACTAAGATTCTGCCCGATCCGGACTCGCTAATCCGAGAATTCGTACAACCGGGCATGTACCTGCACCTGGCCACTACGATGTCTCGCCCGAACGCGCTCATCTATTCTCTTTGCAGAGTCTTCGAGGGGAAGAAACCGGATTTTACGATCAGCGTCGCAGGTATCCATTCCAGCGCGCATTCCTTGGCTCTGTCGGGAATCGTTAAAAAAGTCATAACCGGCTTCGCAGGAGATAATTATCCCAAACCCAGCCCCAACGGTCTCTATAAGGATTTGCTCAAGGGAAAACCGTTCGAGTTGGAGCTATGGTCTCTCCTGAGTCTAGTGCAGAGACTCATGGCCGGCGCCATGAAGTTACCCGGCTTCGTTTCCAATTCACTGATCGGATCCGACTTAATCACGGACAAATTGGGAAAATCCGCATTTCTGTATCATAAGCCTACTCCCGGCCAGGCCTTCGGAGAAGCGGCGAGTCCTCATCTTTCCACGGAAAGCAGAGGAACGAAAAAGAAGGATATGGTGGTCCTTTCTCCTTTAAACCCGGAGATCACTCTCGTTCACGGTGTGGTCGCGGATGAGGACGGAAATATAGTGCTTTGCCCACCGGCAGGAGAAGGAGCCTGGGGTGCGTTAGCCGCCACGCAAGGTGTGATCGCGAGCGTGGAGAAGATCGTGCCTAGAGGGACCATTCCTCCCGAACTCGTCCAAATACCCGGCACTAAGGTTTTAGGTTTGGCTCTTGCAAGATTCGGGGCTCATCCTCAATCTCTTCGAGTCCACGGATTTCCGGATATTCCAGCCTTCGAAGGTGTGGAAACTTATATGGACGATTACGAATTCCAGACCGAAGCCAACGAAGCCGCGGCGATTCCCTCCAAGGCCGAAAAATGGTATAAGGAAAACGTAAATCTACCCGGAGGTCACGAGCAATATCTGGATCAGATCGGAGAGGTACGACTCAGAAGATTGAAGATGACTCCACCCGAACATAGTCTTTCCACTCAGGAAGACCCGAAGACGGTAAATGATTCGGAACAGACCATTATTCTCGCAGTCAGAGCAATTATAGAAAGAGTAAAGACTAAGAAATACAAGACGATTCTCGCAGGAATCGGTGCCGCGCATATGGCGGCCTGGACCGCCGCAAAACTCTTGGAAAAGGAAGGAATCCGAGTCCAGATCATCGCGGAGTTGGGTTTCTTCGGAATGAAACCGTTTACGGGAGACGTTTTTCTCTTTAGTCAACTTCATACGTCGGGCTGCTCTATGCTTTCGGACGTAGTCAGCATTTTAGGAACCGTAGTACCCGACGATTGCTTGGGAGTGATCGGCGCTGCGGAAGTGGATTGGTTTGGAAATATCAACTCCGTCCTCGATAGTAAGGGAAATTTTTTAGTGGGCTCGGGAGGAGCGAACGATATCGTCTCCACCGCGGATACGATCGTGGTCGCCAAAGCGAATCGATACAGATTCGTTAGAAAGGTGAAGCATATCACTTCCCCCGGCGAGAGAGTGGTCGAAGCCGTTTGTCAATTCGGTAGATTCAAAAGGGAATCCTTTTCGGATCATCCTTTCGAAATGAGTTCTTGGATCGCTCCCGCATCGGACGATGAAATGGAACCGGAAGAGGCGGTTCTTAGATATAGTCTTTGGCTTCCTCCGGATGAGGATCTTCCGATCGCTCAGGAACCTCCGATTACTTCGGAGGAGTTAACAGCCTTAAGGGAATTGGATCCGGAGAGAATTTATACGGAACAATTTATGGTATACACTCGCCTGCCTTAATATTGGCACGATTAAAGCAAAAGATTGGAATAATGACTGGAAATTTATTATGCACCGAAGGAGTATTGATTCATGGCGAGCGCTAAGAACCTAGTTTCGAACGGAGTTCGAATCGCCGGGATCGGACATTACCTTCCGGAAAGAATCGTAACCAACGAAGAAATTCGAACTCGGCTGAAATATCCCGAAATGCATCCTGCAGAGAAGGCGGTAATCGGGGACATAGGAGTCACCGAAAGAAGAAGGGCGAACGAAAAAGAGACGGCTCCCTTCATGGCGGCGGAAACCGCAAAGATGATCCTAAAAGATGCGGGCAAAAAACCCGAAGATGTGGATCTCTACATTCTCGCCAATTGGACGGATCGTTATTATCTTCCCGATCTTGCTCCGCAAGCATCCAAATTATCCGGCACTTCCAATGCACTTGCATTCGATATTTGTACCGCTTGTACGGGTTTCGTGCACGGAGTGCAGATGGGTTCCGCCTTCCTAAGTTCGGGCAAATTTAAAAACGCGCTCGTGATCGGAAGCGAAAGATTCTCGGTAAGAACGAGGATGGGAGGTTACGGAGAATTTACTGCCGGAGACGCCGCGGCCGGAGTATTATTAGAATACACCGGAGACAAGAATACCGGCATATATGATTCTTTTCTAAAGGACAATGCGGATCTGGCTTATATCATCGTAACGGGTCCCCCTCCCGAAAGTTACGTAAAGAGCTTTCCCGATCTAGTCACTAATGCGGCCGATTTGACTCTTTCTTCCATGGACGATCTTCTCAAAAAGAACGGACTCACTGAGGACGATATAGATTGGGTTATTCCCCATCCGGGAACGGATGTGGTGGTCCAGGACGTTCTAAAAAGGACCAAGTTCCCGAAAGAAAAGATCCTGCTGAACTTCGAGAGAGTGGGTAACACCTCTGCGGCTTCCATTCCGGTCGCTTTATCGGAATATTATCATAAGGGAATCGTAAAGAAAGGAGACCTTATCCTTTCTCCTGCGGTCGGAGCTGGATTCTATTGGGGCGGGCTTCTCTACCGATTGTGACTCTCTCACAAAAACGGCAAGGTTAAATAAAAAAAGAAAAAGGTGAAGTAGAAGGATGATCGTAAAAGGGTTCGAACTGCAAGAAAGATTAAATGCCGAATCTGCGTCCGAAGTGTATAAAGCCGTCCGCCAAGAGGACGGAAAACCGGTAATCGTAAAATTCCTTCCGCTCCTGGACGAGCTGCATCCCTCCGTGGTGAACCTCCGAAACGAATTCGAAATACTGAATCTTCTCTCCAAAAACGAATTCGTCAAACCCCTGAAATTCGAGAAACTCCAGGACGGATTCGCGTTGTTCATGGATTTCGTTCCGGGCGGATCCTTAAAACAATTCATCTCCAAGAAACCGATCACCCTATCGGATTTCTTTCCGATCGCCATCCAGCTCGCGGAAAGATTGAGCGAAATCCATTCCAGAAAGATCATACACAAGGATCTAAAACCGGAAAACATAATATACAATAAGGACGAGAAGACGGTCCGAATCATAGACTTCGGAATCTCCACCAGATTGAACCGAGAGGAGACTTCCTGGTCCGCGCCGAATATACTGGAAGGATCCATACATTATATCTCTCCCGAACAAACGGGAAGAATGAACCGTTCCGTGGACTACAGAAGCGATTTCTATTCTCTCGGAATCACATTCTACGAGATGTTATTGGGAAAACTTCCGTTCGAAGGAGACGATCTTCTCCAATTAGTGCATTCCCATCTGGCGAAAGTCCCCGTCACCCCCAAGGAAGCCAGACCCGAAGTTCCGCTGGTACTTTCCGAAATCGTAATGAAGCTTTTGGCTAAAAACGCGGAGGATAGATACCAAACTGCGAGAGGGTTGCAAGGAGACCTGGAGAAAGCCTATTCTCTCTGGAAGGAAAAAGTGGACTTCCCTCCTTTTCCCCTGGCCCAAACGGACTTTTCCACCGAATTCAAGATCCCCCAAAAACTCTACGGAAGGGGAGAATACATCCGAACTCTTTTACAAGAATTCAAGAATGTGGCCGCAAGCGGACGTTCTAGGATGGTTCTCATCGGAGGTTATTCCGGAGTGGGAAAATCCTCTCTAGTCAAGGAAATCAACAAACCTCTGACGGAGTCCAAGGGATACTTCATCTCCGGTAAATTCGACCAGTACAACCGGAACCTCCCCTTCTCCGCGGTGATTCAGGTTTTCTCCAGCCTAGTAGAGCTCATATTGACCGAGCCTCCGGAAAGAATCGAAGCCTGGAAAAGTAAAATCAAAAAGGCAGTTGGCGCCAACGGGAAAGTGGTCACCGAAGTCATTCCCGAACTAGAAATCATCATAGGTAAGCAGGATCCGGTTGCCGAACTCGGCCCCCAGGAAAATGCGAACCGCTTTTATATAGTGTTCCAGAACTTTATCAAGGTTTTCGCAAGTTCGGAACATCCTTTGGCCGTATTCCTGGACGATATGCAATGGGCGGACACCGCTTCCTTGGAACTTCTCAAAAATCTAATGGAAGACGTCACGGTCAGCTATCTATTCATCATGCTGGCCTACAGGGACAACGAAGTGGACGCTTCCCATCCCTTCCAGGCCCTATTGGACACTCTCGAAAAGGAAGGGTTAGAACCGCACAAAATAGTATTACAGCCCTTAAGTTTAGGCGACGTCAAAGAGTTACTGTCGGATAGCCTTTATATAGAATCTGGAAAAACCTCCGAGCTTGCCGAAGTGATTCATTCTAAAACGGGCGGGAATCCTTTCTTTATCGGAGAACTTCTAAAGCAGCTTTCCAAAGAGGACTCCATCTATTTCGACCAGGGCTCGGGCAAACCGGGAGAAGGCGTGTGGAAATGGGATATTTCCAAGATCCGAAACACTAAGATTTCGGATAACGTAGTAGAACTTCTCATCAACCGAATCCGTAAGCTCCCCCCAAAAATACAAGAGACCTTGGAATTGGCCTCCTGTATCGGAAGTAGCTTCGACTTGGCGTTGCTCACTAGGATTCTGGAAAGCGATTACAAGACCGCACTTTCCTCCCTCCAGGAGGCGATCTCCGAGGAACTCATCGTTCCCATCGGAGAAAATTACAGATTGGCGGAGTCCTTCGAGGAGACCGAGGAGAATCGGGAGAAGAATTACCAGACGGCGAAGACTGTTACCTTCCGATTCCAGCATGATAGGGTGCAGCAAGCGGCTTACGAAATCGTGGAAGACGAGAAGAAGAAAAAGATCCGACTGCAACTGGGACGCTTCCTTCTGGAAGGAGCCGACTCCAAGCAGATCGAAGACGATATATTCGACATCGCCAACCATTTGAACATAGGTTCCGGCCTCATCACCGAACCAGCGGAAAAATTGCGACTGGCGCAACTCGATCTGATTGCCGGAAAAAAAGCCAAGAATTCCACCGCTTATAAGCCGGCTCTTTCCTATATCGCTAAGGCGAGAGAGATGCTTTTCCTACTTCCGGAAGCGAACCAAGGAGACGATAAACTTTGGAACACTCATTACGAAGTATGCTATTCCGTATTCCGGGAATTGGGAGAAACGCAATATCTAAACGGTAATTTCGAGGATTCTCAGAAGACCATCGATATTCTTTTGAAATACGCCAAAACTCCTATCGAGAAAGCGGATGCATTCAATCTGTTGATCATCCAATATTCCGCTCTGGGTAAATTCGATTTAGCGTTACCTATGATCATCAAGGCTCTCAAGCCCTTGGGTGTGGATATTCCGGACGAAGGTCACGATAAGGTAGTGGGAGCCGAAATCGAAATTGCAAACAACGCCTTGGAAAATAAGAGTGTGGAATCCCTGCTGGATCTCCCACTGATACAAAGCCAGGAACAGATCATGGCGGTAAACATCATGATCAGTGCGATTCCCACCGCTTATAATTTTGCACTTTCCTTATTTCCGGTCATTTCCTTAAAAATGGTGAACCTATTCCTGAAATACGGAAACATGTCCGATCCTTATCCGTATTCCATGTATGCGATCGTTCTCACCTCGGGATTCCAACAATATCGCAAAGCTTACGAATTCGCGGAACTCGCTTTAAAGGTAAGCGAGAAATACAAGAACCCGAGCGGAACCGCAAAGACTGCCAATATATTGGCGAACTATACGACTCCCTTCGTCAGACACCTCAAATATTCGGAGGAGATCAACCATAGGGGAATCCAAGCCAGTTTGGAATCCGGAGAGTTCCTACACGGCGGGTATTGCGCCATGAACGATGCGGTAAACGTGGTATTACAATCCAAGAATATAGAATTAGTAAAACCTAAAATAGATCAGCTTTTAAAATTCACCAGAAAAGTGAAAAACAATCTGGCTATCGATACGGTTCTCGCATCCGCGCTCGTGGTCTCCAATATCCGCAGTAAGACAGATTCTCCTCTCGAATTCTCCACGGAAGAGATGAGCGAGAAGGAATACATAGAGCTTTGTAACGCTCACCAGAGCCCTTTCCCTGTTTGTCTTTTCAAAATCATGAAGAGCAAAATGCTTCTTATCTACGGAGAATCGGAAGCGGCATTGAAGGAACTGGAAGAAGCCGAGGGAATGCTCGGGTTTATTTCCGGGCAAATAGCCGTAGAAGAACATGGCTTTCTCTATTCCATAGCCCTTGCTGCGAATTATAAGCTTTCCAGTCACGACCAAAAAGTGAAGTATCTGGAAAGGATCAAGAAGAATCAGCAGAAATTAAAACTACTAGCGGAGAATGCTCCCGAAAACTTCGAGCATAAATATCTTCTGGTGGAAGCGGAGCTCGCCAGACTGGAATATAAGAATTGGAAAGCCGCCAAGACCTACGAACAGGCGGTTCAACTTGCTGGCAAAAACGAATACTATAACGACGAGGCCCTGGCCTGCGAATTGGCCGCGAAGTTCTGGTTCGCAAAAGGCAGCGTAAAGATCGGATCCCAATATATCGGAGAAGCTTATCAAAAATACGGAAGATGGGGTGCCACGAAAAAGCAGGAACTGCTACGCGCCAAGTTTCCGGAATTCATCCGAGAAAAGGGAGGAAGGGACACTTTCCGAACCACACGTACCATCGGCACTATCAGCACTCGTACAGCCTCGGCCACCGAAGTTTATACGGGCCAAACCCTGGACTTCCAGTCTATATTAAAAAGTTCTACTGCTATTTCCGGGGAAATCAAACTAGAGTCCCTATTGAACACTCTAATGCAGATTTCCATAGAGAATGTGGGCGCCGAAAAAGGCGTTATGATACTTAGGAGAGACGGAAAACTTTCCGTCGAGGCCGAAGGTAGCACCACCGATGACGAGATCCGAGTTCTGCAAGGAATTCCGATCCAAGAGAGTAAGAATATCCCTATCAGCGTTATTTACTATGTGGAAAGGACCAAGGAAGATTTGGTTCTTAGAAACGCTTTCGCGGACGAAAAATTCAATAAGGACCCTTATATCCGGGAAAGAAAAACGAAATCCGTTCTATGTTCTCCCATTATCAAACAGGGAGAATTGGTAGGGATCCTTTATTTGGAGAATAACCTCTCCGAAGCTGCCTTCACATCCGATCGATTACAGACGATCTCCATTCTTTCCTCCCAGGCGGCCATCTCCATCGACAACGCGTTACTCTACGCGAACTTGGAGATCAAGGTCGCCGAAAGAACCAAGGAATTAGCCCAAGCGAACGACGACTTGGCCTTGAAAAACGAACATATAACGGACAGTATTACGTATTCTTTGAATATACAGCAGGCGATTCTGCCCTCTGCAGAAGTATTGAAGAGCGCTCTGTCCGATCATTTCGTGGTTTTCCGACCTAAGGACATCGTTTCCGGAGACTTTTATTGGTTTTCCAAACAGGACGATGCCACTTATATCGCCGCCGTAGATTGTACCGGACACGGAGTACCCGGAGCCCTTATGTCCATGATAGGGAACACTCTCTTGAACCAGATTGTAAACGAAATAGGGATAACGGACCCGGGAGCCATTTTAGAGCATCTGCATATTCGGGTTAGACAGGCCTTGAAACAGGATGCGGAGCAAACTAATTCCCGAGACGGTATGGACCTTTGTTTATTAAAGATTCAGGAAAACAATTTATTCTTTGCGGGAGCGAAACGTCCGATATTTATAGGAAAAGGCGGAAGTTTGACCGAAATTAAAGGGGACAGACTTTCGATCGGCGGCAGGCAAAAAGAAGAAACGCGAAAATTCACCACTCATTCCATTCCTTTGGAGAAAGGAGTTCGGACGAGTGTTTACTTAACTACCGACGGTTTCGTGGATCAACCGAATCCCGAACGTATGAAAATCGGCACCAAAGGGCTCGTTGCTTTCTTAAGCGGTATCGAACATCTTACCGGCTCGGAACAGAAAGAGCGCTTGGAGTCTTTCCTGCTGGCCCACCAAAACGGAGAAGCCCAACGGGACGACATAACTTTAGTCGGAGTAGTTTTAGGGGGAAAATAGAGGAGATGTTTCTGAAAAAGGAAGATGCTAATGATGGAAAATGAAGTCGTTAATCTGTTTAAGACTTATAAGGAAACGAGCGAATACAATCTGCTAGTGTCCTTTAAGGGTAGACTCTCCCAGGAAGTTCTAACAGAGCTAGGGTCCATGATCCGGACATCCTTAAGCACGGAATCCAAAATTAAGAAGATTTTCGCCGTCTTTATCGAATTAGCGCAAAATATGCTGCATTACTCCGCCGAACGAAAAATCAACGAGGAACAGAAGGAGGCCGGGGTAGGGATCCTCGTAGTCCGGGAAAATTCAGTTGGCTACCATGTCGCTTCGGGAAATTTGGTATTGAACGAGAAGATCGAGTTTTTGACCGAAAGGATTCAAAAAATCAACTCCATGAACAAGGACGAATTGAAGTCCTTTTACCAACAGCAACTTAGATCGGAGAGGCCGGAAGACAGCAAAGGAGCGGGAGTAGGACTAATCGATATCGCTAGAAAGTCGGACGGACCTCTCGTGTTTCGTTTCGACTCGGTGGATGGAAAACTATCCTTCTTCACAATCTCTGCATTCTTTACGAAGGAAAACTAATCATGGAATCCTTGCATATACAACAGACCAAAACTTCTCCGGAAGTTATCCTAGATTCCGCTAAAGGCCTAGCGGAGATCATCGGAGAATCTTATCCAGAAAACGCGATGGCCTTTTATAAGCCTGTATTCGATTGGTTGTCGGCCGTAGAATCCGAAGGCAAGCAGATCCAGTTCCGTTTTCAAATGGATTACTTCAACACCAGCTCTTCTAAAGTGATCATGGACATTCTGGACAAACTGCAGAAGTTCCACGAAAAAGGCGGCAAGGTCGAAGTGGAATGGCTTTATAAAGAGGACGACGAGGACATGCAAGAAACCGGAGAGGAATTCTCTTCCGACCTAAGTCTTCCCTTTAAGATGAAATCCTATAAGTGAATTCGACGCGCAATTTTGGAAAAGAATGATTCACAGAAAGAGTCCAATTCCTTCTTCGAGCAGGAGTATAAACTCCTGTCGGAAGCTCAAGCTTTTCTAAACGGAAACGGGTCCAAGGGCGATCCCGCAGAACAATTAAAATCACTCGCAACTTCCTACGAGTCTTTACTCAAGCAATCCACCAAGATCATGAAGATCGGGGATTCCACACAGCATAGACTCTTAAAGACCCAGGAAGAATTAACGGATTCCAATATCATGCTTGAGGCGGCCTATATGGACCTCAAGTTGGTTACTGAAATCGGTAGGATCATCACATCCTCTCTAGAACCGAAAGTCATCATACAATCCGTTTATGAAAACACCAAGTCCATCGTTCCCATGGACGTTCTCGCTTTCGGAACCTACGACGAGGAAAAACAGGAAATCAAATATAAGTTTTGTGTAATAGATGGACGATACACTCCCGCGCCGTCGGTGGATCCTTTAAACGAGGACAATCCCTCCTCTTATTGCGTAAAGAACGCCAGAGAACTGGTTACCCAGGACATCGAAACGGATTTTCCCCAGTATATCGCCGACATCAGAAAGCATTTCGGCGAGAATACTAAGTCGGCCACCTACTTTCCTCTGAAAGTGGAAGATCGATTGATCGGAATTCTCACAGTGCATAGTTATTCCAAGAACGCTTTCATCGACAACCAACTGAACATTCTTCGGACTCTTGCAAACTACGTCGCCATTGGCGTGGATAATGCGGACGCATACAGGACTCTCACCAAGAGAAACAAGGAATTGAAGGATTCCCTGGAAAAGATCGAAGTATTGAACAAGAGCATCGAAGAAGAAAGACAGAAGTCGGAGAATCTGCTTTTGAACATTCTTCCAAGAAGCATAGCGGAGCGTCTAAAGGGAGGAGAAGGAGTCATCGCCGATTACTTCCCTTCTTCCACCGTACTTTTCGCGGATATAGTGGGATTTTCCAAATTGACCACTAAAATCCAGACCCCCACTAGACTCGTCGAGATTCTGAACCGGATCTTCACCGAGTTCGACGTGATCGCGGATAAATATAAATTAGAAAAAATTAAAACGATCGGTGATTGCTATATGCTCGCGGGAGGCATCCCAGTCACTTCCGAAGACCATGCGGACAAAGCTGCAAGGGCGGCCCTAGATATGCTGCATAGGCTTGAGGAATTGGAGTTCGAATTCAACGTGAGAATCGGATTGCATACGGGAGAAGTCGTAGCGGGAGTCATTGGAAAGAATAAATTCGTATACGATCTTTGGGGAGATTCCGTGAACACAGCCTCCAGGATGGAATCTCACGGAGCCACGGGAAGAATTCACGTTTCGGAATCCGTTTACCAAGCCTTAAAGGATAAGTATACTTTCGAAGATAGGAATATCATCGAGGTAAAAGGAAAAGGCCCGATGCACACCTACTTCCTACTCGGTTCGAAATAATAAGAGATCCTCGAAAATAGAATTCGGGCCCGATTCTAACGAACCCGAAATATTAAATTAACCTAATGCTTTAATCACTTCAGCAGGGGCCTGAACCAATTCTATCAGCACGCCCTCTCCGCAGAATGGAAATTCTTCGTTTCCTTTGGGATGGATGAAAGTAACGTCCAATCCGGCGGCACCTTTGCGAATTCCTCCGGGAGTAAAACGCACTCCCTGAGAAGAAAGCCACTCCACCGCCTTATGGATATCGTCCACCCATAAGCCGACGTGATTCAATTTCGGATCGTTTACCTTAGGGCTTTTAGAGGGATCCACCGGCTCCATGATATCCACTTCCACCGCGTAAGGTCCCTTGCCTATTCTAAGAATATCTTCGTCTACGTTTTCCTTTTCGCTGCGAAAAGATCCGGTGTTTTCCAAGCCGAGGATATCCACCCAGAATTTCCTCAATTTATCCTTACTGTCTCCTCCGACAGCGATCTGTTGGATTCCTAGAATCTTAAAGGGTCTCATATTGAACCTATCATTCGTTTTTTTTCTAAATTTCCAACTCGGCGGAAAAGAGCAAGAGATTTGTCCGAAAACGAAGTCTAGTTCTGAACCGTAAAGACGGCTTCCAAAGGAAGATGATCGCTTGCCTCCGATGCCTTTCCTTCCCTTAACACTCTATATTCTTTCTTAAGCAAACCTTTGGAATAGAAAATGAAATCAATGGTGCGGTCAGGCTTGGCGATCTCCGGATCGTTCGGGACATGGGTGAAGAATTTTTCCTTATCCGGCCCGTTCAATTCTTCTATCGTAGCGGTCGAATTCCAATTCTTGAATAGAGGAGCAATCTCTTCGTCGTCGCTATAATAATAGGCTCCGTTAGGATGCAATTCCTTCCGAGAGAAGCCGGGAGGAAGCAAATTGAAGTCTCCTGCTAAAATCCATTTCGTTTTTCTATCGTCCAAACTTTCCAAGAGTCCCGAGATGAATCGAACCTGCCTTTGCATGGTATCGGTCCCTTGGGAGAAGGCATCCAAATGGGTATTCAAAATGGAAATTCGAGAACCGTCTTGGACCTGTATATCCGTTTGAAGCACGGCTCGTTTCAATTGAAACTGACGCGTGATCGGATCGGCGGGAGGCAGGGGAAGCTGGTGACGAAGAGAAGAAGCGATCTTGTATTTACTGAAAATCGTCAGCTTCATGCCGACCGATCCCATGATTTTAGGATGAGGGACGAAGCGCGCCTTCCAATAGAATGTTTCGCTCCTACAAGGATAAGCCTCTGAAATCAGAGGATAAATTCTCTCCGATTGGTTTTCTCCGTACGTTTTTTTGGCTCCGTCGTCCACTTCCTGAAAAAGAACGAAATCCGCATCCCTCTCTTGGACCACATCCGCCACCTTTTTGAGAGTCGCCTCTATCTCCTCTCTGGAAGGAGAAGTGTCCGGTCCGCTTTCGTCCGGAACGTCGTACCAAAAGACTCTGTCCTTACCCGCAAAATACTGGACGTTCCAAGAAAGTAGCTTAAGAGGTTTAGATGCATCCAAAGTCGGAGCGTCCGGTTCGCAATGGATCTCCGCCACTTCCAAATCGGAGGGATGGAACGTGGAAAAGTAGACCGTTAGTAGTAATAATGCAAATAAGGAAAGAAGAACATACAGAGCATTTCTTAAAAACTTCAACGAGATCCTCACTTTATGCGTATTGTCCGACTAAGGAACGATTGAGACGCGCTCCTTTCTAATCCCGAAGCCAGTTTCGTCCACAATTTTCGGATCCGAATCGTAGAAGAATATTCGGTGGAAGTGCTTTCCCTTTTAAGGCCTTTTTCTTATGTTGGAATCTCTCCTATGCAAAAGTATTTATACTCCGTCCTTTTTCTTACGATCCTCGCTCTTTGCACTTCTCCCATAGGAGCCGAAGAAATAGAACTACAAGTCGTCCTTAAAAACGGGACAACCGGCGGAGTCGGGAACGCCGACGAAATCCGATTATTCGCATTGGAAAGGCAAATGATTCCCTTATCGGTCGGAAACTTAGGTCCCGTACAAGGATCCTTTCGACTGCCCAAGGTAAACGCTCCGGACGGATTACCCGTTTTGCTACAGGTGACCTATAAAGGGGTGAACTATAACAAGATCGTCCCTCCGGTTCCGATGATGAGAACCAAACCTCAGGAAGTGACCGTTTACGAGAAAACGAACGACAGAACCCTCATCAAGACCAAATCGCTCCTTCAGGTCGTGAGAACGAGAGATGCATTAGTTGTTTATAAAGTATTTATATTAACGAACAATATTATTCCCCCTAAGAGCTTCCAAAACGAAGCGGATCCGATGGAGATTTATGTGCCCGAGCAGGCCACGGACATAGTGGCCCAATTGACCCAGGGCGCAGGCATGGGAATCCCGCTTCCTCTCAGAAAAGGTAGAAACGGATGGGCCATTGATCGACCTATCCTTCCCGGATCCTCGCAATTATTCGTATCCTATTCCATCCCCGCGCCGGATTTGGCCAATGTGAATTTCAAGGACAGACTTCTCTTTGAAAATAGAGAGGGAGAAAGGGTCGTCTTTTCCAAACCGAAAGACATGAAAGTATCTTTTATAGGTGCGGGGAAGACCAGTCCGGTCTTGGAAGAAGCACCCGATGACGTAACGGCAAATATCGTCGCTTATCCGGCTCCTCAATACGAGATTACTCTTTCGGTCAGCGGAGGAGATCCGGTCCTAGAACAGGCGACGGAGCAAGAACGGGAAATCGTCAACGGAAAATATTTTACCTCCACGCAGACCACAATCTACGGTGTGATCGGGGTAATTTCCTTCTTATTCTTATTATCTTTTTTGATCGCTCAGAAAAGAAATAAGGGAAATCAAGACCTTTAGAGAAAATCCTACTGTTCTGAAATGACACTGAACGGAAATTCCGATTCTTGCAATCAAAGAACCCCCAGGTTTCTCACGTAGGTACTGTCAATTTTCTGACTAAGGGAGGTTCCATTCTCTTAAAGAGTAAATAGAACCTTACTATTCGGAATATTTCCTATTTCTTCTTGGCGGCGACTTTCTTTTTAGGACTAGCTTTCTTTTTGCTAAGGGAGGCCTTAGCCCCGGCTTTCTTACTAAGAGGTGCCTTTTCAGGAACCAAAGAGTCCACGAAATCCTTAATATCCTTTAGGACCTTCTCCTTGTCCGGAGATAACTCATTCATAATTTCAT
This sequence comes from Leptospira wolffii serovar Khorat str. Khorat-H2, assembly GCF_000306115.2. Taxonomy (NCBI): domain Bacteria; kingdom Pseudomonadati; phylum Spirochaetota; class Leptospiria; order Leptospirales; family Leptospiraceae; genus Leptospira; species Leptospira wolffii. Next base: position 842,850 of record NZ_AKWX02000004.1, read on the forward strand.
GATATAGACCCTTATAGGTCTTCATTCTCTTGTTCTTATAAGCCAGATGATTATAGAATTCGAGACTCCCGGACGGATCGGCGATACCGTCGGCCAATCCGTGTAGGATCAGAATCGGAGTCCTAAGAATCCCCGCTTTCTTATTCGCGATTGCACCCTGTTGGAACAATTCGTATCCCATCGAAAGGGAAATCTTTCCGTGAACTAAAGGATCGGAAACGTAGGCCTGCACGACCTCAGGGTCCCGGCTGATCAGATTCACGTTTAGGTTCGCATCCAAAGTAACCGAAGGAGCGATTTTTCGGAGAAACCCTGCGATCGAAATTTGAATCCTTTGGACCGGATTGGTCGGTATCTTTAAAGCGGCAGCGGAGGTGATCACGGCATGCAGATAATCCTGATTAATCCCCTCTAAAGAATAGCGGATCACCACGACTCCCCCCATCGAGTGACCTAATAATAGTATTTTATCCTTATTTTCCCTTTTACGGACTTCCTGAACGAAATCGGCTAAATCATCTACGAAAAGCTCGAAACTGGCGGCATGCCCCCTTTTACCCTCGGACTTCCCATGACCCCGCATATCGAATCCGTAAAAACTAACGTCACTATCCTTGAAAAATTGGATCAAGTTCGAATATCGCCCGCTATGTTCTCCGAATCCATGATTAAAGACAATCACACGATTTGCCCCGGGTTTTATCCAAGCCTGAGCATAAAGTTTAGTATTGTCTCTGGAGGACTGTATAAAGAATTCTTTGTGTTGGTAGGCCATGATTTTTGGCTCCATTGATGATTGGGGCGGATATCCCGAATGCGACCGAAGCTATCCAGAAACAAGGCTGGGGTCAAGTAAATATTCCGAATCGGCAGATGGAAGGTCATAAACGAAGGAAAGTGACGAACGAAGATCACATTTTCGTTGCGGATTCCCTTTCCTTCTTCGAAGGTGTCGCTTTACGAGCCCTTAATTCTTTCGGGCACAATTTTGAAACATACAGAACCCCGCTTTGACTCAATCGGAAAGTGAACCGTCGGATCGGGAATACAACATACTCTTGGAGAGAATAGAATGTCAGAACAATCGTCGGAAAAAAGCCTACTTCGCTATTTCGGATTAGGCGAACTCGCGGCCCATGGAGGCAGAGCGGTCCTAGCCTTTTGGATGATCATGGGAATGGCATTCTTCCTTTTTGCCGATCAAAATCTAATCGCCCCTAACTTGAGAAATATCGCCGCTTCTTTCGGGATCACCGAGCAAAGCGAGATCGATTGGAAGTTGGGAGGAATCATCCCGATTTGCTTCTTCGTTCTGGGTGGATTCGTTTCGGTCTACATGGGATATCTCACCCAAAAATTTCCTAGAAAATGGTTGGTCATCGGCACCGTTCTATTGGGAGAAATTCCCTGCCTACTTTCCGGATTTGCGGGAACCTATAAGGAGTTCCTGATTCTCCGCACCTTAACCGGATTCGGGTTAGGAGGAAGTTTCCCTTTACTATTCTCTCTCGTTGGCGACTATTTCTCGGATAAATCCCGCTCCACCGCCGCGGGTTACCTTTCTTTATCCATGGGACTCGGAGTGGGAATCGGACAGTTGGTGGGAGGAGAATTAGGAACCGCGGACCCTATAAACGGATGGAGAACGAGCTTCATCTATATGGCAACGCCTTCCTTCCTATTCATGCTGATCTACGCACTATTCTGCCAAGAACCGGCGAGAGGAGGAAAAGAGAAGGAACTCTCGGGAGTCTCCGTGGATTTGAATTCGGAATCGGTTCGTTTAACATGGAAGGATATTCGGAATATTTTCACCCGCAAAACGAATATAGGAATCTTCCTACAAGGAATCCCAGGTTGCGTCCCCTGGGGAGTCTTCTTCGTATTCTTGAACGACTATTACGAATTCCATTACGGATTACCGAAAGATATAGCTTCCGCCCTGGTGATTTATGCGGCTGCAGGAATCTTCATCGGGACTTTCTTCGGAGGAGTGATAGGACAAAAAATCTACGATACAAAAAAGACCTTATTGCCCATATTCTGTGGAGCTTGTATCCTGACCGGTATCGTTCCGACGGTTTTCCTCCTTCATGCGGGAAATATCGCCTCCAGTCCTTTGTTCATCCCTGTGAACATCCTGACGGGGATCATCATTTCGGTCACAGGCCCGAACGTGAGGGCCTTGATCATGAACGTCAATCCTCCCAAGAGTAGATCTTCTATGTTCGCTCTTTATAATCTTACGGATAACTTAGGAAACGGATTAGGGCCCGCAATGGCAGCCCTACTTCTCACCATTCTGCCGGACAGAACTACCGCATTCACGATCTCCATTTTGTTCTGGGTTCCTAGCGGTCTTTCCTGGCTTTATATCCTGAAAAATTTCAAAAAAGACCACGACTGGATGCACCAAGAATTGGCGGACGAAGCCAAGAGAATCAAAGGAGCGGTCTAATTGGAATTTTCGGACGTCGAATTATACTTATTTGATATAGAAGGGACAACCACGCCGATAGAATTCGTGCATAAGGTCCTCTTTCCTTATTCGAATCGGAATTTCGACGCCTTCTTCGGAGAGGAGGAGAATAGGGAAAGGTATTTCCAGGACCTCCTGCTTTCCTCGAAGCAGGAACCCGAATACTCCAGCGTATTGGAAAAGAATTCCGACTCTCTTTCCGAGTTTTGCAGATTTTTAGTATCAAAAGATCGTAAATTAGGAGTTTTGAAAGAAATCCAGGGAGGAGTCTGGAAAAAAGGCTACGAATCCGGAGAACTCAAGAGTACGATCTTTCCGGACGTCCCTCCGTTCTTAAAGAGAATCAAAGAAAAAGGAAAAAGAGCGGCGGTCTATTCCTCAGGCAGTGTGGAGGCCCAGATTCTCATCTATCGCTATTGCGAAGCCGGCGACTTGACTCCTTATTTCGATTCCTATTTCGATACCGCAATCGGAGGAAAAAAGGAAGAAGTAAGTTACCTTAATATTTCCGAAAAACTTTCCTTAAAACCTTCTTCCATCCTATTCTTTACGGATATCAAGGAAGAAGCGGATGCCGCTACAAAAGCGGGATTCCGATCGGCGATTCTCTCCCGCCCGGGAAATCATCAGCAGGCGTCTCACGATTACGAAGTCCTGAAGAATTTCGACGCTATCCTTGCATAAGTTCCCGACCGATTGTTGGAATAAAAATTAGGGAAAGCCAGGCGGAAAGATCCTACAGAAAGGATATACCTTGCAGTCATGAAAGTCGGGAGTCTTAAATCCGGAAAGATCCGAAGTTCGATCGTTTCTTTTATTTTTCTAGCTCTTATTCCATTCGGTTTTTGTCATTCTTCCCTGGGAGAATTGATTACCGATTGGTCGAAAACCACCGATCTATTGGTAAGTCCTACTCGCAAATCCAAAAGAGTTTCTAAACTTCCCAAGGGAGCCGATATGCAAGTCATAGGTTTCCATAGGGAAGACGGCACAAGCGACGGAACGACCTGGATCCATTTAAAGAACGATTTTTCGGAAGGTTGGATCCCTTTTTCGGGAAACGAATCCATTATATTTAGGAATTATAAACTATTCTCCCAAGACGCTTCGATTTCAAATCCCACTCACTTGGACGGAGTACACCCCGATATATTTCTTTTCCCGGGGGGATTTACGTCGATCAACTCCCTCGAATTGGGAGGGATGCTAAGGCCTCAATTCGGAATATGGAAGAGAGAAACCGAAAAAAGAATCATATTGCGATTCAAAATGCGGGTAAATTTGGAGGACGATTGTATCGCTATCGAGGACGAAAGATTCGACAACGAAGATACGAAATCGAACGAAATCACAAACGAGTCTATACGGAAGGAGTGCGTCAGAGAAGCCATCCAAACCTTCGGAAAGAGTAGAGTAGATCTAGACGTCTCCGTTCAAATTAATCATACGCAAGGAAGTCTTTCCCTAGAAACTTCGGGCGGTTGCGATACGAACCCGAAACCTAAGAAAGAAAGATATTGCATACCGGAAATTGCGGTCCAGAGTCGGCCATCGTTAGAGTAGGATATTATCTCCCGATCCCGACAAGGAGCAGAGCGAAAAGAATTGCCTACATAAAAGCGGAATCCGATATTCGTCTTTGCCTTTTACCTCCGGGAGAAAATTCCATTCTTATGAAAGCACTTATCATGTCCGTATACGCCTATTTAATCTTACTATCTTCGGGCTCTCTGTTTGCGGCGGATCCGGATTTGGAGCAAGGCATCCAATTCTATAAGGAAAAGAAAAACTATGAGGCCTTGGGTTATTTGGAGAAATCTCTCCAAAAAGAAAAGACCGGAATCGCTTTCTATTATCTGGAAAAGAAGATGGATACGTCGTGGACCCTTGTCCCACCCTATAAGATCCTTCGCAACTCCGTTCAATCGGCCCCCTATCCCCGGAATCGATCGATTTGGATAAGATAGAGATCGTTCATCGGATCGGTCATCTCGCGGTTTATCCTAAATAGCCCCCGAATCTCGGAAAATTAAAGGTGTAGCGGCCGGACAGATCGACCGAAAATCATATTATGGCCCATTCCCGATCGGTCTTTGCCCTCATTCTATTCTTATCCTTTTCCTCTTCTATTTATTCCAAGGATATGATCTACGCGTTTCGCGACGTGGGCATGCCCAAAAACACGGGCAGCGACGGAATGCCTCGCAAAGAAAAGATGGTTCTCATCGGAGAAACCATGCTATTCGATAAAGTAAAGCCGATCGAACACGATGGCAAATACAAGAATTTGGAACTGGGTTACGATACCCGACCCGATATAGTTACGGTAAAAGTACATTACGATCCCGGAATACGCCCCGGCCAAATCCTCTATCTGATCGAAAAGGATTTCGATCATGAAACCTTTAAGGACGGAAGCATCGTAGGGCAGATAGAAGTGAAATCCGTCTTCCAAACCGCCTTTATCGGAAAGCAATTGAGGGGGGTCGGATATTTAAGCATCGCAAAGGATAAGGTACTCGCAGTGGCTTTTCCCGTTTCCTCCGAACTTACGGGTCCCGCACTTGTGGAAAGGAAGAAGGGAGATTATCATTTCACTCGTAACGAAATCCCCGAGGCAATCCAAGCCTATCGCAAAGCGATTCGTATGGACCCGCTTTCTCCCATGCCTCATTTTCGCTTGGGCTTACTCTATCTAAACGAAGCGGGAGTGGAATCCAAGGAACCTAGCTGCTCCGGAATCCTACCCATGAGCGCCGGTGCGGAATTTTCCTCCGCTTGGAAGAAGAGAGCCAGATTCGAAGTGAACCAAGACGTACTGCAATTCTCTAGGGATTACGTGTCCTTTTTAAATTGTAAGTCGGAACAGGCCCCCTCCTTTGCCAAGGGAAGTCGCATCCCGGAAGAATTGGAAAGAGCCCAGGAAGTAGCAAGACTAGGCTTTCAAATCTTAAAAACCGATTATGAACTCTTAATACGTAGCGCGGAAACATATTACAAACTGTATAACTCTTACTCTCCTTCCCAAAAACCGAAAGGCAGCTCGCCGGAAGAGGATTCCAAATCCAGAAACCGCCAGGAAAAATCCTGGGAAATCGCTCAAAGATTATTGAAAGAAGCTTCCTTGGATAACTTGACGGATTATAGAATTCATAGATTGACCGCTTTATTATATGGAAAAAGATATCTGGAACTTTCCAACGGTTCCAAATCCTCCACGCTCAGCGATGAGGCAAATTTTCTTAGAAACAAGGCCTTGGAATCCGTCCAAGCCTACAAACTCCATCGGCCCAAAACGGTCCCGGGAGATAAAGATCTTCTAATATTAGAAAAAGATCTCTGACCCTTCGATACGATTTCCCTTAGGAAAATCACTCAGGGCAGGCCAACTTCGTGACGCTTCGCGTGCAATACAATGCGACCCGACTATCCCGTAGGGGCCTGTCCGAGTGATTCGAGCAAGGCGAGAGTCGTATCGAGGGGTCAATCCTCAATCGGCAATTTTCCGTCTCTCACGCTTTCCTTCATCGCCTTGAAAGTCTCTTCATAATTATTACCGATATTCCAAACCACGAAACCGTTGCTTTTGCTATCCACACTGGCTTCTATCTGGGCCTTAATATAATCCTTTAAGGATTTTCCGGAAGAAGAGATACTCATACTGAAACCCTGGATCCACCCGACTACCCTCGTAGTTGATAAGGAACGTTTCTTTGCGTTGGACAATCCGTCGTAAATCGTCTGGTAAGGGTTCGCAATTCTTGCCGGTTGGTGATAGAAATGGGAAGGATAAAGCATGGGGTAAAGTACGTCCACCAATTGTGCGAAATTCTCCACCTTCTGCCCGATCTGATCGTCCTTATTAAACGGAATTCTACCGAATATATCCGCGCTCAAATAAGGCATTTTCTCGCATTGATCGGCTTCCTTTCTGATTTTTTCGATCACGGATTCTATGTTCTTGTATTTCTGTTTCAAGGTCAATTTGATATCGGTGACATCCGCATAACGTATATAATCCAACTGTATCTCCGGAAACCCTGCTGCACAAGCCTTACGAACGTGACCCAAAATCGAATCCATCCTAGTCGGACTAGGCAGTTCCGTTTTCAATCCCCCATCGAAATTCACGACTCTCGCAACAGGATAAAAACCCAATTCTTTCAGTCTGGAAATTTCGGATGCGGGAGGAGTCGTAGATTGAACATCTATCACGAGTACGTTTACTCCGGATTCTCTCGCTCTAGATAATAGATCGTCCCATTGTTTTTTGGACTTCTTATCCGTAATCATCCCGTTATTCACATATAGGCCCCGATAGAATTTGGGAGGAAGGGGGAGATTGGAATTTCCCGTTCTCAAGCGGCTCGGCTTGACTTTAGGGAGTTCCTGTTCGGGCTCCACGGTCTTGGAAACTACGGGCGCTTTCGCACTCTTCCTTTCCTTCTCCTGAACGGAGGCGGTCCGAACCGAAGGCCTTTCTTCTCTAGCCGATTCCGCCGGTTCGTTTCCCCTTCTAGAGTTCTCCGGAAACGGAATCGTAAACTCGGCACATACTGGAAAGGCGGTTAAAATGAAAATAGGAAGAAAAGAAAACGGTTTGCGCAAGATTCTACTCCGGTTCTATATATAGTATCGAACCTACATTTGCGGTTCTTGCCCTCTTTGTAGGAGTTCCTTCAAAAAAGGAGAACCGGATATGAACTTAGGCTACGCCTATCACGAGACTTTTCTTAAGCACGATACCGGGTCTTTCCATCCCGAATCCCCCAAAAGACTGGAAGCCATCATGAATAAATTGGCCTCCACGAACTACTTTAGGAATTTAAAAGCGGTTCTCCCCGAAAAACTTCCCGTTGAGTTGATAGAACCGGCACATAATAGTGAGCATGTTCTAAGATTTAGTTCCATCCAGGGAAAAAGAGGAGGCTTCGACGCAGACACTCCCTTCTCCGAACCCACTTTCGATGCGGCGTTACTCGCGTCCGGAAGCGGCGTAAGTCTGGCAAAGAAATTGCTGACGGGAGAATTGGATTCGGGCATCGCCTTGGTTCGTCCTCCCGGCCATCATGCGGAAACCGGAAGAGCCATGGGATTCTGTCTCCTGAATAATATAGCAATCACCGCGCATTATCTACTCTCACAAGGAGCGGAAAGAATTTATATCCTGGATTGGGACGTTCATCATGGAAACGGGACCCAGGAGATATTCTACGATTCCGACCGCGTCTTCTTTACATCCCTCCACCAATATCCGTTTTATCCGGGATCCGGTTCCCAATTCGAAACGGGAGAAGGCAAGGGAAAAGGAACCACTTTGAATTTTCCCCTTCCCTCCGGATCCGGAGATTCGCAATACCTGGATATCTTCCGAGAAAAGATCACTCCTTCCTTACTCGAATTCTCCCCCGATTATGTACTCATCTCCGCGGGTTTCGATGCTCACAAAAGGGACCCATTGGGAGGCATGAATTTGAGCACAGATGCTTTTGCGGAATTCACTCGAATCGTATGCGATATCTCTCAAGAATCGAAGGCGAAGATTCTCTCTTTCTTGGAAGGAGGCTATGATCTAGAAGCCTTGGCGGAGAGTGTGGAAGCCCATATATCGGTTTTGGCCGGATAAGACTTGCATTCCTTTATCTCCATATCCTATTCTTCTAAGCCGTAAAAAAGCCGATGTGTAGGAGCTCCTCGGACAAAAAAACGATTCTTTGCCCGGGGGCCCGCCGATATTCAAATCATGCAGGACCTCCACTCACAAACCGACCTCGCCCTGCGCTTCCGAAACTACGTGATCCTACTAGATCGTATTCTCCGAGACGTAGAAGAGGAACTCCAACAAAATCGGTCGGTGAGAAACGAATGGTCGGAATGGAATTCCAATTGGAAACGGGTATGGTTAGCCTCCGATTCGAATGCGGATGACCCTCCATTACGTGATCGATTCTCTGTAAAACGGCGGATCGGCGGCAGTTTCTAAAAGATCCCCTCTAAAAAGGGGTTGAAATTATGTCTCTAAACGAATTCACTAGGATATCTAGAGGATTAGAATGGGGAGACTTACGCAAACAAAACTCTTTCTCTTTCTATTACTCGGAAGCCTATTCACTCAATCTGCGGTTTCCGAGCCGCTACCCAATTTCAGCCTAAAGGAAAAGGAAGCCCGAACCTTCTTCAAACGAGGACTCGCCTACTATAATAAGGGAGAGTTCGCCGCGGCCAGGGAGAATTTTCTCAAGTCCTTATCGATCAAGCCTGACTTCAACCACGCAAAGTATTTCCTTTCCGAAACCTATTATCTGAGCGGCGACTGGCAGGAAAGTCTATCCGAGTTGGAACAATTAGAATCTTCTAATAAGCTGAATCTGATTCAGAAGAATAGGCTGGACGCCCTCCGATTCGGATTAGGAGGCGGAAACAGAAAAGAAACATTAGAATATTATAAATCCATATTCGGAGACGACCTACGAAGGTTCCGCTTCCGGAATCCGGCCGACGTGGCCGTGGACGAAGAAGGCTATTTATTCGTAGTGAGCTTCGATACGGCAAACGTGGTAAAATTCGACGCAAACGGAAGCCCTTTGGAGAATTTCAAGGGAGGAATCGGAAGAAATATGGAAGGCCCCGTCTCCATTTCCATCCGAGGAAAATCCGTCTTTATAGCCGATTACGCCGGAGACAAGGTCTATGAGTTCGATACGAAAGGAACTTATAAGAATAGATTCGGTTCCACGGGCAAGGAACCCGGAAATTTCCACGGTCCTGCCGGCGTTTATTGTACCAAGGAGGGCTTTCTTTACGTTTCCGATATGGGAAATAATCGGATCCAGAAACTGGACAAGGAAGGAAAGGTCCTACAGGAAATCGGATTAGGAATTTTGAAACAACCCGCGGGCATTAAGGTAAACAATCGGGGAGAGATCTACGTCGCCGATCGCGGCAACCGTAGGATAGTTATATTCGATAACGAGGGAAATTTTCTAAAGGAGATATCCAACCCTTCCTTTAAGAGACCCCGCAATCTTGCGATCCGGGATAACAAAGTCTATATTGCGGACGAGACCGCGGGTCTCTTCGTTTACGATTCCATCGCCAAGACCTGGAATAAATTCGAGAGCTTCCGAGATTCCAAAAATATAGTCCGCAATTTCGACCAAACTTTTTCTTTGGCCTTCGATTCCACCGGTTCCCTTTTCGTGGCCGATTTCAATCGTCATAGAGTCGAATCTTTCGCACCTAAGGGGCAACTCTCCTCCAACCTGGATCTGATCGTGGAAAGGGTAATCAGTTCCGATTATCCCGACATCTCTCTCGTTCTCCACGCCAAGGATAGACACGGGGATCCTGTGAAGGCGATTCCCAGAAGTTCGTTCCGTATCTACGAGATGGACAATCTCTCCCCTCTTATCGGTTTGACCGACATGAAGAAATACAATAACCGAATCAGTGTTTCGATCGTAGCGGAAAACTCCCAGATCATTTCGGAATCCTATCCTACGATCGAGAAGGCGTTGCGTCCTTTTCTATCCGAGATCCGGGAAGAAGATAAGATCCAACTACTTCGTTCCGGCAAGGACACTCAGACCGCGTATCCGTTCGGACGTAGCATGTACGATATCCTAAAATCCATCCGTTCCTTCGTTCCCGAGGAGGAATTCCAGATCGGAAAATCCTTACAGAAAGGAATCACCGATCTACTGGATAGTTTGGGCCCCAGAGCCGTCGTCGCCGTCGTATCCGGAAGAGATTCCAAGGCGGCATTCACCCAATTTTCTCCCACTAAGATCATAAGATTCGCGGTGGCTCACGATATACCCATTTATTTCTTATGCTTGGGAGAACCGGGAGAATCAACTTCCGTATATAAGGAAATTGCGGAGAAGACCAAAGGAAAATTCTTAACGATCCCTGCGGGAGGATCCGAGAAGAATCTAAGGACCTGGATCGATTCCAAGAAGGACAGACGTTATCTTCTCTCCTTCCGGAGTAGAATCAATTCTTCCGGCGGGGACGTCTACGTCCCGATAGTCGTGGAGTCTATATTCAGAAATTCGAATGGAAAAACGGAGACGGGATTCTTTACGCCATGAAAAACTTCCTTTTCCGTCACCTTTCTCTACTCGTCTGCGTCTTCTCTCTTACATTCTTCTCCGGCCCGGCATTTTCCAAGGAAACCATAGAATGGATCAAGGAAGGAGAAGCCGCTCTCCATTCCAGAAATTACGCCGGAGCCTACGATGCTTTTCGAGAGGCCGTAAATAAGAACCCTCTCTCCGTAAGATCCAGAATGGGCTTGGCGGAAGCGGCCTTAAGGTTACACAAATACAAAGAGGTCCTACAGGCCCTGGACAAGGTTCTAGAACTGGAACCTAAAAACAAAAAAGCCGTCCGAGAAAAAGCCTCGACTCTGGCCAGAACCGGAAGATTCGACGAAGCCTTCCAACTGCTGAAACCGTTTTTGGACGAGGACAGATACGATAGCGAACTTTTTCCCATTTATATTTCGGTACAATTGGATTCGGGAAAAACGGAAAAAGCCACTCTGGAATTCAATTCCGCCTATTCCCGTATGCCCAAGAACCGGGAAATCCGAATGCTGGAGGCGAGAATCGCCGCATTGGGAGGAAATTTTTCCAAGGCGTCCGCTCTAAGAGATCAGCTAGAATCCGAGTCTTCCGATGAATCGGGAGTATTTCTGGAATCCGGAAAGTTCCTACTTTCTTGGGCGGAAAAATCCTCCGGAGGCAAAAGGGACACGAAAATCGCGGAAGCCGCCGAGAAGTTCGAAAGATCCATTTCCCTTTATCCCAACGAAGAGGAATCCCTCAAATTACTTGCAAAAACCCGAATATACTCGGGACGCTATTCCGAAGCGGAAGAATTACTGAGTAGATTGCTAACTCTTTTTCCGAACGAAACGGAGTATTTGTATTTAAGATCCTACGCAAGATTGAGAAAGGACCCGAGTTCGAAGGAAGCGAGAGCGGATCTAGAGAAACTCATTTCCTTGGACGACTTGGACCCTTTCGCAAGAAATCGTTCCGAATTCTACTCCATAGATAACCTTCCCCAAGGAAACTCTCTTCGTAGAACCTTGGGAGAATACAGGCTCCAAAGATACAAGGCCAATCGAAATAGCTTCCTTTATGATCTGTCTTGGTTCCATTTGATCAGGGCCAGAGAACTCCTTCCCAATCGTCCCGAGATTCTCGTTCTGACTCTGGACGAGTACAAAAGAAGAGGGCTTTTTCCCAGTTATTTCAATCTGCTTCTGCATCTTCGGGAAAAATTTCCGGATAACCAAAAATACGGATATGCCGTGGAGAATAATCTGGACGGATTCAAGTCCTCTTTGAGTTACAGAGAAGGACTCGTCAAGATAGGAGAATTCGGTATCCAAGAGGATTACGGCCGCACTCCTCCCGAACTGCTCATATTCGATCCGGAGACGGACGATTTCCTTTCCAAGCATCCGGATTCTTCGGCTTTACTAGGCAAAGTAATACGAAGTTTTATAAGTAAGGACCCGAGAGTCAGATCCGCGGATTTAGATTCCAAGTTAGGCGCCTTAGACCTCGAACCTTACTCGGGAGCGGCTTACAAGACGGAGAAAAATTATTCTTCTATAAAGAATCAAAAAGGAGAAGGGATTCGTTTCGTAGCGAGCGGTAAATTTTCCTTCAAGAACGACACTCTTCGCATGGAGTGGACCCTAAGGGATCATAAGGAAGAGAAAATTCTAGGAAAATTCCAGGTATACTCTAAAGGAAGAGACGCGATCGTAGAAGCCGTCCTAAGAACTAGGGATAAACTTCTGGAACTGATTCCTGCGAGCGGAAAAGTACATCGCGTGAAGGAAGACTCGGTCATAGTAAACGCGGGCAGCATCGACGGGCTTGTAAAAGGACAGACGGTCTATTTCTTTAACGGCGGCAACTTAATAGGAGAAGGTTCCGTCTCCGAAATCGATCTGTATACCTCCAAGGTTCTTCCCAAAAATGCGGACTCTTTCCTCAGAACCGTAGCCGTAGGCAATAAGGCGTTTTGGAGAAAGGGAGAAGGCCCGGCTCCAGCGGGTAAATAATTTCAGTATATTCTGAATTCTTTTAGCGTTTAGGATTCCCTTTTGATTTTCATCTGTCGCTCCTCTTTCGAATGCTCCGCCTCCGAGTTATACGATTTTCACGCTAGCCCCGAAGGATTCTCCCGATTGGTAAGTTTGTCTCCCGGAGTGAAAGTCATCCAAGCCCCCCTATCCCTTCTTCCCGGATCCAGAACGATCGTGGAGCTCCGCTTTCTATTCTTCTTTAGAATCCGTTGGACCGCTTTGCATATAGAACATTCTTACGGGGAAAAATTCGTGGATGTACAGGAAAAAGGCCCTTTTCGCTCTTTTCGACACGAGCATCTATTTATCAAAAAGGAGGAGAACCGTTCCTTGTTGGAAGATCGAGTGACATGCGAACCTCCGTTTTTCCTTTTACCCTCTTTGTTGGAATTCCTACTTTCCGAAAAGATGCGAAAAGAGTTCCTACGAAGACATGAAATCACCGCCCTCGCAATCGGATGCGGGCATAAGACCGATTTTTGCGGAAAGGCCTAAGCTTTTTCCTTTTTCAGATTTTTATCCATTATTTGCTTGCTTATTAATAATGATTTCTCAGTATTGGGAATATGAAAATCCAAGGGGTAGGTTTAATTCAACCCGACAAGTCCGGCATCCGCCGAGGACTATCCCTTTGGTTGGTTCTGACATTTTTAGGAGCCATCTACCTCCATAGCGGGCATATACACGCTCGCGATTTTGCTCCCGGCGGAATTCAAAACAAACAGATCGAACATAGCTTCTCGGAAGAATGTCTGGTCTGTTCCCAAGGCTCCTCCATACAAGCCGACCGGGAAAAATCGGAACCGGTGCTTGCAGCTCCCGAACTGCTTTCCGGAAAAATCGATCAATATACATCCATTCTATTAGAAATCCTTCTATTTCATTTTAATAAAGGAAGATCTCCGCCCGACCTTTCCTAGCCCGTTTCAAAATCTAAATAGACTTTAACGACCGAACGATTGTTCGGGCCCGCTTTTACGCGGGAGAATTAGGAAAGAATGAAGAAATTATTTACCATTATTTTAACGGCGCTCGTCCTGCCTTTCGCGGAAGCGTTCGCCCTGGACGTGAATCTTAAAGGGAAAATCAAGGATACGGACGGTCGCCCCGTTGCGAACGCAAGACTTTATATTACGGAAACAAAATTCTCCGTCCGCTCGTCAAGTGACGGTAGTTTTGAATTCCAACATCTTTCTCCGGGAACTTACACCCTAGTGATCTCCGCCCAAAATTTCGAATTAAAAACCGAAAAAGTAGAATTATCCGAAACGGACAAACAATTGGATCTGACTCTCCGTCCTTCTCTCTTAGAAGGAGTAGCGATTAACGTTACGGCCAAATCCGCGGCCTCCGATTTCCTCTCCACCCCTCAACCCACTACCGTTTTAGAAGGTAGACAGCTACAAAGATTGAGAGGACAAAACGTGATGTCCGCTTTGGAGAATACTCCCGGGACTTCCGTAATGACTACCGGGGCGGGAACCTCCAAGCCGGTGATCCGAGGTTTGACCGGACAAAGAGTTCTCGTTATGACGGACGGAGTAAGACAGGAAGAACAGCAATTCGGAGACGATCATACGGTGGATCTGGATGCGTTTAACGTGGACAAAATCGAAATCGTAAGGGGTCCCGCTTCCGTTCTTTACGGCTCCGATGCTCTCGGAGGAGTGATCAATGTGATCCGCTCCAAGGCCCCCACTGCCAAAGACGGGGCTCCTCTTTTAGGCGGAACCTTCTCCACGAATAGCTTCTCCAATAATAAGCAGGATGCGGGAGCTCTTTCTCTTTTCGGGTATCATAAGGATACCAATTTCGGATATAGAATCCAAACGGATACCAGAAAGGCGGGAAGAATCACCACTCCCCAAGGGACTCTGCCGAACACAGGATTTCATGAAAGAAACGTAAACGCTTCCCTGGGCACGGACGGATCCTGGGGAAATTTCTATGTGGATTCTTTCCAAAGATACCAGGAGCAGGATTTATACGATAATCCGAGCGAGAATTTAGGCTCCACCGCTTACCAAACCGTACTCCATCAAAAGACACATATGCACGGATTCTTTATCCTACCTTTCGTGAACGTGGAATTGGACGCGGGTTATCAGAGAAATAACAGAAGGGAAATCGAAGATAAGAATCGATACATGCCGATCAAAGACACTCTTATCGATCCTTCCGTGAGTCCTTACGACAAGGCGGTCTCTATCTACCAAGTGAACAAATACGATTACAAACAGGGACTGAATCTCTCCTTGGATACGACCACCGTGGATGCGAAAGTTCATCATAAGGAATGGAAGGGACTCAAAGGAACGATAGGTGCCTCCGGTATGCAACAAAGAAGTAATACGATCGGGACCGAGCCTTTGATTCCTGCTTATAGCTTGAATAATATAGGTTTCTTCGCATTCGAAGAATGGAAGATCAAGGATTTCACATTCTCCGCAGGCGCTCGTTCGGACAAAAGAAGTGTGGATATAAGGGAAAATACGGACTTAGGAAACGCCGAAACCACTAAGAATTACTCCGCAAGCACGGGAACCCTCGGATCCGTTTGGAGATTCGCCAAGGATTTCTCCCTTGCCTTGAATGCGGGTAGAGGATTTCGAGCTCCGACTCCTTTCGAACTATTCGCCAACGGAGTGCATGAGGGAAGCGGAAGGTTCGAAATCGGAAAGGAAGGATTAAGGCCCGAAGTTTCCCTGAATTACGACGCTTCTTTACGTTATGCGAACGATAGATTCCAAGCGGAGTTTAGCGTATTTAGAAATAGGATCGATAATTATATCTACTCCGTGAGCGCAGGCGCCATAGACGCGGATTCGGGACTTCCCATTTATCGCTATAGGCAGGATGCGGCCACTCTGGAAGGAGGTGAGCTTAGCTTCCAGGCTCAAGCGACATCCTGGTTGGTCGTTACGGGAGGTATAGACATACTGAGAGCCACTATACGTAAGAATATTCCGAACGAGATTCTTGCAGATCCTGCTAACGTGGATTTGGATTCCGTATATTCGGATCTAAAGAACAAGTATCTTCCAAGAATGAGCCCGAACCGGGGAAGATTGGGACTTAGGTTCACTAGAAAAGAATTATTAGGTATCTCTAATCCGTATTTTTCCGTTACCGGCACCTTCGTTCAGTCCCAGTACAAGGTGGACAAATTGGAGACCCCCACTCCGGGTTATAATCTCTACGATATAGGCTTCGGAGGAGAAATCCCCGGAATGACCAACGGAACGGAATCTGCGACCTTCGATGTGGCGGTTCTGAACGTTTTTGACAAGGAATACGTAAGCCATCTCAGCCGTTATAAGGACTACGCCCTGAATCCGGGAACTAACGTAACCTTTAAGACGACGATACCTTTTACGCTTATATCCAATTGAGGAAAGAAAAATGAATTCTAAATTTGTAATATTCTTCTTATTTTTACCGCTATTATCCTTTTGCCAGTCCGATTCAATTGGGGAAAAGGAGAAAAAGGCCAACCAAAAACAAACTTTGCTATCCTTGGCCACCGGAGGAACTGGCAAATCGGATTGCGTATATTGTTCCAATACCAGAGCCTTCGAGGGGAATTGTTCCTGTTATAAGGATATCGCTCTACTGACCTGTGCGGGTCTTCCGACAGGTCCTGCCAAATCGAATTCGTATAAGGTTTCCTGCAACGAGCTTACTTCCGTAGGCGCCTGGACGGAAAGCGGACCGGATTCCTTTTCCTGCACTTATCTGACCTGCCCCGCCGAAGCATATAGGGCGGCCTTTACTTCGGAAGGAAAATAGATCAGTAGATGGGAAGGCCGGTATTATAATCGATCGTGGTTCGTTTATAAGAAGAAGATAATAGATTGGAAGAGATCAGGTAATCGGCGGAAATCCGGTTATTTGCGATCGGGATATTGTACAAAACCGCGATCCTAAGCAGGGCCTTGACGTCCGGATCATGGGGTTGGGCGGTCAGAGGATCCCAGAAGAAAATCACTACGTCGATCTCTCCGTCCACGATCTTGGCTCCGATCTGTTGATCGCCGCCCAGAGGTCCGGAAAGGAATCGGTGCACGGGCAGATCGGCTCTCTCGTGCACGATCTTTCCGGTCGTTCCTGTCGCATACAGATGATGTCTTGCAAGAATTTCCTTATGGAGTTGGACCCATTCCACAAGGTCTTCCTTCTTATTATCATGCGCGATCAATACGATCCGCTTCGTTTTGGGAACTTCGGCACTCAACATGATGGGCTCCAAAATCAGGATCGTGAGAGCCCTCGGTTTATGAAACCATTTTTATGGTTTCTCTCCGATATGGCGTTCCGAATGATAGCGGGAATGGGACCGAATACGATTTCTCCGTCCGGGGTCGGTTATCTACTCCTCCTGCCCCTTCTTCTTTCCGTTACGATTTCTTTGCATACGGAAGAGGATCCTCATGATCGAAATCGTAAACTACAGGTATTGATTCCCGAATCGGCCCAGGAAGGACCTTGGAGCGAAGATCCTACGGAGTTCAAGGACCTGGATATACTCGGCGACTTCGGAGAGGACAGTTCCAAGCAATCTTTGGAAAAAACCAGAGAACATCTGTCCAAGGCCTTGGACGATTTCAGGAAAACCTCCGAGAGCGTTCAGACCAGAAGAAAGGCGGAGGAAGCCAAGGTTCTCGAATCGGAAAGATACGAATGGCAAAAAAAGACTAGGATCGAAAACGCAGAGAGAGCATTCTCCCGGGAAATCGCGCAAGCCAGACTAGAATCCGTTAAGCAATTGGCTCTCGCCATGAGAAACATGGATAAGATCAAAAATCCCAGAATCAATCGATCCGAATCCTTCCTGGATTTAAAAGCGGGAGTATATCGAGAATTTATAAAACACCAATATGCGCTCCGCAATTACGTGCAATCCGCGGAGTTCCTGGAAAAATATATAGCGCTCGATCCGAAAATGAACGACGAGGCCGAACCGCATCGCATGCTTTCCCATTGTTACGAAAGACTTTATCTTTCTGCCAAAAAATCGGGAGACGCAAACGCAATGGACTATTATCAGAGTCGTCGTAAAAAACACGGAATCCTATACGCGGAAATTGCGTACGGTCGGGAATCCTACGAATTTAAAAAGGTGTTGGAGCTTTTGGCCAGAGACTAGGCCTGTTCCGGAAGACCTAATTCCTTACGGAGGCGTTTATTTTCCTCCACAAGTTCCCGGATTTCCTGCTCGGTGTATTCGAAGAGCTTGGTTTGCGCTTCTAGGATTTTATTCATCTCTATCTCTTCGATGCTGGAATATTCCAAAGCTCTCTCGGTAGCCTTACGCAACTCGAGGGCATGCTTTAATTCCATGGTCTTGAGATTGTCTATGATTTCGGAGACTTTGAGGCGCTCGTGCAGGGTCAAGAGTTCCTGGTTCTTGAGTTCGTTTACCCTATCTATCGCGATATTAATATCCTCGTTGTTCTTCTTGATTTTGGCTTCGAACTCCAGAATCGCGTGCAACGCTGCATTCGCTTTGGTCGCATCTTTGTATTCTTTGTTCGCCAATTCGAAAACACCCTCGAAGAAGCCCACGTTAGCCAGGCAGCTGTTTCCGATCTCGTTTGCGACAACCTTGAAGAATTCGGTTTGGATGACTCGGTCTAGGATGATCCTTAAGGTACGGGGTTGCACCGGATTTTCCAGAACTTCCGTTTTACCCTTAGGAGAAAGCTTATTGTAAATTTCCTCCGCGTCCGGGGAGGAAATGATGGTTAAAGCCACGAAAGGATGCAACTCGAACCTTTTTAGGAAATCTTCCTTAATGGCATTCCATTCTTTGATCTGGGTATTTACGTAAAAGACGTTGATATCCTGGGGATCCAACTCTATGGATTTATAATCCTTTAACTGAACCTTACGTAATTCGATATTGATTCGCGGATGCTTCCAAATATGTACGGGGAATTCAGCTCCGGAAGTAATATGCCAAATATTTGCGGTTTTCAAAGCCGACTTCCCCCTTACTCGGCGTCCGGAAAGACGCCGGTAGCTATGCTACCGATCCCGCAGAAAGCGGGAGTCAGTCCCTATTTCCTGGGTTTCTCCATAAGGATAATTTTTTGAGTCCCTCTGTCAATTTCGTTTTTAGGGGGGAAAATGGGAGAAGAATGCGATTCAGAAAAACTCGTATCGGGGCGAAAAATTGCGCCAGCTTCTGAAAGAAATTAACCACAGCCGGAGGAAACCGCATATCGGTTCGTTTTAACATAATTACCGAACTTACGACTGCGATCGCGATATTTCCCAGCCAGGGCCCCAACCAAACCGGAACCTTGGAGGTATCCGAGATATTCGATCCGAAAGTGAAAAGCCCCCAATAAAGAATAATGAGAACCACGGCCATCGTGAAACTCATTCCTTTTCCGGACCGTTTCACCACCAGCCCCAACGGCAAAGAGACTAAGGAAAAAATAATACAAGAGACTGGAATCGCGAATCTTCTTTGGATTTCAATATTGAATTGGGCGAGTCTTTTCTTTGCCTCGTTCAATAAGGTGTTCAATTGTATTACGATGGTAACTCTCTGGGATTTCTCCTGTTCGGAAATATCTGGATCGTTCATGATCTGAACCAGATCGATTTGCAATTGCAAAAGTCTTTGCTTCAGTCCCTTAGGCGGTCCATCTTCGGGAATACCCATCTCCTTCAGGATTTCCAGGCCAGGAATCTCCTCCAATTTTCCCTGCTCTATATTATTTCGGATCTCGATGAGAGCCCAAAGAGTGAAGGATTCGGGATCCACGTCTATGACTAGGCTCTTCTTTTCCTCGGTCTTCGGGATATTATAATCCATCTCTCCCTTGCGGAGGTCTCCCACGGAGAATTGTCCCTTGCTCTTATCCCATTCCAGAATCCAAGCGTCCCGAAGACGGATGGATTTTTCGAATTCTCCGTCCGGCCCGACCTTTTCCACTAGGGTTCCTTTTCTAGCAGAAATAATCTGGGTGATATAGGATTCTCCCAATTGGATCTGGCGTCCGGCACCTCCTCCTATGGAAAGCAAAAGAGGATCCTGATTTTGAGGAATAAAAACTGTCCATTCTCGTATCTGAACTCCTGAAAGTTCTCCCGTCTTAGCGTTCACACCTTCCGTATACATGGCTCTGGCTTTTTCGGAGCCCGCACCTTGGACCTTATCTCCCGCGAATTGGCCAGGGGTCAAGGCGAGTAGCGGATTATAGGTCAGGATCCAATTATTGAACTCGGTCATCTTTCTCGTATTGATGGGAGAAAGATAGAAGCATAAATAAGCGACCACGATGGAGAGAGCGACTCCGAAGGCCACGAATACTACGTAGATACGGGAGAATCCTATTCCTGCGGAACGAATCGCAGTAATTTCGGAATCTCCGGACAAACGCCCTGCGGCCATGAGACCGCTCATAAGACTCGCCATAGGGACTGTGGTGGGAAGAATATTCCCCAATAGATAACCGAAATAATCCAAGAGTCGGAGAGGATCCACCCCCTTACCCACGAATAGGCCCACCATTTTTTGGAGAGCGATCGCCATGAAGATCGTCGTGAAGAATAGAAGGGAAACCAGAAACGGAGGAAATATCTCGAAGAAGATATAACGGTCCAGAATAGGAATGAATCTCCAGAATCTCTCCCGGTCGGTATGCACGTAAAAGCCGGGGGGAAGATCCGCAACGCTGTGGACCCTTACGGAACGGAGATCCCTACCCTCTTCCACTTTTCCAGAGGCTTCGGTTCCGAAGGAAGTAGTATCGGATTTTTTAATATTCGATTTCTTTTTACGAGGAGCTTCCCCTTCCCCTCGGGGGGAAGCCTTCTTCAATCCGCTACCCTTCCCTTTAAGGTGGCGCTGGTGGCGAATTCGATCTTAACGTTCAGTGTCTTACCGATCCATTCTTCCGCCTGGCTTCCTTCGGGGATAGGGAATACGGTCATGCGACCGCAAGGAGTTCTACCGCAGATTTCCTTTCCGGATTTTTTGGAAACGCCTTCGATGAGAATAGGGAATATTCTTCCGATCCTTGCCCGATTCTGCTCCAAGGAAATGGAGGTTTGCAGATCCACGAGCTTGGTCAACCGGTCTCCCTTTGTTTCCTCCGGAACATCGTCCGGATAACGTTTCTGAGCGATGGTACCTTCTCTTTCGGAATACTTGAACATGAAGGCCATATCGAAACCGACCTGTCGGACCACGTCGAGAGTGTCTTCGAATTGCTCCTCGGTTTCTCCAGGAAAGCCGACGATGATATCGGTGGTTAATCCCACATCGGGAACCACACTACGGATTCTTTGCACCACTTGTAGGAACTCTTCCTTGGAATAATTCCTTTTCATGTCGGTAAGCACATCGGTGTTTCCAGATTGGAGAGGAAGATGGATGTTCGCACAGAATCTAGGATTCTGTGCCATCAATTCCAGAAGATGATCCGGAAAATCCTTCGGGTGAGGAGAAGTGAAACGGATCCTTTCGATTTCGGTCTCGTCCAGAAGCATCCGAACCAGGCCCGCAAAATCGGTCCCGTCCACTTTATAAGAGTTCACATTCTGCCCGAGTAAAGTAAGTTGCTTCACTCCTTGCGCCACCAGATCCTTGGTTTCGCGAACGATGGATTGAGGATCTCGGCTTCTTTCCCTGCCTCGGGTATAAGGGACCACGCAGAATGTACAGAAATTATTGCAGCCCCTCATGATGGTAACGAAGGCTTGGATACCGTTAACCACTCGAGGTTCTATTTCGTCGTACGTTTCTATCTTGGAGAGACGCGTGAGGGAAACAGGTTGCTTGTCGGAGCGAATCCTTTCGATCAGATCCGGAAGGGTCCTGTAATTGTCCGGCCCCACAACGAGATCCAAAGGCAGTTCCTGGTGGAATAAATCGTCACCTAGATTCTGGGCCATGCAACCCAATACCCCGATCACTAGATCCGGATTACGTTTTTTTAAATAACCCAGACTCTGCAATCTTCCGTAAATCTTGGCGTGAGCGTTTTCCCGGATGGCGCAGGTATTAAGGAAAATAACGTCCGAATTTTCCGGATCGGAAACCGCCTCGAACTGAGCGCCTTGCATGAGACTGGATACGATGCCCGAATCGTATTCGTTCATCTGGCAACCGTAGGTCTCAATATAGACTTTACCGGCTTTTTTCTCGACTTCTATGACGCTCATAGGACGAGTTTCGGAGGGGGAAAGGCTCTGTCAACCCGGTCCAAGATCGAAAAATCGTTTCCCCGGGACGAGGTTCGGTACATAATCGGAAGCGATCTCGTTATGAATCAGCCCGGCACAGGATTCACCAGAAAAACGGACTATTACGATCTGTTCGGAATTCCCAGAGACGCGTCCAGTACTGCTGTGGACGAGGCCTTTCGCAATTATTTGGAGAATGTGCAACAACATTCATGGATTCCTTGGAGGGATGCCGCTGTAAGAGAAGGCGCCGAAGCGTATTATCATCTCTCCGACGAGACAAGGCGCAAGAAATACGACGAATCCCTGGATTACGAACTCATACTACCCGATCCGGAAGGAGTGCCGGCGGAATTCGAGAAGTACTTCGAAATACAAAAGATCGCGACCCCTAGGGAATACGAAAGACTATACAAACAATTCCTGATGCTAAAGCATGAAAGGGAGGATAAGCTCTGGTCTTTGCGCGCCACCATGTATTTCTTTTTGGTCTGCTTCTTTGTTTTGCTTTTCTCCTCCTTTGCATTTTTCGTTTTTCAGAAAAACGATTGGCTCTCGGAATCGGTCGATCTTTTCTATCGTAGATGGGGGCTTTTCGCTTCTTCCGCAATTATGGGAGGAGGCTATCTGTTCTTTCGAGTATTGTACTTGGACAAAGAGATCTCCCGTCGAGAGAAACAAAGAGAAATCGAACTGAATGAAAAAAGCTCCCAAACCTGATCCCAAGGCCTTATCTCCAGACGAGATCGAATACTACTATTCCCTGCTACAGGAAGAAGTCACGGAATACAATTGCGGCAGCCTTTGCGCTCCTGGGAACGGAGGCATACCGGTGTGCTGTCAAGCGGACAACGCTCTCCCGGCACTGTATAAGGCGGAGTACGAGATGCTATCCAAGAGAACGGATCTCTGGAAGAAATACGTACCGATGACCCGCGAAGAGAAGAAAGACTTCGCCGTCTACGACCATAGGAAAATTACTTTTTGTGAATGTAAGGGAGTCGCGCATTGCGAAAGGGAAAACAGGTCCATTAGTTGTAGGACCTTTCCTCTCGAGCCTTATCTGGATACGAGAGGAATCTTAGTGGGACTCGTATTCATGCAGGAATTCGAAAGTAAATGTCCTCTCACCTCCCGAGCCAAGGACATACGCCAAGAATTCGTGGACAGTCATTTTCTGTTCTGGGAAAAACTTCTCTTCCGAGTGGAATCCGAATACGAAGTCTATTGGGAATCCAGCAAATCCTATCGCAGAAAACGCAAACGCACCGGAAAGAATTTCCCCATTTTGTTTCCTAGCCATCTGAAGAATAGTAAGTATCTGAGAGAATATCTCTAGGAAATCCCTAATCGTAATCGAAAATAAACGGGAAGCTGTATAACTCCTCTCCTAAAAGCTGCACTTCCAATCGATTTTGACCGGCAGAAAAACAGGAAGAAGGAAAGGCTACGAGAACTCTTCTGGTCTCCTCCAAATAATGGCTGTAGTTTTTTCTCTTGCGAGAGGATACCGCCTTATCGTTTTCCTGTAGATATTTGGGTACCCGATCCCTTCCCTTTCCTAATTCCGTGAGAAAAACATAATATGTATAAGGAAATTCCAGTTTGTCCTTGGAATCGCAGTCGCCTAGGCGGATTCCCACTTCTCCTAGGGTATCGATTTCCCTGTACATGGAATTGGGATGGATACGGATAAAGAAAATGCGCTTTCCTCCCGGATTCCAACCCAAATCGGAATCGAGAAGACTCTTACTTTCTCCTTTAGGAAGACTGTTATTATTCGGATCTTCTAATATTTGGCGAAGCTTATCCCCGCGAATCTCTGAGGCGTAGACTTCGTAAGCGGGTTTCCATATCGGCCTTTCCGGTCTTCCTAGTTTCTTTTCCCAGCGAGGCTCGGATGTAGATTCCTGTTGGGAAGGCGAAGGAATTCTCTGGCCTCCCTTACAGCTTAGTAGAAGAATAAAGAGACTAATTAAGAATCGCATTCCATTTTCTAGTGAGAGACTTTCACCTGAATGATTTCCCGGACGGCGCGCTCCATCTCCGACTTTACTTCCGCCGTTTTCTCGAATACATATGCATCGAATAACGCAGGGAGAGATTCCGGATCCGCGATAATACGGATAGTGTCCACCGCTTGCAGTCGTAGAGGAAGTTTTTCCTTTTTATTGGAAGCATAAGTGATGAGAGCGGGAACGGAAGTCTTATCTTTCAATTCTCCCAAGGCGCGCAAGACTGATAATTTTACTTCGTTGGATTTTTCCTTCTCGAAAATCCGTTTCAATTCGGAAGAACCGGGATTGAAACCCAATTTTCCCATGGCCTCCGCGGACCTGGACCTGAGAGCCGGGTCCTTATCTCCGTCCAAAACGGCAAGAAGTCCCTGCCCGCCTCCATGAGCTCCCAGCTCCAGAAGGAGGTCTATGAGCCTCGCTTTTAAAACAGGCACATTTTCTTTGGCAAGTTGCTCCGAAACGGACTTGGCTCCGGGTTTATCATTCAAGAAGAATAATGCTTCCGCGCTGACCTTTCTGATATCAGGATTCGGTTCAGTAATTCCCTTATAAAAGAGACTGATATATTGGCGGCTCTTCCTATTTTTGAGAATTTCCAAGGCCTGGATACGCACGTCCTCGTCCGGGTCGCTCGCCGCCATCTTGGGAATCAGTCCCCGATTGTCTGGAATATTATTTTTCTGCAATATTACGAAAAATTTCTTACGCAACCCCGGGCTATCGTCGGAGGAGAATTTTTGGATCAGATTCTGCACTCTCTCGTCCTTGATCCATACGGAGGACTCCAAAAAATATTCCCTGTAGATCGGATTGGAGGAAATCGCCATATCCAGTACGTGAGGCATGGCGCGGTCATCCTTGATGGTTTGCACATAACGATACGCCAATTGTCTGACTTCGAATTCGGAATGAGTGAGGCCCGCGATCACGGCGTAGATGAGTCTTTTTTCTTTTTTTCTTTCGGCGAGTTCGAGGATCCTTCTTTGGATCTCCACATTCTTCGTATTCTTAAACGTAGCGTCCAGTTCGGGAGCCCAGGTAGGTGCCAGATTGTCCAGATCCTCCAACTCGGAATAGAGGGAGAGAATTGCAAAGATACTATCCTCTCTCGCCTCCGGATCGGAAGCGATCTTAGGTAGCTCTTTCACTAAGTCCAAACGGGATTTGGATTTAATCTCGGTGATGGTTCTCGCCTGGGAACGTCCCTTGGATAGGATCGATTCTTTAAACGGATCCTTTATTTCTTCGCCTAGAAGGGCATGACTTAGAATGAATACGAAGCAAAAGAATAGAATTCTTTTCAGAAAAGACCTTCCCTCTTGGAGGAATCCTCCAATGCGGCGGAAGCCGCTCTCTTATTATCGTAAGCTTCCGTATTCGAAGGATCGAAGTCTATCGCATTTTGAAACGCGCGAACCGCCTTCTTATATTCTCCGTTCTTATAGAATGCGACTCCCAGATAATTGTATGCGGTGGAAGCGGTCTTAGGCTTCACTTCCGAACGAACCACAGCGGTCAATTCCTCGATCGCTTTTTCCCGATCCAAAACGGAATTGGAATCCAAGAGAATTTTGGCCAATACCAAACGACCTTCGTAATCTTCCGGATCCATATGAGCGGAACGATAAGCCTCGTCCTTCGCTTTGTTCTTTAGATCCGGGTCCTTGGACTTATTATACAATAAAGCCAATTTTTTATGAGCCTGCTTGATCTCTACAGCATTACGGGATTGATTCAATACCTGCAACAGAACCTTCTCCGCGTTAGAAGTCTCTCCCGTCCCCATATAGGCCTCTGCGAGTTTGAGCGCCGCTCGGTAATAGTCTTCCTTCTGCTTGAAGAGAACGGAATATTCTTCCACCGCCTCACGATAGAATTTGTTCTCGAGATAATAATCTCCCAACGCTTCTTTGGGCTTGATGTCGTTAGGGTCTATATAGGAGGCTCTGCGGAAATTTTCTATCGCCTGAGTTCCGTTTCCGCTATGTTTGTAGACCAATCCTAAATTATAATAAGCTTTTGCGTTTTTAGGATTCAGATCGAGGACCCGGTTCAGATAGGTGATCGCTTCTCCGTATCTTTCCATCTGGTCGAGTACCACTCCCAGATTCAGTAGTGCAGTCTCGGTATAACTGTCTCCGGGAGTAGAATTGACGATACGACGATAGGTTTCCTCCGCAGCGAGTAGGTCTCCGCGGTTATAATAAGTCTCGGCGAGTTGGAATAGAAGATCCAAATTATTCGGATTGTATTTGAGTCCCTTCTGCAGAGCGTCTATGGATTGCTCTCCCTGGTTCAATTGCTCGAAGCCTTCGGCGATGGATCGGAATAATTCCGGATCGTTAGCTCCGCTTTGCTTGGCGAGTTCCATATATTTCAGGGATTCTTCCAATTTTCCGTTTTTCTTAAGTATGATGGAAAGATTGTAAAGAGCCTTGGCGTCGTTCGGAGTAAGAACCGCCGCTTCCCTAAAATGATGTTCCGCTGCGGTATAGTCCCCTCGGTTATAGGCGATGTTTCCCAAATACGAACTGGAGAGGGCCGCGAGTTTTCCTCCCCGAGATCTCAATACCACGAGTTTGAATTGCTCTTCCGCCTGGGGGATTTCTCCCTTCTTGAAATAGCTAACGGCAAGATTATAGGTCAGGTATGGATCGTCAGGAGAAGAGGAGAGTCCCTGGCGATAGGCGTCTATCGCCGCATCCGGATCGTTGATTTCGTTGAATAGATTTCCCACCATCAACTGGATTTTGGGATCATCCGGTGCGATCTTCTGAGCCTGAAGAGCTACGTTTCTAGCGGCAGTCGGCTGGCCGCCATGTTTGTATGCTAAAACCAGATTATAATAGGCATAGATATTATTCGGATCTTTTAAAATAGCTTTCTGGAGCGCGTCGATCGCCTGAGCGGATCTACCTCCCGCCTGGTCATATATGATTCCGAGTACCGTAAGCGCGATGGATTTCTCCGCATCCGTCGCGGGTCCTGCCAGAAATTCATTACATTTATGGAATGCTTCCTCGGAATGGCGTTCCTTGTATAAGTTCACGCATTTTGTGAGCGCGGGATTATTCGTGCCGTTAGGGAGATAAGGCCTCTCCAACTCTTGGCTGACGTCCCCTTTAGGCAGAAGAAGGGACTTTCCCCCTCCGAAACCGGAGCCCGCAAAATCGGGAGTCTTATCTCTGAAGAATTGGTACCAGATTCCGAGAGCCAGGAAGAGCAGAACCACCGCCACCATGGCCCCCCAAAAATAGGCCATGACACCGTACTGTCTTTTGGGCCGAAATTCCTCCGGCTCGTCTCCGTAATAGAAGGAGGGCTTAGGTTCTTCCGTCTCCAGGAAGATTCGGTTCTTGCGGATCGGGTTTTCCATGTCGGTTCGTCTCGTACTGAAGAATGGAATCTAGAATCCCGTTGATGAAGGGAACCGAATTCTCGCTCTCGAATTCCCGGGTCAACTCCATCGCTTCGTCGATGGTCACCCTGGGAGGGATCTCCTTAGAGTTCAATAACCCGTAGATGGATAAACGCAGGATACATTTATTCACCGGGGAAATCCGGGCAAAATCCCAGTTCCTCGAGTACTTCTTGATTAGAGTATCGATTGTCTCCGTGTTTTTCACAACACCATTTATGATGGAAATGGCAAAATCCCTTTCTTCGGTTTCGATTTTTTTATCGTACCAACGGAATTTTAGTACTTCGGATAAGGCGGGCTGAACCAATTCCAATTGATACAGAGCCATAAGGGCGATTTCACGGGACTTCCTTCTGGAAGAAGACATAGATTAAAGAAGGGCCAGAAGATTCACCATCTCGACGGCGGTCAAAGCGGCTTCGTATCCCTTATTGCCCGCCTTGGTTCCGGCTCTCTCGATCGCTTGCTCGATGGTATCGGTGGTCAATACTCCGAAAATCACGGGTACCGAATGTTGCACACCGATAGATCCTACTTTTGCGGATTCTCCGGCTACGAAATCGAAATGAGCCGTGGCTCCTCGGATAACCGCTCCCAAGCAAATGATGGAATCGAACTTTTTACTCGCAGCCGCCTTGGAAACCACGATGGGGAGTTCGTACGCTCCCGGGATCCGAACCACGGTTACATCCTTGTCTTCCACGCCTGTCATGCGTAGACCTTCCAAAGAACCTTTCAAAAGGCTCTCCACGATAAATTCGTTAAAACGAGAAACGACAATGCAGTGCTTTTGTCCCTTTCCGTCCAGTTTTGCTTTCAACTCTTGAGGCATCGGTTTCCTTGTTGCTTCTAATATCGAGAAAACACAAGATACCCTGAGTGGCAACCGGAAAAGAAGCAAGTCTCCCCAAATTCTACGCATCCTTGGTCCTTCTGATCGTATTCCAGGCCTACTTTGCCTCCTGCGAAACCATCCGCTCCTATTGGAAACCCAAGGACGATTTCATAAAGAATTTAGAACTTCCGGATTGGGTGCTGGATTCTTCCATTAAGTTACGCATCTTTAGCGATTTTCCGAATACGGTGAATCCGGAGGACGCTCTTCCCGAAGACGATATAGCGTCTTACGCCAACCAAGCCCGTATTCTACTCGCCGCCTCCCCTGCCGCCATGAAGGACATATACAAAATGGCGGGATGTCTGGACGGAAGCGAACTCGTAGGGATCCGAGGCAATAAGATCACCGACGCCCAGGAAGACGTTTGGTTCGGAATCTGTCGCAGTGGGGCACAAGACACAATCGTATTTCGAGTCTTCGATATGGGCAACGACCAACTCTATAGACTCTACGAAGACGAACTGGTAAAGAATTGGGAAGAATCCAAGAAGAATATCAACACAAACCCGGACAAAGCAATACGTCTCGCAAATCGAATCGTAGAACACGAGCCTTCACATCCGGGGGCCCGTAGATTATTGGGAAGTTTATATCTGAAGTCCGGATATTGTGTGGGAGCCGTTCGCAATTATCGCATCTATCTGCGCATCGTTCCCCGCTCCTCAGAAAAAGAAAAGATACACGCGCTACTCAAAAAATCCTGTGCCGAAAGCCTGGTCCCCAAAAAACCGGAGACAAAGGAATTCTCCGAGGACCTTCCTACGTTAGAAGAAACGGGAAGCTAAAAGAGGAGTTCCTTTTGAACATTCTTCGGAAGTTTCGAAAATATCTTATCTGTCTTTTGAACGCGAACTTCGAAGGACGCGCCAACGTTGTATCCTATATATGGATACATGGGCAACTCATTTTTCCGAGTGCCCACTTCACGAATACGGCTTATTGTTCCCGCTTACCAGCAAAACGATTATATAAGCTGGATCGTCAGAGCCAAACTACCGGAAACCAGGGCAAAAAGATTGAAACAAATGCTAGAGGAATTGCAAAAGAGAGGAGTGTATATGAAGATGAAACACTCCGCTTCCAAGAAAGGTGACAGGGGATAAAGATTCGCGCCTTCTTTCGTTTTAGATTCTTATTCTTTCACTCTTAGGACCAGAGTGATTTTGCCGTCGGCTTTCTCCACGACTTCGAAACCTTCCTCGCGAAGGGTCTTTTTGATACGATAGAATCCGAGGTTCACGACCTTAGGAGTCTCGGACTTTCTCGGTTCCGAAGGGAATAAATTAGGAGAGGCATCCATCCCTTTAAGTTTCGGTTCCGAAGGGTCCAGTCTTGACCTTGACAGAAAGAAAAGCTTCCCAGAAATGAGAAGGTAGATGAGGAGAATACTGACTCTCTTTTTTTTCACCCTTTTGGCAGGATCCGGAATCGCCGCATATTTCCTACAGGACAGCCTGGATTCCCCTTGGATCCACTGGGTCTTTTCCAAATTCTCCTTCTGGATTTTCCTACTCGTCCTAATACTTTCCGCTCTCGCCATGATCCGAATCTTTAGGAGAGCCAAAAAGGCCATTCGTTCCCAGAACGAGGCCATGGAAAAACACCTAAGCGGAATTTTGGACGAACTAGTCCAGGATTCCCAAGCCTTGGGAGAATTCTTAAAAATCGATCTCCCTCAAATGGAGGAGAGAATCAAAAGATCCAAGGATATAGTTCCTAAGGAGATTCATTCCGCTTACAGCGCCAATTGGACCAAAATACGGACAGAGGCGGAATCGGCGCTTAGAGATCTGGACACTCTTCCTTTGGAACCGGATCGGATAGAAGAGGAAAAATCTAAGAAGACTCATGCCGTTTTGGAATATAAGGATCTTCTAAATCGCCACACCAAGGCCAAAAAGATCCTGGAAAGAGTCAGGTCCGACCTTTCCTTATTGAAGGAAAAACTTTCGGAGAAAGGCTGTTGAAAAGGATCGTATTCGTTTCCGTCTTATTCTACCTTTCACTAGGATGCGCTTCAACAATTCCTACTTCTCTTTCCATTTCGGAAAAGGAAGAAGGTTTTCTTCCGATCGCATCCCTACTCCCTCCTGAAAAACGACTCTCCGATCTTGCATCCTCCCGTTGGAGCTGGAAAGTTAAAGGAATTCTAATACATCATACCAAAGGACTGAGTCCGGAGGAATACGTATCTAAGAGCGCGAATGCGGGCTGGCTCGTGCATTCTCTCGTGGATAAGAAGGGAAGAATCTTCCTACTCGAAGAACCGGGATCTTGGGAGCTCAAGGCTGCCCCTAAAATGGATCCATATATGATCCATGTAACCTGGGAGGGAGACAAGGACGACATCCTCAAACGACCGGACCAGAAAAAGGCCCTGATTTCCCTGATCGCTAAATTCTCCAAACAATACGGAGTTCCCCTCACGAATCACGATGTATCCTCCCAAAAGGGAATTTTCACGCATACCCAGGCCAAGAAAAAGTTCGGAAGATTTCTGAATGGAAGCGATTGCGGAAACGAAAACGTACTCAAATCTATTTTAGAAGAAGCGGGAGGGAAATATTTCCCCGAATCCGAATGGAAGGATAGATACGGAGATTGGGTTCTTCGTAAAGAGCGTCCTTTCGTAGGACAAAACGGAGAGATCAAGGATCCGAGCTACGATAGAGGAAGAGGAATCACTCCTATTCCTCAGGCCGAACTGGAGAGTATAGAGAAAACTTCCGAAGGACTATTGCCCGAAGAGAAACGCCTCAAGTACAATTACAGGGGGATGATCAGCGCCGATTGTGTGGTCCTGCATTTTACCGCGATCTCGGATTACGACGGAACGCTAAGAGTATTAGAAAAACGAAATTTAGCCGCCACTTTCCTTGCGGATAAGGACGGAAAAATGTACCAGCTACTGGACCACCCTCTGCATATGGCGGCGGCTGCGACCGGGACCAACCGGAACTGTTTCCAAATAGAAATCGTAGGAAAAGACACGGAGATGCTACTCGCAAATCCGGCTCAAACCGCATCCGTGGCCAAATTGGTCCGGGAGCTCTGCGAAAAATACAAGATCCCCGCCAATAATAGAAGCATAGAATCCCTGAAAGGAATCTTCTCCCACACCCAAGCCAAGAAAAAATGGGGAGGTTCCATCTTTTTAGATGCGCAGGATTTCGACCCTGGAGAACCTTATATGAAAAAGATTCTAGAGTTATTGACCGGAACTTTTTATGAGGAAAAAGACTGGTTCGAAAGGACGAGTGAGAACTGGATTCTACTCTTCACCGACTTTCAGCCTTGACGAGGTTTCCAAGGAACCGTTCTTTTTACCTTCTCCCAATTCCACCATTCCTCCGAGATTGCGTCCTAATGCTTGGCCGGATCTGGAAGTATGAATCTTAGGATTTCCGGAATTCTCCTGCTTCTTCCGTCTCAATTGGCTCGGAGTCTTACCCGTAACCTTACGAAAGGCGTCGTTAAAGGAAGATTTAGAATTGAATCCAACGAAATAACAGATGGAAAGGATATCCTGATCGGGATTCTCCCCTAAAAGCCTCACAGCCTCGTCGATCCGAAATCGATTGATATAATTATGAAAGCCGGTCTGCAAATGCTCGTTCAGAAATTCAGTCAACTGGTAGGGCTTTATCCCCAAGTCTTCCGACAAGGAATGAAGGGTCAGGTCCGGATCCCTATACAATCTATCCTCGTTCATAAGCTCTTCTATCCTGAGTTCCAGAAGATTCAGGTCCAGGCCCACTAAAAGGGATTTCTCGTATTTCTTCTTTCTCACTTCCCGAGTCAGGGGGGCGAAGAAATCCGGATAACGGGAAGGAGCCAAGAATAACATGAAAATGATCAACGTTACTAGAATTCCTCCTACGCTGAAAAAAGAAGAGGAGCCGAACATGAAACCGAACACGAGAGAACACATGGCCACCATTGTAACGGTGGCTAAGATCAGAATGAAACGGATCTGCGCCTTTAGTTCGGGAACGGAAATGACAGTAAGAAGCATACGATAACGAAAAACGAAATACGCGGTGGTCAAAGCCGTGGTGGCAAAGAATCCGAAGGATAAGTAATGCTTATAACGATAGGCCCTAAGCTCCGCCAAATCCTCTATGATGGAGGCCCAGGGTCTTGCGAAGAATAGACATTCTCCTAAAAAGAACATGCCGGGAATCAGAAAATGCACACGAATATCCCGGTATAGAGTCTGGTTGGGATATACAAGGGAATGCGTATACAATAAGGACAAGGGTCCGATGGTGGAAAAGGAAGTGAGAAGAAGAAAAATGGAATGAGGATAGGTCTGGTCCAATTCCCAAATCACATTGGCCACGGAGAATTGGATGATTCCCAAAGAAAGAAATAGAAGAGCGCTAATCCTATTTTCTCTCGGATTTTTGGGGGAAATCAGTCTTTGAATTACTAAAAGAAAGGAAAGACCGCTTCCGAAGTAAAGGATAGGAGTCACCAACCCCGGATTTAACATAGTCGGTATATTAAGAAAATGAAAGGGATTGTCAAGTTTTCTCGACCCGATTCGCGATTCTCACACAAAGAATCCAATTCGGTTTCATTAGATTCATTTATTTATAACGCCTCTATTTCGATTGGATGCCCAACCAACAAAGCCTCCTCCTCTTATATTTTACTTATTTTATAAGTTTGCTTTTTGAAACAACTGTTCGAATAACGAAACTCGAACGTTCGAATTCTATCTCTCGGACGACCGTCTCTTATTTTCGATATATTCTCCTCACACAGATCTCATCCGGAATCATTCTGACCTTCCGGACTAGGAGCGGAAAATGGAAATGCAAAAGTTAGGTACTGCTAAGAAATATCTGCAGTACGCGTTGGTCGGGCTTGGCGTATTGGCCGCGGGATGTCCCGTAGGAATCTTTACGGAATTCCCGGACCAAGAGGAAATATGTAAATTCGATCCGGTTCGGGAGGGTATCCGTGCGATTTCCGCATCCGTATTCCCCCAGCCTGTTCTACAATCCGTTTTGATTAACGGAAACCTTGCCTGGCAAGTCGTCACAGACGGACCGGCTTACCCGACTCCCACGCTGAGTCCGGGACAAACGATAACACTCAAAGGTACCGGTTTCGGAGCCGGACCGGATGTGGATTATTCCAAAATCATGATCGGAAACACAAGGATCCTGGAAACGGATCTGAGAATGTTCGAGCAAAGATTGGACATCACCAAGCAAGTCAACTTCGAAGTCGACGAGGTACATGATAGCTGGAGTAAATACATTCTCTCCTGGACGGATACTCAGATCCAATTCAAGGTTCCGGAACATGTAAGCTCCGGTCCGATCATCGTGCAGGTACAGAAAAGACTCGGATATAACGATTCCTTACTCAGACCCGGGCAACCTCATAACGTAATCGATGCACAGACCAGAAGAATCACGGACGAGGATTTCAAACACAAATGCGACGTTGTTTCCCTCTTGAGCGATGCGAAAGGCACCGATCCTCTTCCCGTTAACGTGAATAACCCCGGCTTCGCTTCCTTATTGGCACTCGGAGAAAAGGTATTCTGGTCCTACGATTTCAATATCGGAGTCGCACACGCCATCCGAAACCTAGATTGGAAAAAGATCTTCAATTACCAGGCGACGGATCCGGTTACCGGATATACCGCGGATCCTCTTCTGCTCTTCGGAGCGTATAAAACGGTTGCAGGAGAAGTTCCTACAGCGGCTACGGATAATGTATATTTTGATCCTTATCCGCAACCCACTCCGATCCCGGGATATCTGGGAGGGGACCAACTCTTCAAAGGAAATACGAGAAACAGCGGATGGGCGGGATATCGTTATGCGGAAGCTTCTCATCCTTATACCGGAAAAGGAGAAT
Organism: Leptospira wolffii serovar Khorat str. Khorat-H2; assembly: GCF_000306115.2. NCBI lineage: Bacteria > Pseudomonadati > Spirochaetota > Leptospiria > Leptospirales > Leptospiraceae > Leptospira > Leptospira wolffii. The sequence goes on from NZ_AKWX02000004.1 coordinate 876,858, forward strand.
GGATCGGATTCAACTGCGCGTCCTGTCACGGATACAGAATCACATTCGAAGCTTCTCCCGGAAATTCGGTCACTCGCGTGATTCCAGGACTTCCTAACCCGAAATGGTCCATGAAATGGTCCCTACTAGGAGATTTCAAAGGAATCAAGGAGAACGAACCTGGACCGGTATTCGACTCCGGTTCCAAAGACGTGGATAAGACCATGCTCATCTACGTTATGCCTCAAGGAGCGGGAGAACACGCACTCATACGAATCAAGGGAGAAGGAAGCGAAACGGACAACGATTACCAATTCTCTCCTATCGCTATCCCGAACGTTACCAATTATATGGGTGTGAGAAGATCCCTCTCCCACACGGAATCCTATGTGGGATTCGAAGGTTCCTACATCCATTCGGAAGAACCGGACGGAGCCACCGGGTCCATGCACCAGAAGGAACTGCAGGCTCTTACGGCATATATGACGAAGTTGGACCAATACGACCGACCTCTAAGACAAGTGGGAGTCTATCGTTGGCTGAAATCCAAAGGCAAACTGGTTCCTCAAGTCGGAGGGGATCCGGGTGAAGGAAACTTCGTGCAAGCGGGATGGGAGAATATTCCCGGAGTGACCTCGGCTGTGAATCGAGGAAAGGCGACTTTCCAAAGAGATTGTGGCTCTTGTCACAACGATAAGGTAGGATTGAATTCCAACGAAAGAATGTTCAAGCTAAACGAAGTAGGAAGATTCTTCGCTCCCACAATCTACCAAAGAGCGCAACAATCCATTCGTGCGACCTTCCTAAGAGATATGTATTGGGTGCAGCACAGAGGGTTATTAAGCGACGGACACGTGAGAAACCTGGAGGACTTGGTGAATCCGGATCGATGCGTGGAAGGATCCGCTCTGTATAACCAATATTATACGTTGCACGCTCCTGCAACCCCCGCGTTGGGCGGACCGGATTTCCCGGAGCCTTATCCTCCTCAAAACAGGAAAGGCGACGTGTTCCGGGCTTTCAGATCACCGACCAACGACGCGGGAATCAAAAGGAATCGATTCATCGAGAGGCATAAATATTTCGTAACGGTTCCATGGGATACCCAATGGTATTACTGGGATTACCAAAAGATGAGAAGGGAATACGGACCGGACGAATTGGGAACCTCCAAGCCGATCGGACTACCGGCAACTCCTCACCCATGGTGTACCCAATCGAGCGGGGAGATCGACGATCTGGTGGAGTACATACTCACATTATAACTTCCATTTTTGTTCGGCAGGAGAGCCCGGTGTCGGCCGGGTTCTCCCGAAGAAGAAGCTAAAACCTCTTCCGTCTTTTTCGTTAGAATATTCTAATGCCGAACTTCATTTTTCCATAATAGACATTCGGGCGACCCCCTTCGGGGCCGGGCTACTCCGGGTTCGCTAATCGCTCATCCCTCGCATTCTTTTTAAAATAATACGATCTCGTAAACCGGCTCGGGACAGGCCCTACGTATCCCTGTCGCAGCGAACAACAAAGCTACTCGAGCATACTCCTAAGCATCCAAGCGGTCTTCTCGTGAATCTCCAATCTTTGGGTCAGAAGATCCGTGGTCACCTCGTCTCCGCCGGAATCCGCGGAAGGGAGAATGGCTCTCGCGGTGCGAATCACGGCCTCGTGTCCTTCCACCAGATTTTTGAGCATGTCTTCCGCCTTCGGGACTCCGTCTTCTTCTTTCAAAGAAGTCAAAGAGGAGAACGCCTTGTAGGTACCAGGAGCAGGATAACCGAGAGAACGAATTCTCTCCGCGACCAAATCCAGAGCATTCCAAAGCTCGGTGTATTGGGTCATGAACATGAGATGGAGAGTATTGAACAAGGGACCGGTCACGTTCCAATGGTAGTTATGAGTCTTTAAGTATAAGAAATAGGTGTCGGCTAAGAGCTTTTGCAGACCTTGGTTGATCGCCTCTCGGTCTTTTTCCGGAATTCCAATATTCGGTTTCATAAAATCCTCCTGGTAAAAATGGTTTATAGAATTTAGAATGATTCTAAATCCTTAGACAAAAGCAAACCTTTCTTAACCGGAAAAGAATTTCTTTTCTCTATTTTTTTCCAAACCAATTTTTCAATGCCAAAAACGCGAGAGTTATCATTTGAACCCAACCTCTAAAATTCCGGTCATTTCCCGACAGGTTTGGATCCTCTGCTGGATCAGCTTCTTCACGGACGTTGCATCCGAAATGCTCTATCCCATTCTTCCACTTTATCTATCGTCCATAGGATATTCCTTCGGATGGATCGGGCTTTTGGAAGGTTGCGCGGAGGCTACGGCTGGACTCAGCAAGGGAGGCTTCGGCAAATGGAGCGACGCATCGGGCAAGAGAGTTCCCTTCATACAACTCGGGTACGCGTTGAGCGCAATCTCTAAGCCGTTACTCGTAGCATTCCGATCCATAGGTTGGATTTTCTTCGCAAGGACCCTGGACCGATTCGGAAAAGGCATCCGGACCGGAGCGAGAGACGCATTGCTCTCGGACGAAGCGACACCGGAAACCAAGGGGAGAATTTTCGGAATCCATAGGGCTATGGATACGAGCGGAGCGATCCTCGGGCCTGTACTCGCACTCGCCCTTATGGATACGCTCGAGCTTTCCTATTCTTCTTTGTTCCTAATTTCAGCGATTCCGGGAATCTGCACTGTGGGTCTAAGCTGGTTTCTAAGAGAAAAAGAAAAGTCGAAGGAAGAGAAACCTGTTAGCGAAAAGAACGGCTTCTTCGATATGTTCGTATATTGGAAAAGTAGCCCCAAAAAATACAAAACCATCGTACTCTTGTTATTATTGTTCGCACTCGCAAACAGCTCGGACCTATTTTTACTTTTCAGAGTAAAACAAGTCCTCTCCTCGGATCGATCCATGATTTCGGTATACATATTCTATAATCTAATCTACGCTCTTTTCGCATTTCCTTTCGGATACATAGCGGATAGGATCGGGTTAAAGAGAATCCTCTCCCTGGGGCTGATCCTCTTCGCGGTTTCTTACGGAGGAATGGGCTCTGCGAAAGAACTTTACGAATTCGTGATTCTTTTTTTCCTATACGGAATGTATTCCGCCGCGACGGAAGGGGTCGCCAAGGCGCTTATCAGCAATACCATACCTTCTTCCGAAGCAGCGAGCGCATTAGGAACTTATGCAGGATTACAGAGCATATGTTTACTCGTGGCGAGCGTATTTGCAGGATGGGCCTGGGAGAATGTCGGACCGAATTTCGTATTCGTATTTAGTGCATCCGTAGCCGGAGCCGTAGGAATTGCAGTATTGGTTTTAAAGCTGGAAAGGGGGGACCTGCGGGAAAAAGGTTCCGCTTAGATTTAGTAGAATAATCAGATAAATTGATATATTATCAAATCAAACTACATCTCTTTTCTTTTTTTGATTTTGAATTCTCATTATCTCCATTGTATTGAAAGTATATTATTGATGTATTTGTGAGCTTTAGTGCTCGTTAAATTTTATCTTTACAAACTTTCTGCAAGTCTAACTTTTGGGTTATGATTACGGGCTTGCACAAAATTCTAGTATGCTTGTCGCTTTTCTCTGCTAGCTTTCTTGCAGCCACCTGTAATACAATTTGCGAATTTGATTTAACAAAATCTACTGAGCCAGCCTCTCTGCACGATTTAGGCTCTTGCCATGAATCGTCTGCTCCTAAAGAGGAATCACATTGTGAATGGGACATGGGTAGTTTAAATCTTTCTCATAAAGAGAAATTGGCTTACTCTTTTGCTCTTCTTTCTTTCCTAAGTTCTTATATATCTTTTGTAGATTCAATACTGAATATAGATATTGTAGCTACGAATTTATTTGATCCGATAGTTCCAATCTATCTTTATTCCGATCCAGTCTCAAACATTAATACCATACGAATCCTTATATAATCCACGTTTTTAAAGTCTTTGCTTTAAACGTGGAGGTTATACGTGTACAAAGTATCAAAGGGGAGAAATTATAATCTCCCTAAGTTCATTATTATTTTTATTTATACTCTGCTCATCCTTCTCATGGCTTTTTTTGCTGTTCCGGGCAATTCTGCTCAGACTGTAAAAAAAGACTCAGAAAGAATAACGATAGATAAGATTGTTGAGTTGGCAGAGAAGAACTCTCCGCTACTTCTTTCTCTGAATTCCGATTTAGAATCCCTGTATTTTAGAAAAAGGCAAGAAGGGATGACGCAGAATCCTGTTATCGCCGTTGATTATGGTCAAAGAAAAGCAGCTAACGAATCAGGTTCAGAATATTCCATGCAAGTGGAACAACCTGTTTATTATCCGGGAAGGAAAGAGCTAAAACAGCTTTTAGTAGATAACGATTCAAGAATTAAAGAGGTTCAGGTTACTGAAGCAACAAATTCTGTCCGGCTTAATGCGGTTAAGTTTGCATATCGGTATTTGGCCGCCGATATAAATCGGAGTCATGTAAAAGAAAGGCTAAGAAGGCTTTCAACGATTGAAAACTATATTCGATCAAGACCATTCGTAACTCCTCAATCTAAAACCGACTTATTCATTTTGGAGACAAGGATTCTTGCTCTCAAGAAACATTTTAACGATTTGGAATTGGAAGCTTCAAAAAATTTCGAGTCGATGAATTTCTATCTTAGGCTGGATTCTGTTCCAGTTTTATCTCTTCCGTTTTTTAAAGATGGAATTCGTTTCGATCAGAATGAATTGGAAAAGAAAGCAGTCGATCGCAATCCTTTAATGTTAGCGGCAAAAGGTGAATTAGAAAAGGCCCGGACTGAGTTGAAGTTAGCGAACTTAGAAAAATATCCGGATTACTCCGTTGTTGGTCAGGTCGGTGAAGACCGATCGGGCGTTGCAAACCGCTACTTCGATATAGGTTTAAAATTCAGAGTCCCTGTATGGGATCGATTCCAAAATAAAGTCGGTGCTGCGGAGAAGAACCTGGATGCAAAATCTAATATCCTTCTTCAACAAGAAAACTTAATAAAGATGAATCTTAGGCAAGCTGCTTTGGACTACGAAAAATCCAAGGTAAATATTAAATTATTCGAATTATCTAAACTAAAAGAGATCGAGAGAGATTTGAATTTTGCGGATACAGAATTCTCAAGGTCGCGAATCCAAATTCTTAGTTACTTAGAATTGGAAAACCAGCTTCACGAGACATACCACGCCGTATTAACCGCTCAGCTAACGCATATGGAAGCTTTCTTGAGCCTTCTGTATATGACAAACGAGAAAGAAATTATAGGAGTATTAAAAAATGCTGAACAGACTTTTGAATACGGTTTTAAATAATTCAATCTTATCTATCGGGATAGTATTATTTCTTTTTATTTATTCATTCTTTAAGTTAAAAGAAGTTCCGATAGATGCGGTTCCGGACATTACGAATGTCCAAGTACTTGTTACTACTAATACAGGACCATTAGATCCGGAAAGAGTAGAAAAGCTCGTTACCTTTCCTTTAGAAACTGAACTGATGGGATTACCCAATCTGATCGATATAAGATCTGTTTCTAAATTTGGATTATCAAGTCTAACTTTGATCTTTAAAGAAGGCACGGATATTTATTTAGCTCGGACTTTAGCTTTAGAAAGGATTTCGAGTGCTAAGAATAAACTTCCTCCTGGAGTTTCTTCGGAAGTAGCACCTAACTCAACGGGTCTAGGTGAAATCTTCTTCTATTCTGTTCAAGCAAAGCCAGGATCTGAATTGGAGAAATTAGAAGAAGAGAAGCAATTACTATATTTAAGGACGGTTCAAGATTATATCGTTCGTCCTCAATTGAAGTCCTTGGTTCCAGGAATCGTAGAAGTAGATTCGAATGGGGGATATGAGAAAGAAATACATATAGATTTAATTCCTTCTAAGATGAGCAGTTGGGGAATTACTATAGATAAGTTAATCGCAAGTCTTTCAACTTTGGGAGAAAACTTTAGCGGTGGAATTATCTCTAAAGGGAAAGAAATTGCTATCGTCAGAACAAACGGAGTAAAGAGCCGTGTGCAAGAAATTGCAAAGATTCCTGTACAAAGGACAGCAAGTGGTGGAGCAATACGTTTATCGGATATAGCGGATGTAAATGAACATGGAAGGTTTAGGCTAGGAGGAGCAACTGCAGGTGGAAGAGAAATTGTTCTTGGAACCGCGTTAATGTTGCGAGGCGAAAATAGTTATAAAATAAACGACGACCTCAATCAAGCTGTACATAAGTTAACATTACCTCAGGACGTTGAGGTTCAAGTTTTATTAGAGAGATCTTTTCTAATAAACGCTACGATTCATACTGTTCTAAAGAATTTAGCTGAAGGAGCGATCCTTGTAATTATTACTCTCTTCTTTATTCTAAGGAACTGGAGAGCCGCAGTCATAGTAGCTTCTATTATTCCTGGATCAATGTTATTGGCATCTCTGGGAATGAAATATTTCGGGATCTCAGCGAACTTGATGAGTTTAGGAGCAATAGATTTCGGTCTACTCGTGGATGCATCCATTGTAATTGCGGAAAGTGTTCTGTCGAGATTTGAAAAACATTCTTATTCTACTAATGCAGAAAAAAGACAGATCATATTTCAATCTTCGATCGAAGTCTTAAAGCCTGTGACTTTCGGGATTATCGTAATCATGTTAGTCTATCTTCCTATTCTAAGTTTAGATGGGATTCCAGGGAAGATGTTTCGACCAATGGCGGAGACAGTTCTTTTGGCATTGGGATTTAGTTTGATTTTAGCTATCTTCTTCCTTCCTCCGTTACTTTATTTCTTTATGAGTCCTAATAATAAAGGAGGACATGCGGAGAAAGAAAGTCGGTTCGTAACTTGGTATAGAGCTTTTCTTCCAAAAATGTTGGAACGACCTAAGATGATCGTTCTATCTTCTTTACTTTTCTTTCTTTTAACAGGGCTTTTATATACCCGCTTAGGAACTGTATTTCTACCGAAACTTACAGAAGGCGATTTAATGCTCGTGATTGTTCGAGAAGGGAATATCAGTCTCGAAGAAAGCATTAAAGAACAGAAAGAAGTAGAAAAGTTACTATTAGGATTGCCTGAAATACAAAGTGTGTTTTCGAGAATAGGGACTAGTTCCGTTGCAAATGATCCAATGGGGCCGTTTAATGCAGATACTTTCATTATTTTAAAAAAGGAATCTTTACCTGATCTATTGAAAACAGAGAAGTGGGAAGCATTCTTAGATAAGATACATACAACTGTATCAGAACGATTTCCGGAATCAGAATTAACTTTAAGCCAACCCCTCGAGGCAAGATTCAATGAGTTAATGGAAGGAAGCAGGGCGGATATAAGTGTTAGGATTCTAGGTAAGGATCTAAATGTTTTATTCGAATTGCAAGAATCCTTGAAGAATACTTTAGAAAATATAAAGGGAGCTGAAGAAGTCGAATTAGATCCTATCATGGCTCTTCGAAAAGCTAAAGTAATCGATATCGTTCCTGATCTTGTTAAATTAAATTATTATGATGTTCCTTTACCATCTTTGAATACCTCCGTTGAGGCTGCCATGAGCGGTTTTGAAGTGGGTGGTTATTACGAAGAAGAACTAAGATTTCCGATAAAGATGTGGCTTTCAGAAGAGTTTCGTAATCGTGAATCTGAGATCGCTAATATTAACGTAGGAACGGAAGACGGTGGAATGATTCCAATTAGATTGATGTCATCTATTGAAAAGACAGAAAGGGTGATGACAATTTCAAGGAATCAGGCTAGGCGTTTCGTTGCGGTCTCGGTAAATTTAAGAGGTAGAGATTTGGAAAGCTTTTACGAGGAGGCTAAGGAGAAGGTCGGCTCTTTACAAATACCTCAAGGATATTCTGTATTTTGGGGAGGACAAATAAAGAATTTGGAAAGTGCGAAAACCAAACTTTTGGTCATCATTCCCTCAACGCTCTTTATGATATTTGTCGTTTTATATATGGGGCTTGGATCTTTCCGGCAAGCTGTCCTTGTATTCTTCTGTGTGCCGTTTGCTTTAACTGGAGGGATATGGTTTTTATTCTTCCGAGGTATGGATTTAAGTGTCTCGGCATATGTCGGTTTTATCGCCTTATCAGGCATTGCTGTGTTAAACGGGTTGGTGAAATTAGATACAATTCATAGGTTAAGAGAGAATCCAAAAGTAACAGTCAAAGATGCTGTTATGGAAGGAGCTACAAGTAGGATAAGACCGGTAATTATGACTGCACTAGTTGCATCTTTTGGATTCTTGCCAATGGCTTTCGGTTCAGGACTTGGTTCAGAGGTGCAAAAACCTTTGGCAACGGTAGTGATCGGAGGAATCGTTTCTTCTACAATCTTAACATTAATTATATTACCTGTATTTTACTATTGGTTAGAGAAGGAATAGTATGGATTCTTTAAATACTTTTATATTTAGAAATTTGAATATAGTTAAGGAATTATAAGATGGGAAAGAAGATTGAAATAAAGGAAAACGAAAAAGCAGATGACTGTTGTTCATCTGCTCCATCTTCAGTAGTAAAAAATGAAGAGAATTCCCTTAAGAATAAGAGGGAGGAGGACAGTTCTTTCCGGATCTTTCTACCGGTAGTTTTCTCTTTTATACTTATGGGCATCGGAATTGTATTCGATTCTTACTTTCCTGAAATGTTTTTAAAGGGTTGGGGTAGGTTTGCTTTCTATGCGCTTGCCTACTTACCAGTCGGATTACCAGTTCTTAAGGAAGCATATGAAAACTTGATTAAAGGAGAAGTTTTTACCGAATTTCTTCTGATGGGTATCGCAACTATTGGAGCATTCTATCTGGGTGAATATCCGGAAGGGGTCGCTGTAATGTTATTTTATTCAGTAGGAGAGATTTTTCAAAATTTATCAGTACAAAGAGCAAAACTTAATATTAAGAATCTATTAGACCAAAGACCTGATAGAGTTCTAATCGTGAAAGGTAAAGATTACTTTGAGAGAAATGCTACTGAAGCATTGATCGGTGAAGTGCTTCAGTTAAAGCCAGGGGAAAAACTGGCTTTAGATGGAGAACTTTTATCAGAGTCGGCAAGTTTTAATACGGCAGCCTTAACCGGAGAAAGTAAGCCTGATACAAAATATAAAGGTGAGTCGGTTCTTGCGGGAATGATTAATTTAACTTCGGTAATAGAAGTTAAAATAACCACAGCCTATCAGGACAGTAAGTTATCTAAAATTTTGACATTAATGGAAGAGGCTGCCTCGCAAAAAGCTCCGACAGAAAAATTCATTCGTAAATTCGCTAAGATTTACACCCCGATCGTTGTGTTTCTTGCGATGGGAATTTGCGGAGGTCCTTATTTCTTTTTAGAGAATTACATATTCAGTGATTGGTTTTATAGAGCCTTAGTCTTTTTGGTGATTTCATGTCCTTGCGCCTTAGTCATATCAATTCCACTCGGATATTTTGGGGGGATTGGTGCTGCATCCAGAAATGGTATATTAGTTAAAGGATCTAATTATTTGGATGTTATGGCCTCCGTTCAAAACGTTGTAATGGATAAGACAGGGACCTTGACGGAAGGCGTATTCGAAGTTCAGGAGGCAGTTATTCGATCCGGATTTGGAAGAAAAATTGTCTTAGATTATGTAAACTTAATAGAGAGTAAGTCTACTCATCCTGTCGCAACCGCTATTCACAAATATGTAGGGAATTTGAATAAGGATTTGGAATTAAGCAATACCGAAGAAATACCTGGCTTCGGAATGAAGGCGAAAATAGGTGGAAGTGAAGTTTTAGTTGGAAATTTCAAATTATTAGATCGGAATAGAATCGAATACGACGTTGACCCTACGATCTTTACTAGTACCATAATCGCAATATCGATAAACGGAATATTTGCGGGTTATTTAACCATAGCAGATAAAATCAAAGAAGACTCTAGTAAGGCGATAAATGAATTACATCAAATGAATATTGGAACTATGATCCTAAGTGGTGATAAGATTTCCGTTGTTCGTTCAGTTGCGGAATCGATTGGTGTTAAGAATTTTTTCGGAGATCTTTTGCCGGAAAACAAGGTTGAAAAAGTAAAAGAAATAAAAGCTAAGATGGAGTCTGTTGCATTTGTTGGGGATGGTGTAAATGATGCGCCAGTCGCCGCGGCGAGTGATGTTGGGATCGCAATGGGTGGACTTGGAAGTGATGCTACAATTGAAATTTCGGATATCGTAATACAGGACGATAAACCAACCAAGATCCCGATGATGATTCGGATAGGTAGGGAAACTAGAAAGATAGTTTGGCAGAATATAGCTCTCACCTTTGCCATCAAGGTTATAGTATTGATTCTGGGAGCAGGAGGGCTTGCAACTATGTGGGAAGCAGTCTTTGCGGATGTTGGAGTTTCTTTCTTAGCGATTCTTAATTCTATTCGGATTCAGAGAAAAAGCTTCTCCTGAATTGGCAAATTTTGCTTTTCAAGACTGTCGATAGAATTTGCGGATTGGGAGTCTGAAATCGCCGAGATTAACATAGGTGTGCTACTAATAACCCTGAGCTGCGTCTTTGCCGATGATAGACGCCAAAGCGCCTTCCTTATTTAGTAACGGAATTAAAACAAAAATGAGTTCAAGAGTATCATTCACTTTCTGAACAATATCTCTCACTCCAGAGCAATTATGCTTATACAATTCGTATCTCTGCCCGCATAGACCGGTAAATTCCATTGCGCTACAGAATCCGGATTTCATAAGGAGATCAGTATTAACATTATCTTTCACCCAATTTCTAATTTTTTCCGACCCTACTATTCGTCCAAGTTCTCTATTTTCAAGTTTTCTCCACCGATCATGCGATATGAAGAATGATCTTTCGAGCCAATTCCCAAATTCACGATTCTCGAAACGACGCAAGCGATCATGAGAGACAAAAGTAGCTCTTTGAATTGATTTACCAATATTTAAATTCGCCACTCCATGAGGCCCGAAATCCTTTCCCATAGCATGGCCTGTGATTCTGCCGACATAATCCGTTTTCGGAATTCTCAACTCAAATTCAGAATTTTCCACTGAAAATTCATAATCCATCTTTAGATTCATATCGCGAACATCCATCCCGACAAGATGGACATCTATGTCCAACCATCTACCGAGGTCAAAATAAAGAGATCGATTCCAAGTTCGCTCGAGATCTCATTTTTCCCTTGCAACGATATCACTCTTTCACTTTCCCGATGGTGACAAGCGAGAGATAGAGAGATAGCAAAAAGAAGAGAACCGATTCTTAGGAAATTTCTAGTCATATAATATAAAATTTAATCGATACAAAATCTAAATGGAAGAGCCGTTCCCCGGACATCTTTGCGCTATCTAAGCGTTCATTTCGACTTTAACTATAGCCTTACACAAAAAGACAGCCGCATATATGATTTTCCGAATACTAAATGAAACATTAAGTTCTCTTAAAGGCATTTACTTATATATTTCAAAAGATAGGAATTAAGAGCATCTTGCCGACTTCGCCTCTCCTCTTCAGTTGCGGAAGCATCAACAAACCCAGAAAGCGCTACGATCTGAACGCTAAGGGCAGGGCAAGAATCTGCCAACTTCCCCCCAACGTCGCCATTACACAACATATTCGAGGAAGCTACAAATAGAACTAAGCTTGCTCTCACTATTCTTGCTTTAGTTGCATAGAAAATTAGGACTTTAGAAAGCATTTCCCCTCCAATCTACAAAGAATTTCTCAACTTTTGCAAACCAATATAGTATAAATAGAATTTATACCCAACATAAATGCTGCCTCCATGCGAACTGCCTACAAAAACTTTTACTATATCGTTAGATATTATCCCGGCCACATAGTTTGCTGCCGAAGGAGCCAAGAAATGCAAAAATAGGAAATTGGAAAATTCATTTTGCATTCTCTCTTTATCTTCTTCCGTAAGATTTCCATTGTTATAAAAATATGCATTAAGATAGATTTCCTTTAAAGAATCGATCATATTTTTCTTTGCATTTTCTCTTATTCCGTCTTTCACCTCATTTTTAATAATAGGCTTTAACCACCCATTCGGCGAAAGCCTATCACCCGCCCAACCGGCAAGTCCAGACTTCCCTAATGTATGATCAAGAAAGCTACCGACGCTACCTTTGATCTTCAATCTTCCTGAACCTAAGGTTGTGAATTGGTTTAGGCTGAAATTCGCCACTCCATGAGGCCCGAAATCCTTTCCCATAGCATGGCCTGTGATTCTGTTGAACATATGCGTCGGAGCCAAAATTATATTCTATCTTAAAATCACATTATCTTTACCTAAATCTGCAAACAGACGATTGAAAGTCTCCTCTAATAGCGAGTAATATATTCCCGAGTATAAGTAGTCCGACTCTACCGCCCCTATAGACTCTCGCCTAAATGCAGGGTAAATGCCTTGGTACGCCTTATATTTAGGATAATAATTGTAGGTATATTTCTTATCTTTGTAAGATATATCGTATTCAACCTCGATTTGGCCTTCCGTTTCAAGCGGAACAGTTCCAAGTGTAAGGTAATGAAAGAAAACTTTGATTTGGCATAGCGATAGCCCGTAAGAAGCTTTCGGTAAATACATAGGGTGCATCGGATCTCCAGAGGATCCTCCGGAACAATTGAAATATTCGTAGGTAGATCTTGCGTAGACCGATACGGATACATCCATTACATTTCCGTCGTATTCAACCCTTAATCCATTCTCAGTATTAAGGTTTAATAATTTCTTTTCCAAACGTTCCTTTGCCGATCGAATAGCCGTATAATGCTCCTGACCTTTGTTAAAAAACAAAGAACCGCCTTGATCGGTATTTTCGTAAATTCCTCCGAAATAAATCTTCCCCGGAACAATCCGCATTATTACTTTACTATTTTTCGAAATACCGTTTGTTGAAATTTCCTTCGGAAGAAGGTAGCTACAGCCGATCGCGTTAAGACAAAATACAGATAGAGAAATTATGCCCAGTGGTATGATTCGATAGCCCGATTTCATTTCTCCCCTCCATTAGCAAGATCGGCCAGAAATAATTCTACGGAATCGGCAATTCTATGCGCCGGATAATTTTCATATCTATCAAAAAAGGATCCAATGACGGAAATCGGAGCAAGAAAGATGCTGTAATAAATTCCATAATCCATTGCGTAAGAAAATTCCTTTTTATCCGGGGCATCCGGAATTATATACTTGATTTGGATCCTATGCTGAAACCAAAGAGGAACGATGTGAAGGGTTAATGTACTAAGATTCACCCAATTGTTAGAGGGCTTTTCTATTTCCGAATAAATTTGAATCTCGACATGAATGGTCTTTCTCTTAGAAGATTTCCGATTGATTGATTCTATCTTTTCTTCTAAAGTCTCCTTGATCTGTTTATAATACGGATACTGATCCATATGCTCAACGGGAAAAGTTCGTCCTTCGGTTGTGAAGGAACGAATCCCGTATTCCATATAGACATCCTCCGAATAACCCCCTTGGACAAAATTGCTTTTCGGAAAGTATAAGCAATTTACCAAGAATATCGAAATGAGTAGAAATAATTTAAACCCCAAGATAAAACCCGCCGTTGCTTATAAAATCATTCGCTAAAATGTGTCCGTTCTTACTACTTCCACATTCTCCGAAAAATCAACCGTGCCAAAAAGAGGAACCGGATACTTTGCAATACCGAATACAAGCGCAATTACCAACCATTGACGCAGAGTCATCTCTCCATCAATGCTATTCCAGTGAAAATTCTTACGAACAAGAAGATCGATCCGTTTTTTATCTACAGACAACTTGGGACACAGAACGTATTCTTCTAAGTCCTGACAGCTTCCCATAATTCTAGATGGAACGAAAGATTTTGATTCCGGAAGGTATTTCAAACCGAACAAAATCGTTTTTCGAAAGCTTTTGGAATAAAAGGGAATTAGATAATTTCTTCCTTCTATTTGCATTTTTCCGAAATACTCTTGCGAAGGAGTCCGGATAAAAAGTGTATTTGCATCAGAACTTTCCCGGTAAAAACCGGCCGGAGAAATCGTCTTTGGGATGGCACCATTGATCGGATTCTCATACAACTCTAATTGGATTCGCTTTTCCCCAAAGCTTGAACCTGGATCGAAAACGATGGAAAGAGAGACGACTCCTTCCTGATCGGAATCAACCGGCTTTTCCTCAAATACTTGGATCTGCCCGTTACTATCTTTTGATTTTGAGATGCAAGCTAAGAAGAATAGCAAGCACAACATAAAAAGCAGGTAATCCGTCTTTTTGCTCATAGAGAAGGTCCTTTATCTCCCCGGCAATACATATGAGAATACATATAGAGAAAGAACCCGGCGTATGTAAGGGTCGAATCTAGTAATTCTAATTCGGCTAAATAACCCTGAGCCGCGTCTTTGCCGATGATAGACGCCAAAGCGCCGAATTCCTTTCCCAAATTCGCCCCCAAAATCCTGCGGAATAAATGTCATTCCTCTATGGTTTTCCCACTAATTACAGTTCTTAATATACTGAGCCAACAGGGCATTCGCTTTATCCTGATTATAGGTTCTATTTGAACCTTTTGATGAGTTTGCCAAATCCTGGTAGGAAACTGCCTGCAATAATATTCCTTCGCATGTTGACACTCCCCAGCTCCCTATATCGCCTGCAATTCGAATAGACAGCCAAGACTAAAGCAAACACGAAAGCCTTGCCGACACGGCATAATCCATCTTTTCTCATACAGCCGTATCCTTTTTTAATAGCTACTTTTATCAGCATTTAGAAACGGTTCTCTCTGATTGCTATTTAAGAGTTTGATGCGATTATTAAAATAACCTGTTCCAAAAATGAGTGGGACGACAACCGCATTGTATACCGGAGGTGATGCAGAAATACCCAAAACAGTTGCAAGATACAAAGAGAAGTTGGCCATAGTATTAAATTTAAAGCTCTCGATATTTTCAAACTTTAGTGTAGTCTCTTCATCGGACAAAAGCAATTCAGGACATTTGTAATAGAGAAACCTTTCTCCCCTTTCCGATTCGTACCATTCACATTCCGAAAGATCCCTTGCCTTGGTGGTTACTGATTCCAAACGCCGGATATCACCAAATAGGATTCCTAAATTAGCTCTATAGTTGAAAAGTAACGGATGAAATGTATAATAGCTTATATCAATTCTTCCGGAATAGCGACCTGGAGAAATATAAAAATTTGTTAACTCTTCATTAAGTCTTCCTTCTATTTTAATAGAATCTTTACAAATATTCTTTCCCGACTTGTCGATCGACCATTTGCAAAGATCAATCGCGATTTCAGTCGAGTAATCCTCAAAGCCAGCAAGCGCAAGGGATAAAACATGATTTTCGTTCTGCGACACACCCGCGTTCAAAATCACCTTCTTACCCAACTTACTGATCATGCATGCAGATCCGGATAGAAAAACGTACGCGCAAAATAGACCTAAAAGGTTAGAAGTTTTCATCAAAGCAATGGTCCAGTATCTCCCGGGCACCTCATAGTTGAAAATAGCATAACTTGAGCCTCAAAAACAAATATATAGAAGAGAGCTGCTTGCGCAAATGCGGGGGGCTCGAAGACCGGTGGAGGATCTCCAGGACCGGTAGGGGGAGCCGATTTAGGCGGATCAAGATATTTTCCCAAAAACCACCAAAAACGAGCATCTACCGTTTGTTCCTTTATTTTCTGGGCTCCATCTCTAACATTTACACAATTTTCCCTGGATTTAGATAATTTAAGCGTAAACTCACAAAATCCCGTATGCAAAGCTCCCATCATAGAATCACAAAGGAATATTTCTCCTAAAATTCCGGCTACTTTCGCAGTACTGATATTATCCTTCACCCAATTTCTAATTTTTTCCGACCCTACTATTCGTCCAAGTTCTCTATTTTCAAGTTTTCTCCACCGATCATGCGATATGAAGAATGATCTTTCGAGCCAATTCCCAAATTCACGATTCTCGAAACGACGCCAGCGATCATGAGAGACAAAAGTAGCTCTTTGAATTGATTTACCAATATTTAAATTCGCCACTCCATGAGGCCCGAAATCCTTTCCCATAGCATGGCCTGTGATTCTGTTGAACATATGAATGAGATCTTTTAATGACAAGTGCCCGTCCGGATCCGTTCGATTCATCGGATTTCCACCCACATACATGTAGAGATTGAGCCCATTGATTCCCTCGTCAAAACGGTCGTCCGCCTGAGCGAATCTTCCCAAGAAGGAATCGTAATAGCGAGACTTATAGTAATAAAGATTCGTTTCCGAATCCAGAATTTGTCCCGTGTATTTATAACGGAAGATGTCCGGGCCGGTGGAGACCGTATAGTCGGTTTCTCCATAAGGTAGGTAGCTTATGTAACTCACCCCCGATTGCCCCGGACCGGTCACCTGATTGCCGTCCCCGTCGGTAAGCATCAGAGTGGAGCCTTGGATATCCGTTTGGTAAAAATATGCTCCTACAACGGGAGACCCGGCCGCATTCGTAGCATCGCTTCCTTTTGGCGGTTGCACCGGCGCAACATCCTCGCTTGTCGAACCGTTCGCCAGAACATACCAAGGAGCAGTCTCCTGCTTTTGAGCCGGAAGAATCAGATTACAATCCTGGAGTATCGTCAACCCGAAAATGGAAACTAGCAATGCAGGCGCAGGAAACCCCATATATTTCAATCGAAGTAGCAGTTCGTTCCCTCTTCGGAACATAGGATATCCCAAAGATAGGACCGAAAGAAACAAAATGATATATGCGATTCTCGTAAATCCTGTAGGAATTCCGTGTCGGATATATTTTGCGTAAGTAAAATATTCCCGGAAAGGTCCTACCCATCGATTCAGCCAATAATCTCCGCAAGAAATCGTAAGACCGGAACAGAATTGTTTCGATAAACTCGAAGTTAGGAAATGATCCAATGCACCTATAACCCCCGTTGAAGATTCCGCAGCGGAAGAAATCAATACAGAGTCCGTGCGAGTGATCTGGGTAACGATCTCGTCTTGGAACCCTTTGATATACAGAGTATGCTTGGAAGGAACTCCCGGGCCGTTCACGATTTCATATAGATCACCGAAATAGTAAGCGGTCGTGTTGGTCGTTTCATTGAAGGATCGGATTCGATTCCCCGAAAAATCATACGAATAAAAAACTTTCCCCCCGTCGACCAAGTTCACCCGGTTCATCCTGCCGTAGGAATCGTAAGACAAGGAGTCTCCGTTCCTATAGACCATATTACCGTTATCATCATAATTATATTGTAATGTTCCGGTACTCGGACTATACACTCTAGTTACCGCATTCGCATGATTACCGTCCGTATAACTTAAAGTGTAACCGCCTTTTTGAATCAGATTTCCGTCGTCACTATACGCGTATTGGATCGTTCCGAAATTCCCGGACGCCTTCGTGAGTCGATTCCAGGAGTCGTAGGCAAAAGTCCGATTTCTTTGGGAATTCAAAAGATCCTTTATCTCCGACACGTTCCCCGAACCGTCATACGAATACGACAAGGAAGAAAGCTGCGTATTATCCGATTTTTTCGTAACGAGCTGTATCGTTTTTAAGCCGATCGGATCCACTTTTACTTCCGTGATATTTCCGTTACCCGCCACCTTTTGGAATACAGGTAGGCCGTCGACGAACAAGGGTCCCTGGTACTGCACTACGTTGATATCCGAACTATAACCGTCCGCCGAATCCATTTTGATGGATTGTAGATTATTATTACTGGAGTATTCCTTATGGATTTTCGTCCCGTCCGGATATGTTAGAAGAATTTCCCTTCCCAAGGAATCGTATTCTCTCGAGAACTCCAGAGTAATATCGTCTATGCTTCTTTTCTGGAGAATAGGTTTACCCGCCGGATTATAAGAATACTCCAAGCTACCCGCTTGGTCTCGAATCTTAGTGACTCTTCCTTTGGAGTTGTCCGCATTCGAATCGTCGTAGGTAAATTCCACCGGAGTCTCTCCGCCGCCAGGAAGGATTTGCGTCACCCTACCTAAAGGGTCGTACGAATATCGAAGGGAATTGCCTTTCGCATCCGTTTTCTTGAGAGTTCTACCTAGAACATCGTATTCGTATCGATTCGTTCCCGAATTCGGATCGGTTACGCTGGTTTCCCTCCCTGCGGAGTCGTAGGCAACGGAAGTCGTCCTACCCGCCACATCCGTAATCGTTTTCGGCTTTCCGAACCCGGTATAAGACGTACGAATCGTCTTGCCATTCTCCGCTTTGGCGATCGTCCTACCTAACTCGTCGTTTGTTTCCGATACACTCTTCGTCTTTCCGTCCGGATATTGGATCGTTTTATTTATAGTAAGCCCGGCATAGGATACGGAAGTAAGAATGTTTCCGTTCGTATCGGGCGCATTCGTGCTAGTCAATCTTAAGTCGGGGTCCTCGTAATAGAAATACGTCCAGCTAGGGCTTAGATTGCTGAAATACGGTTGGGTCTTGGAAATCAGTAGATTCTTCCGGTAATCGTATTTTTGGTCCTGAATCAAATCGATACCGTCGACTGCGGTACTGCTGATAGTCTGGATCGCATTTCCCAAATGATCCGTGTAAGTGATTTCGAGGACTTCCGTGCCGCTCGTATTATCGCGGGTCGTCTTACCGACGAATTGGTTTTCGGAAATATTCGAATAATTGAATATTCCTACGTTATTATACTCGAAGGATTCGTTCCAATCGCTTTCTCCTGGGTAGGTGACCCTACTGACACGCCCGTATGCGTCGTATTTCCTGACCTTCTTAGCTCCGTTCGGATCCACCACCTCCGTTTCCAAGCCGAAAAAAGTATCATAGGCTTTCGTGGAAACATGCCCGAGTGCGTTCGTATTTTGAATCGGAAATAGATTCAAAGTGGAATCGTAAGAAATTCGAGTGAGGTTTCCGAGCGCATCCGTGCTTGCGATCGGATTGCCGAACGAATCGTATTCGTAAGAAGTGACCTCTTCCGCACCGGACCCGGGAAACTGAACGGATGAGGCTATGCTATCTCCGGAATAATTATAAACGGTCGCTTCCGTTATATCGCCATCTACGACCTTCTTCGTAGAGACGATTCGACCCAATCTCCAATTATTCGTATCATGGGTATAGCCGGTAAATTCCTGAACGGTATGATCTCCGATCGAATCCGTCTTCAAGGTGGGAAATCCGTAAGAATCGTAAGTAATCGTGGAAACCGTACTTGTCTCTATGGATCCATTATGGAATCTATTATCGATACGGTTCGTCGGCACTACCATTTCCGTTCCGAACGGATTAGGGAAACCGAAAGCGGTATAGGAAGCCTGGGAAATTAGATTATTGCCGGCATTGTATAGACTTTGGGTATTTACTAACCCGGCCAAACGATAATCGTTTTGGAAGTAAGTGGAAACGGTATAGAAACCCGTACCCGTATCCTTTTCGGTAATGGATGCGAATCCGAGACTCCTACCGATTCCCACAGGACCGATATAATATCTACTGTTGGAATATTCGTAAGTAGTCTTTACGGAAAGACCTTCGTTAACCGTTCTGGTGAGTTCGGATACGACAAAGTCGGGAGAAGTATTCGGAATATTCGGAAAAACTCCGGTGCCGCTCAGTACCGCTCCGGTTTTATTCTTCGCTAATGAATATTGGATACTTGTGGATTGCCCCGCTCCGTTCGAAATACCCACTAAAGTGTCTTCGGCTACGTTCCGTGCGGGAGAATAACGGATTTGAATCCCTCCCGAGGTCTTTTCCTTGGGCAAGTATATTAGAGTTAGGTCGGAATTCCCGTCTCCGTTCAGATCATTTAAAACGATTTGATATAAGTCGCTTCTGTAAATACCGTCCGAATCGATTCCGTCAAAAACGTTCAATGCACCGAAGGAAAACGGACTACTCAAAGTGAATTTACCGTCCCCGGAAGCAAGATAGGTCTCGATCTTCTTCTGCTCTTTATTATGTAATACTAAATCAGCAAATCCGTCCCCGTTCACGTCTCCGAAATTATATTGCGCCAATTTTTTTCCGTTGGAAGCGTTCAGCGTGGAGGTAACTCCGCTGGCGAATCCGTCGATTCCAGTGAATAGGTATACCGTAACTTTATTGCCTATAAAAGTCACAAAATCGGGGGATCCGTCGGAATTTACGTCCGCAAAGGTACTACTATAGATGCTTGCGGATGCGATATTGTATGACTTGGTGGTAATCGACTGGGAACTTAGATCGAAATAGGAAATTTGGATCGCATAAGAGGTGCTTCCCGCATCGTCGGCCTCGATAGAATTCATCTGAGTCTGGATTGTATTCTGCTGCACGACAAGAGGACCGGAGATGTTTGCATATGCGATTTGCAGATCCTGGGTCAGCTTATCCGAGTCGGATGCAGGAATAGGGGTTCCTGCTCCGGACGCCAAAATCGCATCCGCATCGTCCTGAAACCCTCCTCCGGAATAATAATCGGCAAGGATTTGCAAGGAACCGGCGTCTACGGTAGAGCCGGAAATAAGAGAATTCAAAAGATTTAAATTTTGATTGTATAGATTCGTTTCCTGCTCCATCTGATTGTTCAGGCTGATCAATTGGGCAGAAAGCTGGTTGTATTGTTCGTTGTTCGATTGTTTCACCAGCCGAACATAATCGGCTTTCCCGTCCCTATTCATGTCTAGAAAAGAATTCACATACATGCCCGCAGAACCGCCGACGGAAATAGGACTAGCGAAAGCGCCTTTCGTATTCTTATAAATTAGGAAGGTCCCGGAAGAATAATGGATAAAATCCTCTAACCCATCCCCGTCCATATCGGCAAAATAATCCGCCCCTGCTTTGTCGTAAGGATAGGAGCGCACATTTCCCGGAATCGAAGGATCGAATAAATACTCGTACGGATTAAAGGATTGCATGGACCGATTAGCGGAATCTAAGGAAACGTTGGAAAAGTCCGTCACCGCCGAAAAGGATATGCCTTTCGAAAAGACAGCGGAAAGCTTTCCGTTCTTTTCGAATGCGAAATCGGTTTTACCGTCCCCGTCCAGATCCACGGTCCTACTGAATGTATTATAATAGATCGGTAGCTTAGAACCTTTTATAACAGCTGAGTTTCCTCCAGATTTAATTGGAAGGCCGTATATTGAAACTCCATCTCCAAGATCTTTGCCTCCGAGAGAGGCAAAGTCCAAGATTCCGTCTCCATCCAAATCTAGTGAAGGCCAGTTGACCAGACCGGATTCGACCCCATTGGCGCAATTCGTTGCTCCTCCGGATGAAAGGTATTCATCACAAGCTTGCTTGAAATTCCCCCAAGCAACAGAAAGGCAACCGCCTGTGATTACATATCCGCAAAGACAGGACACCAATCCGTTCGTACAAATATTGCGATCTATGATCGGGATATTTGTAACAAACTGCATATAACCATTATAATTATAGTCGATCGGATTCGGAGAAATCGGAATGGAATAGAATTGGACTAGTAACCCCAAGATATAATTCATCTGAGGGGAAAACCCATTATATGTTTGCGTAAAAGACAAAGTCCTGTACGTACTATCCGTATTACTAGTGGGAACGGATATATTGAATAAACCCTGATTATTCGAATAGGTTAAATCCAAATCGATATAATTTTCGGAACCATTGGAATTGCTTCCGGATCGACCGATGCTGACAAGGACCGATTGATTGGACAGAATTCCTTGGCTGTATTCGAAAGAATATTCTCTCGAAGATCCTTCCGAAGTCGTTATGGAAATACCGGACAATCTTTTAGAGATCTTCACAAGAGTTCCTTGGGAATAGTCCGGAAATACATCCGGTCTGCTCTCATACTGGAAGCTGATCGTTCTATCTTGGTAAAGAATTTTGACAGGATAGGCTTTTCCATTTTCCGAATCTTGGATATATTGCACCGCGTATCCGTTCCCGAAAGGATCTCTTACCTCGGAAACCGCCCAAGAAAAGATAGCCCCGTTTTTTCCTAAAGCCTCCATTCTAGAATCGGAAGTGCCTCCGAAGGTATATACCAGACCTTCCTTGGTAGTGGCCGACCAAGAACAGGGCCCGTCTCCGCAAAGTCCCTGGGGAACAAACCGTATAAAGGATTCTCTCCTTGTATGGTAAAGGGTCCGATTCCCGGAAATATCCAATAATTGTCCACCGAGAGAACTCAGGAAAGAATCCTTTCCGTCGTATTCTACCCCGAAACTTGGATCCCTTTCGATGGAATCGAACCCGCTCAAATCCCAACCGATTCCCAATAGACCATTTCCTCCGGAGGAGGAATATGCCAAAGACAATTGAGGAGGCAATTTTCCGGGAGGAAGCTCTATTGAAAAGAAAGTGCTCGTATGCCCCATAGAATCTACGGAAACTTCCGGAAGAGTTTGGGGAATCGATCCTACAAGGGCATCGTATGCAGCTTCCAAGGAAAAACTTTTCACAAAAGAAAATCGAAGAAAGAGGAAACTTATAAGAACAAATAAAATGGAAATCTTTGCTTTCTGCTTCATTTTAGCTTTACCTGATATAGTATAGAATTTCATTGCAGTTGCATGGTTACATCCATGGGAGCGGAAGAGGAAGTACCCAATCCACTTAAGCCAGAGCTTGTTGCAATGGAATAGTTCCCCGATCGGTTTACCTGAAATCGAATCTCATTTGCGGTATAGGTCGTAACCTTGACATTATCGCTGCTATCCAAGAATTGGGGAGGACAACCGTCTTCTAAGAGGAAATCACCCGGCTCTTGGATGATTGTCGTTAGATCTGTAGACGTACTCTTTAATACAAGAATCTGCCCGGTCTTTACATGGGACAAAATGAACATGGCAGATACAATATTCACATCAGGATAAATATCCGAATTCGGCCCTGGGCTCATTGTATATACAACCGGTTGTAAATCCGTAGTTACATAATTCACGGTAGTATTCGGGTAGGTTCCGCATTTCAAAGGACTCGTGTCCTCGGGGAGTAGCTGGCTCAGTAGGAAAAAACTCGTGGTTTGGTCCGGAGAATGCTCCCAGGGGCAATGAAAAAGGCTCAGAATCGAGAGGAATAAAACGAAAATGGGAGTACCGAGCTTTCGAAAATAACCTTTTTGGAATGCTTCTAAATCCTTTCGCTCGGATAGGAACACCGGATATCCCAAATGGGAGATGAGCGGCGGCGCAATCCTATTTTTTTCCATATTTCTACCGTTAGTTGAAACCATATTTCGCCTCGAAGGTTCCCATTTTTTAATCGCTTTCCAATTTTTTGAAGAAGTTTCTTAAACCTGGGAAACACCTAAAACGATTCGAATTGATCGAATTCGTTTTTTCTGTTGCAATGACGACTTTAAGTTAAAAATATGTCAATGGAATTTGATAATTTCGTTAAATTTACGTTATCCGGAATGATTATTTCATATTATAGAAGCTGAATTGAAAAAGAAATACGGTATCCATTCTATTTTTATTGATAAGTCCGATTCGCCTAATTTATATTATGCGGTTTATAAAGTCGGATTATTCTTCCTGATCTTTATCCCCCCTTTCTTTTCTCCGTCATACGCCACGGAGGTACTTCTTAAAAGCGGAGACGCATTCCTTGTAGAAAGCGCTACGGAGCGAGAGGAGAAAGTTTTTGTCACCTGGAAAGATCGCAAATATCGTATCCCAAAAGAGGATATCCAAAGAATAGACTCCAAAAAGACGGGACCGGATACTTCCTACGTATATTCTAGCGTTAAATTAAAGGATGGAACGGTTCTAAAAGGGATACTTGTCGAAAGAAAAAACGAACTTCTGGTCTTAAAAACGGATCTGGGCTTCGTGGAACTGGAATCCTCTCGAATCGTTTCCGTTTCTCCGGAAACAATCCCTGATCTCAAACCCGAATTGCCGGAATCATATCTGGAGGAATCCAGAGACTCTTCCGGATCCTGGAAAATAGGACTCACTGGAGCGGCTAACGTCAGTTTCGGTCCCTGGTCCGAATCCTTTCCCAGATTATTCGACGGAGGAGGATTCCTAGAGAAATCTTCCATCCGCCCCGGAGAATTCTTCGGCTTTCGATCCGCTTACGCCTACGGAAAAGGTTCGGAAGGCCAGCTTTCCATATGGAGTCACGATCTTTATTACGGTAAAAACTTCAGTCCTTCTCCTTCTTCCCCTTATATTCTATTCGGTATCGGCGCGAGTTCCATTTCTTGGTCCAAGGAAGATCGTTCCAAATCGGGCACGGATCCGAATCTTCTACTAGAGTTCGGTTGGAATTGGGACCGTCCCGGAAACTCCGTCCTGAGAATCGGACTACAGTCGCAATGCTCCTTCGAATCCGGCGCGAATCTCTGCACTGGAGGACTTAGATTCTCCTGGGGAGCGTATTTGTGAATTTGTATATTCGAATTCTATTATTCTTCTCTTGCATATGCGTATTACGATGTCAGAATTCCGTTCTCTCCGGAATCGAGGACGAGACCACCGGCAAGATCCAATCCGCTTTCGTGGTAAAATTAGGGCCTCATAGCGCTTCCTTTCTTTGGAAATGCTCACGATCTTCCAAGGGCTATCTATTGGGTCCGACCGGTATCATTCCCAGTCTCAAGCCTTCGGAAACGCATGCAATGGAAATCCAAGGATTATCCCCCCAAACGAATTACGATGCCTTTGTCACCTGCGGGACTCCGGATCCCTCCTCCGGAATTCCTTTAAAATTCAGAACCTGGGTTTCCGATACTCCCGAAAAGACCCAGGGGATTTGGCTTATAGGAGGAATCGGTACGGACCAAAATCCAGTAATGCAAATCGATCTATTCGATGCATCTTCCGGGATCTGGTATCCCGCGATCACGAGTGTTCCTACACCTAGAGCCTTCGCCTCCATTCTTTCCCATAAGCAAAAGATTTATGTGATCGGAGGCTTGGTGAAATCGGGAGGAGTATATTCCACTTCCCTAAAAGTGGAAGTTTACGATCCTTATTTGGATACCTGGACTGCAAAGTCCGATCTACCGCAAGCGGTGCAGGGAGCCGTATCCGGATCCGTGGGCGACGAGATCTATATCGTCTCCGGATCGGGGTCGACCAATATATCCTCTTCTCCGCTTCTGAACACTGTTTTGAAATTCTATCCCGAACTCGGAACAAGCGGCCAATGGTTATCTTATTCTTCGAATGCAACGATCTTTCCTAGGACGGATATGTCCGGCTGCGCTATAGATGGAGTCTTATTCTATTCCGGAGGAAGACTTGCGAGTAATGGATTCATCCAATCGGGTACGGACGGATATATTCCAGGAGGAAATACGACGACAGGAGGAACGAGCGAACCTTCCATAAACGTGCAAAGATCCGGAGCTGCCGGGGTCTGCGTCAATCCGGAGCCTAAGGATCTCTTTCCTTCCGACAACCAATGGTTCGGCGTGATCGGAGGCTCTATCGCAACCGACACCAATCAACCTATCGTTTCGTTAACTGCCAGTAATAAAACTGATTTTTACCAACCAGGCTCGGTTAGTTTTTCCGCAGGTCCCGATCTTCCCCAATCTATTTACTACCCGGGTGCGCAAGCCTCCTATGAAACGAGAAAGATTTACGTTTTCGGAGGAGCCTCTTCTTTAAATGTTCCTTTGGATACCGTTTATTCCATAGACTCAGCGAATCCTGTCGCTTCTGCTTGGAGCGCCTCCTCTATGACCATGCCCAGGGCCAGGTTCGGCCACCAGGCGATTCGGATAGATAGATGAATATTAAATTTTTTATACATTTTATTTTCATTATATTCTTATTTTCCGTTTCCTTCGCATTATTCGGAGAAGAATCGGATACAAACTCCAGATTAGAATCCCTCTTGAACGATAAAAAATATTCCGAAGCGGAGAAGATCGCCGTTTCCGTCTTGGAAACCGATCCTACCGATTCCAAGACGGAGTTCTCCCTCACAAAAGCGTGGATCGGCTTAGGGAAAGAGGCGAAAGAAAAGAGAAACTGGAAACTTGCCAGAACTTACTTCGAGAAAGCCTCGGCTAAATGGCCTCTGAATGCGGAGCTCAAGAAGGAATTAACTGAATTGGAGAATAAGACCGTGGATCGTTCCGCCCCGTCTCTTTCGGTGAAATGGAAATTAGAGAAGGAGACTTTGGATATCATCCAAGGAATACGCTTTGAACTTTCCGAAATCAAGGAGATCATAGCGAAGAATAAGGCGGACTTCGATTCCCGCCCCTATTGGATCGCGACCGTCTTATTATTAAGCGCGATTATGATCGAACTCTTGGTATTGATTCGAAAAAGATAGACATTCGATCGATTCGAAGTCGACGAATTGGATGCATTCGTATCTTTCAATACCGTTCTTCCCGAATATAATCCGCAATCGAATCCGGTTTTACTTGCCAAGAAACGTTAGCCAATCCAGATTTTGGACTTTCCTATGAAATTTCCTTTCTCCGGTCTCTTTAAGAACAAATCCGCTCGAATTACTTCCCTTCTTATTTTAGTTTGTTTTTTTTCGGTTCTCATTTATTTCCTCCGGAACCGAGTAAATCAAACCGAACACTCTTGTAGCACTAAATTCGGAATTGAGAAGCCGTCTTCTTCCGATCCGATCGAGATCTGGACCCCCGACAATTCCAGGATTCCCCCCTTATATTTCACCGGGCATGTCTCGAAATTGGAGGATGGCCACACAATTCTTTCAGATGATCGGAACGATTGGAAGAAAGGACTTTTGGATCGGGACGGCAATCTTCTCTTCTCCTTCGAATTCAAAGATATCAAAAGACTATCGGAAGAATATTTTCTTTTATCCAGCGGCTCTTATATACATAGCGAAGAAATAAGAAACTCCAAGGGAGAAAGGATCCTGGCTGCCAATCCATTCTACGCGATCAACTGGGTGGACATGAAGGAGAAAATGGTCGGGGTCCAATTAGGAGAGAATGACAAATTCGGAGTGATCGACTTTTCCGGCAAATATGTGGTTGAGCCCCGATGGGAGATCGTCGAAAAGGTTCCGTATTCCGAAGGGTTCTTCGTCGCCCAAGAAAGATACAAAGCTTCTTTCTTGGATAGATCCGGAAATACATTAAAAATTCCGAATGGAGTCCAAAAGGCCGAACCTTTCTCCCAAGGCCTTGCGGCAGTGCAAATCGGCGGGAAATGGGGTTTCATAAATACCAAGGGCCAATTGGTCATTCCGGCCGAATTCGATGCGGTCGGTCCTTTCAGCGAGTTCGGATTCGCGAGAATCGAATCGCATCGTACCGGATATTCTCCTTATGTAGGAATCATCGACCGGAAAGGAACAAAAGTATTAGAACCCAAACACCAAAACATTTTCTGGCAATCGAATAACAAATTCTTCGACGCATATTCCGCCGAACCTTCCAACTCCCATTGCGGGATCCTACGCTACGACGGATCCGTAGCTCTTCCTTTCGAATACGACCGTTGCAACTGGAACCAGGACCTGAATTACGGATCGGTTCGATCCGGAGAGAATCACCTGCTATTATTCGCGAACCGAACCGGGAAACTGGAAAGTTTTCCCTTCGATGACGTAGAGGGAAAAATAGGAGAATTTCTTTCCGTCAAGAATAAAGACCGGTTCGGACTTGTGAACGGGTTCGGAGAAACGATTCTTCCTGCTCAATATTCTAAGATCGTAATATCCGATCTGGAAGGAAAACAAAAGATTTTCGCCCTTTCTTCGAATCGTACGGACATTTTCGATTTCGATGGGAAACAGTTCGCTTCTTTACCGGCCGGTCTCATTTCTTGCAGGGAAAGAATCTGCCTTTATAAAAACGCCAAAGGAAGAATGGAGTTTACTTCTCTCGATTCTCCCGGATCCCATTCCAAAGAGTTTGAACATATAGGAGAATTTCACGAAGGACTCGCTCGATTTTTAGAAAACGGTAAATGGGGTTTTCTAGATGCAAACCAAAAAGTCCTTATCTCCCCGAAGTATTCGAGTGTAGGAGATTTCAGCGAGGATCTGGTTTGGTTTAAGGACGAGGTAGGAAAATTCGGTTATATGAACCGGAAAGGAGAGATCGTAATACCGCCGAACTTTCGGGACGCGGGAAATTTTTATAAGGGACTGGCTCCTGTCGCTTCCGAGCCACAGGGGTCTTACGGTTTCATAGATCGCCTAGGCAAATTCGCAATTTCGCCAGTCTTTCAAACGATCCAAGATTCGGAAACGGATCGACCGATCGTAAAATACAACGGAAAAATGGCGGTCCTTTACCTTAAAAAATGTCTTTCACGTTAATCCATAAACTGGCATTATCGAATCAAAAATCCTATAGGCCTCCTCTATGAAACTCACATACCTAGCGACTCTTCTATTCTTATGCTTAACGGTCTTCTGCAAGAAATCCGAACCGGAAGTTTCGCAAGTTCCCACAATTGCGAAGGAAGCTCTCGTAGGAACGTATGTATTCCAAGAACTGGATTGGAAGTCCCTCGGAACTGCAGCGCCCCAGTTAGTTCTTCCGGACACAAGTGCGGAGTCCTATGCTCCGTCCATTGCTTGCGCATCTATTGATTTGAATCGTAACGAATTTCAGCTACTGCTTCCTCTTTCCGGCGAAAAACTTTCCTTCCCTCTCGGAGAGAAATTCACGTACAAAGAAGATACGAATTATAATCAGAAAGCCATAGGAAGGATCGAATTCGAAGTCAAATCCCAAGGAAAAACGTTTTCCTTAACGGCAAACGATACGGGGATGATCTTTGGGGACTTTGGGAACGGAGTAAAAACGGACGTCTTCGCAGGTAAGCCCTTTAAAAGCGTGGAGGATTGTACCGCCTTTCCGATCACGATGAAAAAGGAATGTAAGAATGGAATCAAGAAGGGAATCGTTTACATCGTTTCCAAAGACGGTTCCGCGTTACGCTCCTCTCCTTCCTTCGAAGCCGATAGCCTGGAAAATATTCCCGTAGGAACAGGGATCCAAATTTCCGATACTCCGGAAGGAAGCGGCGGGCAATGGTCCAAAACCGAATTCAAAGGCAAATCGGGATTCGTTTATAAAGGCTCTTACGATCCGGCCCCCGTTTGTTATAACGAAAATACCTCTCTGCAAAAAATTCTAGACTTCACGAGCCTTTACACGCAACCGGAAATCAAATTCGAAAGTAATCCTATTTCCGAAAGGCTTATTTTAAAAACGATCTATCATAACCGGGATAAAAAGGCGAATTCTTTCGAAAACAAAATCAGTAAACTCCCGATCGATTACGAGATCTGGGGAAGCGATGTCAGCTCCGAAAGCTTCTCTATAGAGAATGTGACCTTTACGGCAAACCAGATCAAACTTAAGATCGAAAGAACTAGCTACGAATACGAAACCACAAAAATAATAGGTAGCGACAAAATAGAATGTTATCTTGATAAAGAGGACATCCTGAGATTTTCGCCATGGAATCCCAAATTATCGACTCCAAATTGCGCGCGCTTATAAAAAAAGGGACCGATCGGTCCCTTTTTTCGTTTCGGCAGTTTTTAGAATATTCTCTATTTCTTATATTCTTTGATCGCGGAGAATACTTCTTCGAGTTCCGCGTCTGTCATATAAGGAAACAAAGGAAAATTCAGGATGGAATCGCAGATCTTTCCGGTTCTATGCTCTTTTCCGTAAGTTCCTTTGATATAAGGTTTAGCTCCCGGTTGGTCGCTCATGGCTCCCGGATAAATGACTCCGAATCCGATTCCCTTCGCTTTGAGTATTTCTTGGATTTTGGGTCTTTCCGCAGGATCGAAAAGAGTTACGTTGCAGTATCCATTCTCCTCGAAATCTTTAGGAGGATGAATCACGTTCACTCCTAATCCGGGAAGAACTTGGTAATATTTCTCCGCGGCTTTTCTGCGGGCTGCTATTCTTTGCTTCAGGAAAGGTATATTCAAATTTAAGAATGCCGCCTGAAGAGTGTCCATCCTGGAATTCCAACCCACGTCTCCGTACCCGTAATGGGAAGTTCTTCCGTGGTTTCCGAGCATTCTTACCCTATTTGCAAGTTCTTCGTCGTTCGTGAATACCGCACCGCCGTCTCCGGCTCCCCCCAAAACTTTCGCAGGATAAAAGGATGTGGTGGTGATAAGTGCGTCCTGGTATACGGGTTTTCCTTTGTAAATCACTCCGAAAGATTGGGCTCCGTCTTCGAGCAGTAGAACTCCTCTCTCTTTACAGAGCATGCGGTATTCTTCCAACTTGGAGCTTCCCCAACCGTAAAGATGAACTATGATGGCCGCCTTGGGTTTTACCTCGTCCAAAGCCTTTTTGAAATCGTCAAAATCCATTTGAAGATCGACAGGATTCGTATCGACAGTAACAGGATCCGCTCCTACGTTCACTACGGATTCGAATGTGGCCCAGAAAGTGGAGTCCGGAACGAGGACGGTATCGCCCTTGCCTACTCCTAAGGCTCTTAAAGCCAATTGCAATGCGTCGGTTCCGTTCGCACAGGCGATTGCGAACTTAGTTCCTGCGGATACCGCCAGGTTCTTTTCCAGCTGGGAGACTTCTTCTCCGCCTATAAAGGATGCATTTTTGCTTAGGGTCTTGACTTTTTCTTCCCAAGCCTCTAGCAATCCCGGTTCGAATCGTTTGATATCTATAAAAGGTACGCCCATGTGGTCTCCTTCGAACAGGATCGGAAAGGAGGTCCAAAATGCAAATTCTTTTGGTGAACCTTAAGGGCCGCTACTTACGCATCTGAATTGCAGGTAATTGCCCTTGGACTGGATTTGCATTTCTCCGGCGTCGATGGCCGTACCGAAGGCTTGGTTCTCCGTCATACCTCCGGCTACGGGACTTGAACTCCAATACAAGGCCCCGGGAGTCGCATAGAATATCGAATATACTTTCGGGCCCGAGGCGACCGTATAATCGGTCAATAGATGCAACTCGTTCAGATTCGGGAGCCTCCAATTCAAGGATGCCAAATTGAAACTGTCGCAAATCGCAATGGCCGATTCCCAATCTATCGCGTTCGGACCGCCCGAACAGGATCCGGCACTATAGGTTTCACCGTTATTGCATTTTTGGTAATATAGACCCGTTTTTTGCTCTTGGACTACTCCGTTTCCTAGGTCATTAAAAACCGGAGCATCCAAAGAATTTCCCGCCACGCAGCGCGTCGCTAAAGTAGAATATACGTTATACGACATCGAAGCCCCGGTCGAGAAGCTGATTCCATATGCTTGTACCGAACTATTCGCATTCGGAGTGGACGACCAAAAACCCACCGATTCCGCTCCGGGAAAATAAGTCGCTTCTATCAACGGAGTGGAAGATCCTAAATAAACGAGGGTATATAATTCCTTCATACTAGGAAGCCTCCAATTCTTAAAGCCCGCATAGCCTTGCCCTGCATTTAAATTAGAGCAAGCGGCGCCCGCGGAATACCAATCCCCTAGAGTGGAAGGTCCGGAGCAACTTGGATCCGTCTGGCCTTCGGCACAAGTCTTCCAATATAATCCTCGGACTCGATCCACCGAGACTTGCTGGTTCGTAAGAGTCGGATGTATGCTTGGTCCGGAATAAATTCGGAACCCGGGTATATTGGAATAGGTCCCGTCTTGCTCGTAACATCCAGCAGCGCTTCCGACGTTATCTGTGCATCCCGTTTTTCCAGTGTCCGGAATCGCGCCGGAATCCCAAACATCCAATTCGAAAGTGTCTGTAGAGGATCCCAGAGAATTGGTCGCTGTTACGGTAAGCGATATGGAAGATCCGGCTCCCGTCGGAGTTCCGGAAACGGTTCCGGTGGAAGAATTGAAAGCGAGCCCTCCGGGAACGGATCCGGAAATTGAATAGCTAATGGGCAATGTGCCGGTTACCGTCGGAGAGTAAGAGGAGGACTTACCCAAATAGAAATCCAAGATGTCCAACAGATTCTTCTGGTACACGATCGTAGGAGCCGCGGGCGGCGGGGGTTCCTTCATACATTCCGCCAATTCTCCCAACATACATTTCAGAAATTGGGTTTGCAGGAACTCGGAAGTTCCCGGATCCGCAGGATTATATCCGCCCGAAGCCTTGCAATGCCCGAAGAATAGAAAAAGGACGATTAGAAAAACCCTACGCAGATCCGATACGAATTGCATATTTGGATTCAAACGAGGACCCGCCTCTCGAGTCAATATTTTTAGCCCTCGTTTCCCCAAGAGAAACGTCAAGAAATCGTAATTTACTCTCCTGATGAACTACGATTTTTTACGGACGGATTTCTTTTTCGGAGAGGGAGCCTTTATCTTTTTGGAATCCGTCGGAATGGAATCGCTGGGCTTGAAATAGGAATCCACCACCTTGGGATCGAATAAAAGACGCGCCACTTCTTCGTAACGACTCACAGGAAAGAACTCCATACCCTTCTTCACATAATCCGGAATTTCGTCCAACTGAGGCCTGTTATCCGAAGGGAATATGATCTTATGCACGCCTACTCTTTTAGCCGCCACGATTTTTTCCCTGAGTCCTCCGATCGGTAAAACCTCTCCGGTCAAAGTGATCTCCCCCGTCATACCGAATCCGAGTTTGATCCTTTTTCCGATCACTAAGGAAAGAATGGCGGTAGCCATAGTAATTCCCGCGCTAGGTCCGTCCTTAGGAGTCGCTCCGTCGGGCACATGCAGATGCACCGTCTTTTCGGAGAAAAGATCCTCGGAACCTAAGAAATTCTTAATATAACTCAGAGCAATGCTGGAGGATTCCTCCATTGTTTTTCCGATCATCCCCGTGAGAACGATCCCACCCTTGCCTTTGATAAAGACGGCCTCGACGAGAAGAGTCGCTCCTCCCACAGATGTCCAGGCCAGTCCCAAAGCCGTTCCGGGAACGGTAGGCTTGATCATGCGATCGTCCACATATTTAGGAACGCCCAAAAGTTTCTCGAGATCGGAAGCCTGGATGGTCTTAGGAAAGGATTCTCCCTTGACGATTTGCAAGGCGAGTTTTCTCGCCAACTTATCCGTCTGCTTTTCCAATCCCCTCACTCCGGATTCCCTGGAGTAATGATCGATCAGGGATATTACGGCTTTCTTATCCATCTGGATTCCCCGGGACTCGATTCCGTTTTTCTCCAGAACCTTCTTCCAAAGATATTTGGTAAAGATCTGTATCTTCTCGTCGGTAATATAGCCCGAGAGATTGATCACTTCCATCCGATCCAGAAGAATCCTACTGATGCTATCCAAAGTATTCGCGGTAGCGATAAAAAAGACGGAAGAAAGATCGAAGGGTAGATCCAAGTAATGGTCCCGAAAAGTCTTATTCTGCTCAGGATCCAATACTTCCAACAAAGCTGCGGACGGATCTCCCTGCATTCCGAGCCCCAACTTATCTATCTCGTCCAGAAGAATGACCGGATCTTTTTCCTTAGTGATCCTAAGGGCGGTGATGATTTTTCCGGGCATGGATCCTATATAAGTACGCCTATGACCTTTGATCTCGGCCTCGTCCCTCATGCCTCCCACCGAGAATCGGAAATACTTCCTACCCATGGCTTCGGCAACGGATTTAGCGATGGAAGTTTTTCCCACACCGGGAGGTCCCACCAAAAGAAGAATGGAACCTTTCTCGGTAGGCTTCAACTTTTTAACCGCGAGAAATTCCAGAATCCTTTCCTTCACGTCGTCCAGCTTATAATGATCTCGATCCAGGGTTTTTCGAGCTTTTTCCAGATCGATTTCCCTTTCCGGAGCCGCTTCCCAGGGAAGACTTTCCAAAATATCCAAGTAATTTCGGATAACGTTATAATCCGCGGTATTTTGATCCGTGTATTGGAACTTGTCCAATTCTCTTTCCACTTCCTCGATCACTTCCGGATCGGCCGGAATGGCTTTTAGTCTCTCCAGGAATTTTTCGTATTTCTTCTCGTATTTGCCGTCTTTCTGGCCGAGTTCGGCCTGGATCGCCTTCAATTGTTCCCTCAGGAAGAATTGTCTCTGCTGCTTATCGATCTTATCTTGGATATTGTCCTGGATTTCCCTTTGCAGACTGACCAGATCGATTTCTTTCTTGAGATGGAGGAGAACCTTCTCGATCCTATCCTTCAAGTTGATCGATTCTATTACCGATTGATAATCTTCTTTTTCTATATTCAGAATACTGCATACGAAATCGGCCATTTTTCCAGGCTCGTTCACGTTCAGCATGGTGAGTTTCATTTCTTCCGTGAAGAGCGGATTATTCTGAGCGAGTTCGCGGGTCATGATGAGAAGGGTACGCATCATGGCTTTGATCGTGTTTTTGGAAGCCCCGGGTTCTTCTTCCGGATAAGTCACTTTCGCTACGAGTAGGGGGTCCACGGAAGCGAAGGATTCTATCTTGAATCGTCTAACGGTATTGATGAGTATATTGACCGCACCGTCCGGGAGATTAACTTTCTTGAGAATTTTAGCAACGACTCCGAAAGAGTAGATATTCTCCTCGGTCTTTTTCTCATTCTCCTCGTCCCTCAATAGCACGAGTCCTATAAAGGAATTTCCCTTGAGCGCCTCGTCCACTGCCTTAGCGAATTTTCCGCCAGGAACGATTAAAGGGGTAATAATCCCGGGAAAAACCGGTCGGGTCTTGATCGGAATCAGAAATAGATCCGGAGGAAGTATGGAATCTACGGGGACGATATTTCCTTCGATTTCCTTTAAATCGTCAAAAAGATCCACATTCCCCTCCTTTAATTTCGAAAATATTCAGAATAGCTCCAGTTTCTTTTCTCGCCCCCATTACTCAATTCATTCTTTTTGTCTAAGGAACGATGAGAATATGAAAGCAGTCCAATTCAAAGAATTCGGAACGTCGGAGGTCCTACAATTGGTGGATCTCCCCGTCCCCAGGCCCGGAGAAGGAGAAATATTGGTAAGAATCTCCGCCTCCGGAGTGAATCCGGTGGATTGGAAAATCCGAGAAGGAAGACTCCAGTCCAGAATGCCGAACACGCTTCCTATCGTCCCGGGCTGGGAGTTTTCCGGAACCGTGGTAGAAAGAGGCCACTCGGCAAGACGCTTCGAAATCGGGGAGGAAGTTTTTTCCTATTGCAGAAGAACCTGGATCGAAAACGGATCCTATGCGGAATATATTTCTCTTCCTGAATCGTATCTTGCCAAGAAACCCGAATCTTTAACTCACGAGGAAGCCGCAGCCGTTCCTCTTTCCGGTCTCACCGCCTACCAGTGTCTTTTTCAAGTCGCGGGATTTCATCCGGGACAACGGGTCTTGGTGTTGGGAGCGAGCGGAGGAGTCGGTTCGTATGCGATCCAACTCGCAAAGGAGAAAGGCGCTCAGGTCGTCGCGATTGCGAGTTCCAGAAATGAGAATTATGTAAGAGGATTGGGAGCGGACGAATTCTTGGATTATGCAGAAGGTTCCGTATCCGACTCATATAAGAAACGTTTTTCGGAAGGAGCGGATCTCGTATTGGATTGTATCGGAGGAGAAAGCTTTACCCAAGTAGGAGCCTGCGTAAAACCGGAAGGGGTCCTGGTCTCCCTGATCATGACGGAATTTCCCTCTTCTTCCTACAAAGGCGTCTATCACTTCGTGGAACCTAATTCAAAACAACTGGAGATTCTTTCCGATCTAATCGACTCCGGAAAGATCAAGGTCCATCTAAACGAAATTTTTCCTCTGAAAGAGGCGGCCCTGGCCCAAGAAAAAATCTCGAAACTCCATACGAGAGGTAAAATCGTACTCAAAATATAGATCCTCGTATAGAATTTCGGTCGGATAAACGCTCGTTCTTAGCTCGCGGGAATCATAACGATCGTTTGGTCCAAGAAGAGATGTAGGAGATATGAGTTTGACTTTTTACGGTACGGAGATAGCCTCGGAGGAAATCGGAAAGCCCAGGCGCCGATTTATATCGGACAGGAGTCTAACTCTAGTGTTTTCCCGAATTTTCCGAAGCTTTTTCTTTCTCTGTCTTATTCTATTCTTCCAATGTACTAAAAACGAGCCGGACAACACGAAAGCAGTCGCTGGTCTCGTATTAGCGGAAGCTTTGTACAATCCTTATGTCAAGATCGTTCCACAACCAGGTTCCATCATTATCCCAAATTCGAATTCCACTTACGAAGGTCCGAACGGTCGTTCTTATACTCCTAGCTGTTTCGGAAACGCAAACAATACCACTTTTTATTTCTTTCACAAAAGAGTCTCGGGAAACAATCCAAAGTTACTCGTAAACTTCATGGGAGGAGGAGCCTGCTGGAGCAATTCCAATTGTTTCGGTAAAGAGACTACTACTTTCCTGAACTTTCTAAACAGCCTTCCGGATTTATTCGTTCGATACGCCTTCCAAGGAATCATGGATCAGGGAGTCGCCTCCAATCCATTAAAGGATTATGATATTCTATTCATTCCTTACTGCACGGGAGATTTGCATTTCGGATCCGCGGACATTGCAACTCCGTCCGGTTACGACGACCCGTATGCCACGGATCCCGATTTTTACCATCATAGGGGTCACGATAACGTTCTTTCAGTTCTGAAATTCATCCAGGACAATTACACCCAGGTGACGGACGTGGTGATCGCGGGCCAGAGTGCGGGAGGCTACGGAGCCATATTGAATTATCCGCATATTCGCCAAGCGCTCAAAGAGACTGCCCGTTTTACGAACAATCCTAAAGTTCGACTTATAGCGGACGCGTCCAACGGGGCAGTTACCAGCGGATTCTTCCAAAACGTGGTTCGCGACAAATGGAAAGGAGCCCAGAATATTCCGGACTGGACCGGAACTATAACCTCCACTTATCTAAGCAATTCTCCCTCTATCCAAGACTATCTGAGTCAAATCACTGCCGAATATTTCACGGATACGGTGGGCCAATATACGGCTCTATTCGATTCTACTCGGAGATGGTTTTTCCATGTGATGGGGGTCATAGACGGAGGAGGATATACGGATAGCGCTTCTTATTTCGGACCGGGAGATGCAAGCGAGGTTGCCGATACTGCAGGAGCGGGTATTCCTTCCAATTGCAATTGGGCGTCCACTGCAAGACAAGCCATGTTGGACACCACCGGATCCAAGTATTATTACTATATCGCTCCCGGAGATATACATACCAAGACCACGGACAACTCCATGTACAGTCTTGTCAGTAACGGAATCAATTTCAATACTTGGCTGACCCAAGTGATAGATCCGCTCGGATCCCCTCAAAAGGTAAACTGCGAGGGAGGATCCGGATCTCATCCTTGCACGGATACGAATTTCGGATCCACTCAATACAACGATTTACTAAAAAGAGCCACTTCTCACGATTCTTATTCTTCCAATAAGGATCTCTACGAAACCTGCTTCCCTTGACATTTAAATAGACCCGTATATAATCCTATTTTGCCTCATTCGCGAAAGACTGCAATCGGTAGGCAAAATGGGATTATGAACCGCAAATCGTTTTGGATATCTATACTATTCTTTTTAATAGCCTGCTCTACTCATAAAAAAGACGACACTGCCGAGAAAGTTTTGGGCCTCGCAGTTCTGGATCTTCTAAACACGCCTTATGTAAGAATCACCCCTGTCGCGGATACTTTCACTACGCAAGTAGATCACAAGGATGGGGCATTTACGTATACCGCTACTTTCGATCCGAAATGCTCCGGGGCTCCGAACAACGTAAATTTCTATTTCTTCCGCAGAACGATGAAGAATGCGAACACCAAATTGCTCATCAATTTCATGGGAGGCGGGGCCTGCTGGGATGACGCAAATTGCTTCGGTTCTAATACCACCACCTATTTTAATCAATTGAATTCGGTTCCCGATTTCGCTTTGGATATCATCTTCAAGGGAGTCATCGATCAAGGCGTGGGGGCCAATCCGTTCAAAGATTACGATGTGATTTTTGTGCCGTATTGCACAGGGGATCTTCATATAGGAAGCAAAAGCACGACTTATACCAGAGGCACGCTGCATCATAACGGATACGATAACGTGATTTCGGTCCTGAAATTCGTGCAGAGCGCTTATCCTCAATTAGATAACGTTTTCGTAATAGGCCAAAGCGCCGGAGGCTACGGTACCTTACTCAACTACCCTATCATTCGGGAAACGGTAACCACAATCAGCTCCGGAGCGGACGTGAGAATGCTTTCGGACGCTTCCAACGGAATCGTGCCTACGGCCGCCTACGGAACCGGTGCGGCATTCTTTCCCAAACTGGATAGCTCCTGGGGAGTGGAACATGGGATAGGAAACGGGAGCGGAAGTTCTGTGACCATTTCAAATTCCAATCTTCCCCAATGGGTGAACGGAATCGGGTCCACATACACCACGATCGGCACTTCTTCCGTCGATGACTACTTCAAGAAAGTGGCCGCAGAATATCCAAACGATCGGATCGGTCAATATACCGCGATATTCGACGGGAACCAAAGATTCTTTTATAATGTGATGGGACAAATCAATAAGATTAACGCTGCCACCATAGTCTATAATGATAACACGACCAATGACCCGAATCAGAGCGGTAGATCTTACTCGGCGATCTATGGGGATAGCGACGGCAGCTCTCTGACGGACGGCAATAGTTCTTCTTCTAATAATTACACTACCTGCGATTGGTCCAAGCAGGCGATCTCCAAAATGAAGGGAGTGCAGACGAGCGCTCCTACGAACTATCGTTATTATCTAGCTCCTGGGGACGTGCATACGATCACTACTTATAACGATATGTATTCCTTGGTAAGCGGCGGAGTAAATTTTGCCACTTGGCTGAACGATTTTGCGACGGGGACAGGATCGCTACCGAATAGCGTACAATGCAACGATTCTTCCGGATCCTGCGTGAACAAGAATCGAATTTCGAACTCGATCAATAATTCTCTCGGGGTGGTAACTTCCGACGGTTCGTTTCCGATTGGTCAGAATCTATTCGCGACATGCGGGAACGCCGCAGGTTTGGGTCTTTAAGAAAATATAATCTCGGGGAGAATCAAAAGATCCCTTCGATAAAATCCACACCGAGGGATACGAGATTCTCCCGATAGAGTTTTTCCGTTTCTTCATCGAAGCAAACGAGGGCTAATTTTCTAGGAAAATGTTCCTTATGCGCGATTATAGTCCGGATCGCGATCGGAGCCGCTAGTTCTTTAGGATAAGAGAATATACCAGTGCTGATACTGGGGACCGCCAAGGAATCGAATCCTCTTTCTTGGGCGATGGTCAGGATATTCTTATAGCAGCTCTCCAGCAAGGAGGCTTCCCAAAAATCTCCTCCCTTCCAGACGGGCCCGACCGCGTGGATCACGTATTTGGCGGGAAGTTCCCCTCCCGAAGTCAAAGCGCATTGTCCGGTAGGAAGACCTTCCGGATATTTTTTCAATTTCAGAATCCTGCATTCTTCGGCGATTTTAGGACCTCCGGCCCTATGGATAGCTCCGTCTACGCCCCCTCCCCGTAAAAGCGAAGAATTGGCGGCGTTTACGATCGCATCCGTTTGCACAGTCGTGATATCGCCTTTCCAAAGATAGATTTCCATCGACAATTAAAGAACGTCTTTTTCATGTTCTTGCAAGAAGTTTTTATATACATTTTTTTGAATTCGTTTAATAATTAAGCGCGGAATGTACCGTTTTAGAACAGAATATGGCCCAAAGACCCTCCTCTCCAGTCTCTATCTTATTAATATATTCGTTATTTAATAATGGTTGGCACGATTCCTGAATAGAATCGCCTAAATGCGGTTAGAAAATCCCCACGCAGGTATCCAACAGAACGGAAGTTCTATTCCGCGGAATGGCCCGAAAACGCCCCCTCCCTGGGGTACAAACCGGAGACATGGGTAACAAAATAGACCGGGAACATAGGTAACACTAAACGTATGCAAAGGAGGGCTAATCCTTTGCCGTGGAAAGAGGTGTCACCTATGGACGAGAAAGTAAAATTCATTGCAGCAGTCTGCGATGGTAATGTATCGATGAGTTCTCTTTGTGAGACATTTGGTATAAGTAGGAAGACCGGTTACAAATG